>PMDX01000057.1 GCA_003154635.1 Actinomycetota bacterium | reverse complement strand
CAAACCGATGGCAAAAGATATCGCTGCCATCGACAGTTATTACAGAAATGAAAAAAGAAGCGTTAATGAAGTCCTTGGAATAGTGATCGGAATAACCACCGTTGCCTTGATACTGATAACGTTCTTCGTGTTGAGCTACCTGATCCGCACAAGAATAACCAAACCGATGGACGAGCTGGAGGCCGCCGCGGAACTGGCAATGGAAGGTGACCTGGATATCGAGGTCGAGGTCACACCGGGGGAGGAATTCGAGAGCCTCAAGATGGTCTTCAACTCGATGATAGAAAGCCTTAGGAACCTGATAAGCAGAGCTACCGGTGAATAACAGCCGGGGGCGGACCACGCCTCAGAGCGCCGGTGAACGAGAATGCTTGTGGGTCAGACGGGCCCCGTGTTGGGGGGCTGACCCGGGTCAAGTCACAAGTGGCTCGGGATCCCTCTCCTGGAAAGCAGGCTCCTCGGGCGAATCGGTCCTCGCCGACAGGCGGTAGAGAAGCGCGGGCATCAATGTCAATGAGGCGACGACGCAAACTGTTATCGCAACGGCGGTGACCGCGCCGAAGCGCCCGAGCGGCACGATGCCCGAGAACATGACTATCACGAATGCCGCCACCGTGGTCAGCGCTGCGATTACGTTTGCCCGCCCGAGATTCGACATCGTGATGCCTATCGCGTCGGCGGTGGTGTGCTCTCCCACGCCCTTTTCCTGAATGAAGCGGTGCGTGAACAGGATACCGAAATTGACACCAATCCCGATCACAAGTGCCGACACCAGTGAAGTCATGATGTCGAGCGGCCAGTTTACAATAGTCAGGAAGCCGATCTCGGCTGCCACACCGGCCAGCGCGACAGTGAGCGTGATCAACCCGTACGCGAACGAGCGGAAGATGATAACGAGCACGAGCGCGCACAGCACGAGCGACAGGATCGATGAAAGAGTCTCGGTGGGTATGATGTTCTTGGTCATGTCCTTTGTCAGCGGCGTCATCCCGCCCAGCTTGAAGGTAAGTCCCTGGCCGCGAAGGTACTGGTTTCCGGCGTTCGTCAGGAGCTGCATCTTCTTGTCGACGACTGCGGTCGACTGGGCTCCAGATCCGTTGAGCGTTACAAGCGCGGAGTTGCCGTCCTTGCTCAAAAGGCCTCCGATCACGTAACCCCCGTTAGCCTCGGCGGTCTTCAGCGCCTGTTCGGCCTCCTGCCTTGTCGAGGGTAGCTTGCCGTTGTTGACCGCGGCGAGCACGTCGGGAAGACCTGTTACGCCCTTGCCGGTGTACAACCCACCGCCGTTCTCACCTGAAACGGCCTTTTCAAGCGCCGCCATCGCCTCGAGCGACTTTGGAGACATCACATCGCCGGTCACCATGATGACGTCCTGCTGGTGACCGCCGAAGTACTTCTCGAGCTCGAAGTTGGCGCTCATTCCGGGCAGGCTCTTGGGGACCAGCTTGCGAAGGTCGGAGTCGGTCTTGAGGCCGTGCAGCTGGACGAACCCGAGGATGATGACGACCGCGAAGACGACGATGACCGGCGTGGAGTACCTGGTGGAAAGGCTGGTGAAAGAATCCAGGGTGCGGTTGGTGGCCCGGGTGAACCAGCCCTGGCTCTTGCGCAGCGACAGCCCGTCAAAGTACATGGTCTTCTGGTCGCCGACCCCGGCCTTCCTCTCGAGGGCTCGCTCGCGGAGCACGATGACAGCAGGCAGCATGGTAACGCTCAGGGTGAAGATGAACAGGTTTCCAATCGCGCAGGTAATCCCGAAATCGCGCAGAGCCGGAAGGACGCTGAACCCGAACACCATAAACCCGAACGTGTTGGTTATTGCCGCGAGCAGCAGCGCGACACCCACCGCCGTCAGTGCTTTGCCCACGGACTCGACCGGCTTCGCGTAGCGCTCGACCTCCTCGTAGAACCGCGCGACGAAAGGAACGACGAATGTGAGGGCATGGCCCAGCAACAGCGGCATGACGGCGATCACCGCCACCGTATACTGGATACCCACCCATCCGCACAGGCCGAACGTCCACACCAGCGCGAGCAGCATTATCGCGATCGGCAGGACGGTATCGGATACACGCCTGAACGCGGCGAACAACGTCAGGATGACCAGCGAAAGCGCGATGGCGAAGAGCAGTATGGTCGTGTTCTTTATGTGCGTGTTGAAATCGCGGGCGAGAGTCGCGTCGCCCGAGATGCTCATGGTCACACCTTTCATCGACCCAAGCTTGCTGTGGAAGTAATTATCTAAGTCGGCGCCCAGCTTCACCTGCTGTTTTTCGGTGAGCGGACCGGTCTTGATCATCACAAGGGCGGCCTTCCTGTCAGGCGTTATGAACCTGCCGACGACCTGCTCGGAAGCCTGCCTGTTGGCGAGGTAGTCCTGCCCGACCACCGCGTGGAAATCTTTGCCGGTGAAAGTCTTTACGTTGGCGTTCGTCACATCGCTCATCGGAAGGTTTATGCCGCGGGAGGCCATCTCACGCTGCATATTCGCGATGAAGGGAGTCAGGTAATCCTGGATGACCAGCACCTTCTGGCCCGCTGCGTTTGTGCGCGTCTGTATCTGTCCGGCGTTGAACCGGGGGTCCTTGTTGAGGTTCTCGTCGAGGCCGACGAGAAACTGCGTTATGTCGTTGTCAGTGACGTCAGGCGCCTTGATCAGCACATACTCGTATGATATGCCGCCGAATTTCTTATCGAGCGAGTTGATGGCCTGCACGCTGGGAAACTTCTGCGGGAGGAGGCTCTGGTAAGTCACATGACCCTTGAGGAACAGCAGCCCGAAACCCAGCCCCACTGTCATTGCGAGGCAGATGGATACAACTGTCCATGGGTGGCGCCTTATTATTTTTGAGATACTCGAAAACGCGTCCATTCATGCCTTTCCCGAGCGCATCGACCAACCGTCCAAACAACGTAAGAGTATAGCATCAACCGCGAACCCGGTGCTCCCCCGCCTGATAGGCCTGTCAGACCGTTCTTGTCCTGCTCCATCAAGAACAAACGAGCCGCCGAAGAGCGCGTTGCCCTTTTGGCGGCTTCGAAAGACTCACCTGATTTCAGACCGAAGCGTTGCGGAGCAGGCCTCCCCTATGGTCTTCAATAAGCCTGGGGAACACAAGCAGGCAAGGCACTTCCCCCTCCGCTTTAAGCAGGGTCAAGTGATTGGTCCGTGCTCAAGTGGGCATGGTGTGTGGCTCGGGGATGGGTGACTGTTCGCGCGGTTTCGTCCCGTAATACCCGTACTTGGTCACGGAGCCCAGCATGGCCCTGACGTTCTCGGGCCTGGCGTTGGGCGGCACCTCGCAGCCCGAAGCCATAATGTAGCCACCGCCCTTGCCGACCTCTTCGATCAGGCGATGGCAATACTCGTCGACCTCGGACACGGAGGCAAGGCAGAGCATGTCCGGCGGCACGTCTCCCATGATGCACATCCGGTCGCCTATGACCTCCTTGGCCAGGAAGATATTGCTTGGCCCGTCGAACTCCACGATGCAGTTTCCCGCCGGCAGCTCGCGGAGCTTCTCGAGGTTGAGGTCCCAGTTGCCGTCGCAGTGCAACACGACCTGAATACCGGCCGCCACGAGCCTGTCCACCAGGCTCTTGAGTGATGGGAACGCGAGCTCGTTGAACATCTTCGGCGACAGGAAGTCGTTGGAGGACCTGTGAAGGAACAACTGGGCCCTCGGGATGCCCATGAGCGCGCAGATGACCCTGGTGATGAAGTAGTAACCCTCGGTTAGATCCTCGGCGGCCCTGGCAACCTCCTCGGGGCGCACCCTGCAATCTTTCACAAAAGGCATCAGCCCTCGCGCAAGAGAGAAGCTGTCGAACGCCACCTCGGGCAGGAAACCGTAAAGGGTCGTGACACCGCGCCGCCTCCAGGAGTCGAACTCCAGCCTCCAGCCGGCAAGGTGGTGGACCATCCTCGGCACTGCGTACGTGAACGCGCCAAAGCCCTCGTCGATGTGGTCCCACGCGCGAGCTATCATCCTCAGGAAGAACCCGACATACGAAAGGCGCCCCCACTTGCCAGCCATCTCACTCACCCAGGCGTAATCCTCGGCTTTCATTACCTCCGTCTCGAGGAGCTGGCAGATGCTGTCCGGCGGGAGGTCTATGCCCGGCCAGCGAGCCTTCATCGGCATGATGAGAGTGTAGATCTCCGGATAACGCGGGTTGACCGGGTAATAGGCATCCCACGGCCCCAGCTCGTCGAAGCACTTGTCGATCGCCGCGAGGTACCTCTTGCGCTCGCTCCACAGCTCGTGGACGGTTATGCCCGCGTACTTCGCGGCGAAGTAGTAGATAAACGGGCTCGAGGGCACCCTGTCCGGGACCTGGAGGTTAATCACGGCCTGGAGCCGCTCCTCCGCCGTCATCGTGTCGTTCTCGAAAAGGCGTTTGGTCATCTTCATATTGCCCCCCTGAATCGATGCCGACTCGTTCGCGTGGCTGAAGCCTGTATCCGACCCGGGCCTGAGAGATCCGGCTCAAGTAGGTCTAGACCTGGTTTGAGAACCAAGTGGCAATGCAGCGTCGATGAGAGCTCCAGCGAGCCTTATGGCTTCCGATGGGTCTTTCCCGTACGCGTCGGCGCCGCAGTAGTCGAGTACTGTCTCGTTGACCGGACCGCCGCCTATCATCATCTTGACCGAATCGCGCAGGCCCGCGTCGGCAAACGCCTGAACGGTCTCTTTCATCGAGTCGAAGGCAAACGTGAGCAGTCCGGACATGGCGACAAGGCCCGCGCCGGTTTCTTTCACCTTCCCGACGAACGCGGCTGGGGGCACGTCGACACCAAGGTCGTGGACGTCGTAGCCGGAGCACCGCAGCATCGTCGCAACGATGTTCTTTCCTATATCGTGGATATCGCCCTGGACGGTGCCGATGACAACGCCGCCCCTCGACGGCCCGCTCCCGCCCTCGAGCCTGGGCTCGATGAGCGCCGTCGCCTGGTTGAAGATGTCGGCGGAGAGTATAAGGTCCGGCAGGAAGTACTCCCGGGCCTCGAACCGTTCCCCGACAGAAGACATCCCATGCCTTAGGGCTTCGACCAGCAGCAGCGGGTCGGTGCCGGCGTCGAGCGCGCTCGCTACGGCAGCCAGGGTCCGCTCCTCGTCCACATCTGCTATCAATGCAGCAATGTCCTCACTCACCAGAATCACTCCTTTCCAGAAAACTGCCTGGTGAATTTGACCGCATCTGACGCGTCGCGGCTCCAGGCATCCGCCCCGGCGTAGTCGCACACGCGCTGGGAGACAGCGCCTCCGCCGAGCATTATCTTGACCCGCTGTCGCAGTCCCTCGCGCTCGAACGCGGCAACTGTCTCGCGTAGCGGCTCGTAAGCCATCGTTATGAGCGCGCTTATCCCGACCACGCCCGCCCCGCTGTCGACCGCGCCTTCGAGGAACTCCGACGGCCTTACGTTTACTCCGAGGTCGACGACCTCGAATCCAGAGCATCGCAGGAGCATTGATACGATCTCTTTGCCGATGTCGTGCACGTCTCCGAGAGGAGCGCCAAGCACAACCTTGCCCAGCTTCTGAGAATCATCCAGCTTGAAGCACTGCGAGCGATCGAGCAGGCCCATTACGTTCCCGAAGATATCGTCGGAGATGATGAGCCCGCTCAGAAAGTACTCGCGCCTCTCGTACCTGTCGCCGACGATCTTGAATCCTTCGCGGCACAGCTCGATGATCTCGAGCGGCTCGGCGCCGGAGGCGAGCATGCTGCCCGCGAGCTCCAGCACCTGATCCTCGTCGAGGTCTCCCATCGCTTTGACGAGCCTCTCGGGCAAGTCCACCCGCATCACCTCAGAGAAGTCGGTTAGAAGAATTGAAGTTGAACCTGTCGCCGCGGTATATCATCCATCCCCATATGACCCGCCTGTCGTTGACCGCGTAGATGAGTTGCTCCATGCAGAACGCGGCCGCGCCCTTTCTGCTGTCGAGAAGCCGCGCCTCGCGCGCCGTGAGTGTGGTGGCGGAGAGGCTGAGGTCGGCCCTGACCGGCGCCATCTCCGGCACGTCGGCGAAGAGGTCCGCCGTCAAGCCATGTCCGAGCTCGGCCTCGAGCAGTGGTTGAGATCGGTCCAGGAGGAGATACTTTCTGTCGAAGACGAGCGGCTCGCCTCCACCCTCGAGAATCCTCTCGAGGTAGATTACGCGCTCGCCCTTCCTTGTGCCCAGCCTGTCGGCCTGTACCTGCCCCGCCCGAACAACCTTTACGCCGAGCAGCCTGACCTCGGATTCGACACCTTGTTCGCGCATCTCCTCGTGGAAATCCGGTATCAGGAACATGCCTCCGTCGACCCTGGGCGTGCTGACGAACGTTCCCTTGCCTTTCTCGGGGCGGACGAAGCCCTCGTCGGTAAGGACGCCGATCGCTTTTCTTGTTGTCATCCGGCTCAGCCCGTAGCGGTCGGAGAGCTCGTTCTCGCTCGGCACGCGGTCACCCGCGCGGAGCTCGCCGCTCATTATCTCGCCATGGATTATCTGCGCAAGCTGGAAGTACGCCGGGGTGAAGGAGCCTGCGTCTATCTTCTCGCCGCCATCCATCGAGTTCTCCGCTTCGTTAAGCGCAACTTGTATATACAAGAATACAGGGAGTCTATGCCCACCAGAGCCCCCCTGTCAACTCAAGAAACCCCCTTCTCTTCTTGAGCCTGGTCTCTCAGGCCTGACTCCGGGCGGCCTGGAGAGACCGCCCTCAAGTGTTTGGTCTGGGGGAGCATTGCCATGAGCGCCCGGTTCGGATTGAATACTTGTTGCGATGCAGGTTCTGCGAAAAGGGAGGCGCCAGTGGAGAAGCCTCAGCGGCTATCCGCTTTTCACGTAATGGCCAAACCTACCGGCCCGGTCTGCAACCTCGACTGTGACTACTGTTTCTTCTTGACCAAGGAGAGGCTCTACCCCGGCAGCCGCTTCCGCATGGACGACGAGGTCATGCGCGAATACGTACGCCAGTACATCGACGCGCAAAATGTCCCCGAGGCAATCGTCGCCTGGCAGGGCGGGGAGCCGACGATGATGGGCATCGATTTTTTCAGGCGCTCCGTGGAATATGCCCGGCAGTGCGCCGGTACCGGCGTGGAAGTCTCACACACGATCCAGACCAACGGCACCCTCCTCGACAACGAGTGGTGCGAATTCCTGCGCGAAAACCATTTCCTCGTCGGCCTGTCGATGGACGGGCCGCGAGAGATCCATGACCGGTATCGCCATGACAAGCGCGGTGGGCCCACGTTCGACAGGGTGTTGCGGGCCGCACGGCTCATGCAGGAGCGAGGGGTGGAGTTCAACATCCTCTGCACCGTCAACGCCGCAAACGCGCCCCACCCGCTCGACGTCTATGGGTTCTTCCGCGACGAACTCGGCGTCGAGTGGATACAGTTCATTCCGATCGTCGAGCGCATCAACGCCGACGGCACAACGCTTCTGCAGCAAGGCAACACTGTGACCGACCGGTCCGTCGACCCCGCGCAGTGGGGCGACTTCCTGATCGCGATTTTCGACGAGTGGCTCCGCGCCGATGTCGGCAGGGTTCACGTGAACATGTTCGAAGCGGCGTTCGCCTCGTGGGTGGGCGCGCCCGCACTGGCGTGCATCTTCGATGAATCGTGCGGCGATGCGCTGGCACTGGAGCACAACGGAGACCTGTACTCCTGCGACCACTTTGTCGAGCCGCGAAACCTCCTCGGAAATATCATGGAGCGCCCGATATCCGAGCTCGTCGCCTCGGATGAGCAGAGAAGCTTCCGCGCCGCCAAACGGGACACCCTCCCCAGTTGCTGTACCGACTGCGAAGTGCTCTTCGCGTGCCGGGGGGAGTGCCCCAAGAACCGTTTTGCGAAGAGCCCCGATGGTGGGTCCGGATTGAACTACCTCTGCGCCGGGTACAAAGCTTTCTTCGAGCATATCGAGGGGCCGATGAACGCTATTGCCGAGCTCTACCGGATTGGTCGCTCTCCCGCGGATATCATGGACATCATCGCCGAGGAAGAGGCACATACACTCGAGGCGTTTGACTCCGCGGGGCGCAACGACCCCTGTCCTTGCGGGAGCAGCAAGAAGTTCAAGCACTGTCACGGAGCGGCGTAGTGTCACGGATCGAGGAGTATCGCGATGAGCTGAGGTTGTTTGCCTACCGCATGTCAGGGTCATTGCTGGAGGCCGACAGGCTTACCGAGGACATATTGCGCAGAGCGCGCCAGGGCCCGGGTCCCGGTGCGGCCGGGGGCGCATGGCCCCTGTATCGGATGGCTGTCGAAGCTTGCGTCGAGTCGCTCGTGGAAAAGGCCCCGCGCACGCTGCCCGCACTCGCACTGCAACCTTCGGACCCCGTCGCGCTCAACCGTGAGCCCGTGCACTTCGGCTGGCTGGAGCCGTTCCCTGACGACCTGTACCCGGACAATGGGGCCATCGTAGAGGACGCACCCGGATTCCTGACCGAGTCGCTATTCAGCACCAGGGAGAGCATCTCCCTCTACTTCATCGAAGCGCTCCAGAGGATCGAGCCGGTCAGACGGGCGGCGCTCCTGCTCTCCGACGTACTCGGCTGGGACGTGGTCGAAGTCGCGGCGGCGATGGTCACGAGCCCGGCGAAGACCATCGGGCTGCTCGAGGATGCCCGCGGCGATATGGACGGTTTCTATCTGAGGGACCTCGGCAGGCGCGAGCCACCGAGCGACGAATCGGCGACCGCGGTATTCATGCGTTACCTCTATTCGTGGGAAACGACAAGTGTCGGCAGCCTCGCCGGCCAACTGTCAGGCGGCGTGACGCTCCAGGTCGTGCCGGGCGCGGCCTGGTACGGCGGCAGGGACGCTGTGCTCGCCCATCTCGAAGTGGACCGTCTCGGTGAGGGTGCTGAAGGCCGCTGGCGTCTCCTGCCCCGTCGTGCCAACGGCCAGCTCGCATTCGGGGTTTACAGGCGCGACGTGACGACCGGTCTCTACATCGCACACTCGATCCAGGTCCTCCATTTCGAATCTGATCTCGTCTCCGAGATAATCTCCTTCGAATACCCCTCCCTCTTCCCCTTCTTCGACCTCCTACCCCAACTCTCCCCCCAGGGCTGACCCCTTCAAAAACCAGATCTGACCCCAGGTTTTTGAACCGGGCCCGGAGAGACCCGGCTCAAGAAGAAGGCTGCGGCAGGAAACACCCGGTCGGTGGTGGAAATAGTGGCAAGCGGAGCTTGCTGGCGGGTCTCGAACCCGGCCGTTCAACCCAACGGGAGCGTGATGAAAATGGCCGAGCAGCAGTGGCGCGATGCCGGTGTGATACCGCCCGACGAAGGCGAGCGCATCCTCGGCGGCATCATCGATTACTACGCGGAGAACCGGGGGCCGCGCCTCATGCACCCAGACTGGCTCGAAGCCGCGGAGAAGAAACTCGCCGAGCTGGAAAAGAGAACTGGCAAGAAGCCCAACTTCCTCGTATACATCCTGGATGACGTCGGCTGGGGCGACTTCGGCTGCTATGGCGGCGGACACCTACGCGGCGCGCCCACTCCCAACTTCGACAGGCTCGCCGCCGATGGCCTGCGCCTCACTTCGTGTTACTCGCAGCCGAGCTGCTCTCCATCGCGCGCAACCCTCATGACCGGCCGCCTGCCAATAAGGCATGGCATCCTGACCCCACCGATGTACGGGCAACCGGGCGGGCTCCAGGACGAGGTCACGCTGCCGGAGCTTCTCAGTAAAGCGGGTTACGCGACTCGCGCTGTCGGAAAATGGCACTGCGGTGAGAACGCCGAGTCCGTCCCGCAGAACAAAGGCTTCGACGAGTTCTACGGCTTCTACGGTGTCTCCGACATGTACACGGAGTGGCGGGACAACTACTTCTATCCCGAGATCGTCAACGACCCGCTCATCTTCAACGCGGTGATGAACGCGAAGTTCAACAAGCACAACATACTTGCGAAGGCCGGGCAGTTCGACACGCCGGAGATAGAGCAGGAAGAGATAGACCTCGAGACGGTCAAGGACCTGGACGAGAAGTGGGCCGACTACTCCGAGAAGTTCATACGCATGATGGCCGGTAGCAACAAACCCTGGTTCCTGTATCACGGCACCCGCGGTTGCCATTTCGACAACTACCCGCCCGACAAGTTCAAGGGGAAGTCGCGCGCCAAGTATCCGTTCCATGACGTGCTGGTCGAGATGGACGACATCTTCGGACGCCTCTTCACCACGCTCGAGGAGACGGGGCAGCTCGAAAACACCCTCATCTTCGTGACGTCGGACAACGGGCCCGAGATGGAGTCCTGGCCCGACAGCTCCTATACCCCGTTCCGCGGCTCGAAGGGGACCACGTGGGAGGGCGGCATTCGCATACCGGGAATCTTCTTCTGGAAGGGAATGATAGAAGCGGGTCGCGCCTCGGACGGGCTCTTCGACTTCTGCGATATCTTTCCGACGTTCTGCGCCCTGGCGGGCGTCGAGGACCTGCCACAGGACCGCTTCATAGACGGCGTGGACCAGCGCGCGTTCCTGCTGGCGGAATCCGCCCCCGAGGGTACGCACTGGGCTGTCGACCCGGCCTGGATGTCAAACCGGCTGGCGGTACACGCCTGGCTGCTGGACCAGCACTCGGCCGTGCGGGTGGGCCCGTGGAAGCTCGTCCTGGTCGCTACCGAGATGGACCATCGCGATACGGTCACCCCGGGTGGCTTCTCAGGCCACACGGTCAAATACACGTACGGCAAGAACTTCAACCTGTTCCTTGACCCGAAGGAGGAGCACAGCTTTACGATACGCAAGCTCGTTTACATACCGCTCATCGGGTCGGTCCAGGGGGCCCACCTCAAGACATTCCATAAGTACCCACCCAGAATCCAGGTCAAAGGTGGTGAAACCGTCTGACATCAGCGCCTGTTGAACCGGCCGGTTGCTGAAAAGAGGGTTACGGCAGCTCATCGACAGGATGCCCTGGCGATGAGATGAGGAGTAGGCGGACGGCAGCGGTCCTGGGTGTGTCCTATTTCTTGAACGTCGCGTTGACGTAACCGACCCCGTCGCTGAAAGACTTCTTAAAGCCGAGCCCCGACTTCTCGAGGAGGTTCAGGACAGGCTGGTTCTCGCCCAGCACCTCGGCGGTGAACCCGGCGAGCCCCCTGCTCTTGGCTATCTGTGAAAGGTATGCCAGCAGCTCGGAGCCGATGCCGCGTGCCTGGTACTCGTCGCGTACGGCAAGGGCTATCTCGGCGGTGCGCTTTTCCTGGTCGACGACGTACTGCCCGACACCCACCAGGAGCTCTTTCTCCGCATCCGGGATTGTCGCGAGGATGACCATCTGCTTCGTGTAGTCGATTGCAACGTAACTCTGGAGTATCTCGTGCGGCAGGTACCTGCGCAGCATTATGAAGCGCCGGTAGTTACTCTTGTCGGAAAGCGAGTAGAAGAAATCTTTCACGACCGGCTCGTCGCTCAGCTTTACCGGGCGCATGAGGATCACCAGCCCGGTCCTGGTCGTACGGTACTTCTCCAGCTCCTCGGGGTATTCGCCTTCCACTCCAGGAACGAAAGCCTGGTCCGCATATACCATGTTGGTCCTCTTCGCCTCGTCTACGAGCCACTCCCGGAAGCGCGGATGCGCGATCGAGATGAGTTGCAGCGCACGCTGCCGCACGTTGTTGCCGTGCATATAAGCAATGCCGTACTCCGTGACGACGTAATACACGTCGCCTCGCACGAGCGTGACGCCAGCGCCGTCCCAGAGGTGTGGCACTATGCGTGACGTCTTGCCGTCGGCGGTCGTCGAGGGCAGCACGAGCACCGTCTGTCCTCCCGGGGACAGTACCGCCCCCCTCATGAAATCCGCCTGCCCGCCAACGCCGCTGTAGAACGTCCGGCCGATAGTCTCGGCCGTCGACTGGCCGGTGAGGTCGACCGCGAGCGTGCTGTTTATAGCGACCATGTTGCGATTCTGTGCTATGACGAGCGGGTCGTTCGTATAGTCGATGGGCTTGAACTCAAAGCTCGGGTTGTCCGAGATGTACTCGTAAGTCCCGCTCGTTCCCATGCAGAACGAAGCGATCGTCTTTCCGCGGTCCACCGTCTTGAGGCTGTTGTCAATGACCCCTTTTTTCATGAGGTCAACGATGCCGTCACCGAGCAGTTCGGTGTGTACCCCAAGGTGCTTCTTCTCGCCCAGGCTCGCGATGATAGCGTTGGGCAGGCTGCCGTAGCCAACCTGTATCGTGTCGCCATCGCCGACGATCTGAGCGACATACCTGCCGATTCTGTGGGCAATCTCGCCGGGCGCCTCAGGGGAGTACTCGAGCAGGGGCTCATCGTGCGGCACGATGAAATCGACGTCCTCGATGTGGATGAAGCATTCTCCGTGGACCCGCGGCATATTCGCGTTCACCTGGCAGATCACCCTGGAGGCGGCTTCGACCGCGGCCTTCGTTATGTCCACACTTATCCCAAGGCTCATGTAGCCGTTGCTGTCAGGAGGTGACGCCTGGACGAGCGCCACATCGATAGACACGTACCCGCGGGTGAGGAGTTCCGGCACCTCTGAGAGGAATATCGGCATGTAGTCCGCAAGCCCGGTGTTGACCGCTTCTCTCGTGTTGTCACCGATGAAGAAAGAGCAGTGATGAAAACGGCTGTCGAACCTATCCTCGGCATATGGAGTCACGCCCAGGGTCCAGACCTGCATCCTATCAGTATCGAAGAACGATCTCGTATGTGAGCGTGCGTACTCGTTCAGCTCGGCGACAAGGTACTGGGGTTCGCCGCACGCCGTCCCGATGAACAGCCTGTCTCCACGACCGATGCAGTCGAAGACCTCTTCGACGGGAGCAAACTTCCAGGGAAACAGCTCCCTGAAGTTCTCAAGCGAACCCGCATAGCGTTCCACTGCCGCTCCTCCCATGGCTCAATCTCCTGTACATCCAACTATATGCGAATTCCCCCGAATCCGCCTCTTCCCTCCCCCTCCAGGGCTCACCCACCTCTGGAGCCGGGCCTCTCAGTCCCGGGTAATTCCCTCCCCCTCGAGGAGGGAGGGTCAGGGTGGCGGTGGTGTTAACGTCACAGATTATTATCCTGGTCGCGACGAAAGTGACCCGGGCCTGAGAGGTCCGGCTTTTCGGGGTTGAGCGTGGTCATATGTCGTTTGGTGGGGGGGAAGTATATTGGTCAAAAGAGATCGCGGGGAGGGCGAATCAAATGAAGTTGAACAAACTCAAACCCGAGGAAGAACGGGTGATCATAGAAAAGGGAACGGAGTTCCCGTTCACCGGAGAGTACGACGAACACTTCGAACCGGGTACGTACCTGTGCAGGCAGTGCGAAGCGCCGCTCTACAGCTCAAATGACAAATTTCATTCACGGTGCGGGTGGCCGGCGTTCGATGACGAGATAGAAGGAGCGGTAACGAGAACGACAGACGCCGATGGCGCGCGCACGGAGATAACATGCTCGCGGTGCGGGGCGCACCTGGGACACGTTTTCACAGGGGAAGGCTTGACACCCAGGAACACCAGGCACTGCGTGAACTCGATCTCGCTCAGGTTCCGGGGTGAAGAAGATGACCGATAAGCGCGAGCGGATAGTGCTTGGAGGCGGCTGCTTCTGGTGTG
Source organism: Actinomycetota bacterium (assembly GCA_003154635.1). Lineage (GTDB taxonomy): Bacteria > Actinomycetota > Geothermincolia > Fen-727 > Anoxymicrobiaceae > FEN-727. The sequence goes on along the minus strand of PMDX01000057.1, from coordinate 5,758 downwards.
TTGAAGCCGCGCTAATACAGGTGCCCGGGGTCGAGGAAGTCACGCCTGGATACGCGGGCGGCGGGACGCCGAGCCCGACGTACAGGGAGGTCTGCGGTGGGCTCTCCGGCCACGCCGAGGTGGCTCTGGTCGAGTACGACCCGGACGTGGTGTCGCTCGAGGGGGTACTTGCGCATTTCTTCACGATGCACGACCCGACCACCCCTGACAGGCAGGGACACGACGTCGGGACCCAGTACCGTTCAACAGTGCTCTATGACTCCGACGAGCAGAAGGGGCGCGTCGAAAGATTCATCGAAGGGGTCGCGGGCGATTTCAAGAGACCTGTAGTTACGCAGGTCGAACCGCTGGAGGCGTTCTATCCGGCTGAGGATTACCACAGGCGGTACTTCGAGAAGAACCCGCGGCAGCCGTACTGCCTGACGGTCGTGGCTCCCAAGGTTGAGAAGATCAGGAAAAAACTCACGGTCAGGTAAAAGGCGCCCGCGGGAACTCTCTCCAGCCAGCCATCCAAGGTACGGCTCTATCCCGCCACAGACCCCTTCAGCCCCGGTTCGCCGCGGTATATAATTGGCGCGTTCGGAGCCGCGCGCCTGTAGACCGGAGGACCCTATGTGCGAATTCTGCGAGAAGCACGGCCACGGCAATCGCTGGTACCTCAACCCCGACAATTACTCCGACGAGATGATGGCCGACAGGGACAGGCAGAAACTCGTCGAAGAGATCTGTGGTTACGGCATCGATTACTACATCAACTTCAGCTCGAAGGTGACCGGCCTGGCCGGATGGCCCGCGCTCGGCACCGCGATCAAGGCCGCGATCAAGCGGCTTGCGCCGAAGCAGCACGGCGGGCAGATCGTGAGCCTCGAGGACTCCCTCGAGATAATCTCCATTGCCAATAACTTCGTGCTACTGCCATGCGCCTGCAAGAGGCTCGTAGTCAATAAAGAAGAGTTGTGCTGCCTCAACTTCGGCCCGATCAGGGATATGCAGCGGAGCTTGCTCCCCGACGGTCCGATGGAAGAGATAACCCTCGCCGAAGCGCGCGAGTACCTCGTGGGCAAAGACGCCGAGGGCCGTATACACCAGGTGCTCTACGCCAAGGCGCCGATGCCGGTCTGCGTCTGCAACTGCGACCTGCAATGGTGCACCTCGTTCAAACAGCGATTCCCGCACAATATCCCCGAGGCTGTCTTCAAAGGCCACGAGGTGATCGTCGTCAGCGAGGAGCTCTGCGACGGGTGCGGTGGGGATGCCCCGTGCGTGGAGCGTTGCGGGTTCGGGGCGCTCGCCTACGACGAGGAGACCGGAAAGGTGATGGTCGATCATGCCTTGTGCTTCGGTTGCGGGTTGTGCCGGGTCGCCTGCGCGCGGGACGCTATCGCTCTTCTGTCGCGGTCGCTCATACCGGTTGCCTCGGGGAATTGGTGAACATGACCGATTTCAAGGTTTCGGCAAAAGCGTGTGACACCAGGGCGTGTGGTTTCAAATGCCAGGCTGTCTGCCCCACCGGCGTATTCCTCGCGGCGCCGCGCAAGAAACTTGCAGACTACGGCATCGAGCCCGAATACCTGATATCACCCCGCTTCACGTATTTCTGCAACGGCTGCATGGAATGCGTCACAATCTGCCCCGAACACGCCATAACAATCAAAGGCCACAAGACCACCTAGCGCCTCTTCCCTCTCCCCTCGGAGGCTGTCGCAGGGTGGGGGTGGCGTCAACAGCCTCCCTCGAGTCTGAGGAGATCTTTGGGGATATAATGGGGGTGTGAAAAGCAGGTCGGACTCTCCAGGAGAAATAGCTTCCAACCTCGTGAGGCTGATCGATGAACGCTATATACAAAATGCGCTCGTGGATGTCTTTGACGAGGCCAACCTCGAGGGTTTCGCAAGCCTCTCGCCTGGATGGTTGGATTTTACGCATAGCAACAAGACCGCCATCGCTTCCGCCATGGGTGAGCCCGGTTCTCGCGAAGCGCTCGTCGGGTTCATGGTCGAGAGGACCGAAAGGTCCGTTCTCGATTACAACCAGTTCGTGCGCGTATCGGAGGGCGACCGGCGCGTTCTTGCCGGCGACTACGCGGACCTCCTGGATCGCGTCCGTCGGATCCTGTTGAACGACGCATCTTTCGAAACGTTCAGGGGCGCTTCCCGCGACCTGTTGGAGGACCACTTCACCTCACTTCGCGGGCATTTCGGTTCGATGGACGATGCCCGGCTCCTGAGATCTTCCGGCCCCATTACGTGCCATCAGTACAGCCCCGAGCTCCAGCTCGATGTAATGCGCGTTACGCCCGGACTCGTGACAGAGCCGCTACTGGACCTGGGTTGCGGCCTGCACGGGTCTCTGGTCTTCTATCTCAGAAGCCTGGGAGTGAGGGCTTTCGGGTTCGACCGGTTCGTCGAGCCGTCACCGTATCTCGTTGCCGGGGATTGGCTGGATGCCCGTTTCAAGCCCAGGAAATGGGGGGCCATTATCTCCCATATGTCTTNNCTTTCTCCAACCACTTTGCGCACCACCACCTGCGCTGTGACGGCATGTTCGAGAATTACGCCGGGAAGTACATGGAGCTGCTGAACGCGCTTGCGCCCGGGGGGTCTTTCATTTACACGCCGGGGCTTCCGTTCATAGAATGTCACCTGCCGGGTGACAGGTTCGAGATTTCACGATACGAGGTCGCCGACCCGCGTGTGACAGCGGATGGCGGTCCCGGGTTCGAAAACATCCGTACCATTGGAGAAGGCCTGTACGCCGCCCGCGTGATGCGCATGGCCTGACGGCGGCCGCCATCTCGTTCCAGCAGTACATGCATGATCAGAAAGGAAGGGTATCCCGTTGAAAGATCTCGAGACTTTCTTCAAGCCCCGTTCTGTCGCGGTGGTCGGGGCGTCGCGCACGCCCGGCAAGGCGGGGCATACCGTGCTGGCAAATATCCTGGAGTTTGGTTTCGAGGGCGACATCTACCCGATTAACCCGTCTGTCGACGAGGTCCAGGGCATAAAGACATGCCCTTCGTTGAGCGCCCTTGCGAAAGTCCCCGAGCTGGTGGTGGCGGTGCTGCCCCGGGAGCAGACGAAGGGCCTCATGGAGGAATGCGCGCGCCTTGGCGTAGAGCGAGTCATCATTCCCGCTGCCGGCTTCTCCGACGTCGGTGACGAAGGCCGCCTGCTGGAGCAGGGTGTCATGGAGGTTGCGCGCGAAGCGGGCATCCGCGTCATGGGCCCGAACAGCATCGGTACGGTCTCGACGTCGGGCGCGTTCGCCACCTCGATCGTAACGCTCGACCGGATGCGCCAGGGCTCACTCTCGCTTTTTGGCCAGACCGGGATGTTCTCGAGCGGCATCGCGCGGTGGATCAACACCGTCGAGCATTTCGGCGTGAGCAAGATAGCATGCCTTGGTAACAAGGCGGATATAGACGAGAACGACCTCCTCGACTACCTCGGCGACGACCCCGATACCCGCGTCATCGGCATCTACACCGAGGGCGTGAAAGACGGCGCCCGCTTCGCCTCACTGCTGCGACGCGTTTCGGCCGCCAAGCCCGTGCTCCTGCTGAAGAGCGGGCAGACAGCGATGGGGCGGCGAGCGATCGCCAGCCATACCGGGGCGCTCGCCGGCAGTGACGGCATCTACTCCGGGCTCATGGAGCAGACCGGCGCAATACGCGTCGCCGACTTTGAGGAGATGCTCGACTGCGCGAAGGCGTTAGAGATGCAGCCGGTACCCGCTGGTAACGGCGTTGGCATCGTGTCGATAACGGGCGTCGGTTGCGTCCTTTCGGCGGACGCGGCCGGAAGGTTCGGGCTCGACTTCCCCTCGTTCGCGCCCTCGACGGCCGAGGCGGTTCGCGAGGGGCTGCCCGACTGGATACCTGTCACGAACCCCGCCGATATCTGGGCCGGCATTGAGCAGAAGGGCGCGGAAAAGGCGTACGGCGCGGGGCTGAGGGCGGCGGCGGAAGACCCCTCCATCCACTCTGTCGTGGCTATCTTCACGGTGATACCCGAATCGAATATGGACGTCGCGGGTCTCTTTGAGTCACTGCGCGAAGCCCGGCCGGACAAGACTTACGCGGTGGTCCTTATGGCGGGAGATGCGGCAATGTACTCCCGGTGGAAGGAAACCCTCGAGAGTGCGGGCTTTCCGACATACCCCTCGCCCGCGCGCTGCTTGCGGGCGCTGGGCGCGATGTGGAGGTTCGCCTCGCGGCAAGCGTTCTGACGCTACCGCTTTCGAGTACCGTCCGCCTAACGCGATCCGGCACAGGCCTCGACGAGCGCGTACATGAAACGCACACCATCCTTGACGTCCTCTACCGATATCTTCTCGTTGACGCCGTGAACGGTAGCCAGCTCCTCCAGGCCGAGCCGGGCCGAGATAATGCCGTAAACCGGTACTCCGAGGCGCCTGAAGAACCGTGAATCGGACATCCCCGGCAACATGAAAGGCGTGGTGATCGCACCAGGGAAACTGTCCTCTACCGTCTTCCTGAGGACGTCGAAGAAACCGCCCCCGGTCGGCGACGGTCGCGTCTCGATGCCACGCAGGACGACCTCCACGTCGATCTCGGGATCGTCGAGCGCATCGCGAACAGCCTCGGCAAACTCGTCCGCGTCGGTCTCTGGCATAAGCCTGCAGTCGAGATCAGCCTCGGCCGCGTCGGGAATGACGTTCACCTTGACCCCCGAGTTCAATATGTTGAGGCTGATCGTATTCCTGATCATGGCGTTGACCGCGGGGATCGCGGCCAGGTTGTACTCGGCCATCAGCTCCTGCAGCGTGTCGACGCTCCCGTTCCGAGCGAACGGCTCCAGCAGCGGCCAGTGGCCTGACAGTGTAGCGAACAGCTCCCGCGTGGGGCCCGTAATCTCGATCGGCTGCTCGACCGCGATAAGCCTGGACAGGGCTACCACGAGCCTCTCGAGCGCGCCGCGTCCTGACGGCATGGATCCATGCCCGCCCTGACCCTTTGCCGACAAGCGCAGCCACAACGCGTATTTCTCAGCGCACGCGACCATGAATAGCGGAGCCCCCGGTATGAGTGAGGTGTTAGCGAACCCGCCCTCGTTTATTACGAGGTCAGCCTCGAAATCGGCCCGGTGGTTCTCGAGCAGGTGTCCGCAGCCGAACTCACCGCCGGTCTCCTCATCGGCGCACGCCAGGAAGACGAGGTCTCTCGAGAGGCGCAGACCCGCTCGCTTCGCGGCAATCGTGGCCATGAGCTCCATGATCCCCATTCCCTTCATATCGAGTGCGCCCCTGCCCCATATGAAGCCGTCTGAAAGTTCGCCGGAGAATGGGTGGACCGCCCATTTCTCCGCCTCCGCGGGAACCACATCGATATGGTTCATAAGGACCAAAGGCTTACCCCGACCCGCTCCCTCCAACCTCGCGGCGACCGAGACCTTGCCTGGTGCGCTCTCGTAGAAACGGAACGGGATATCCTCAGCCTCGAGAATCTCGGCGATGAACTTTGCGCCAAGGACTTCGTTGCCCGGTGGGTNNCCGGTGGGTTGCTTGTATCGATGCGGATGTATTCGCGCAGGAGTCCTACCGCTTCGTTGCCAAGGCCATCCCAGTCCATAAGCCCCTCCAACTCCGTGTAATAGCACCTCTCATTCTAGCCCTAATCTGCAATACATATTACTGTTGGATTGCTTGGCTTCTCAGGAAGCGTGTCTGGTATTGTTATATCCATGAAACCCGACGATGAGACTGGCAGGAAACCAAAGCTGATACCGGTGCCTGATGG
>PMDX01000052.1 GCA_003154635.1 Actinomycetota bacterium | reverse complement strand
GCGTGGACTTGCCCGCGTTCGGGAAACCGACGATTGCGACGTCCGCCACGAGTTTCAGCTCGAGCTGTATCGTGCGTGATTCTCCGGGCTCCCCCTTCTCGGCAAATCTCGGAAGCGGTCCGGCTTCGGCCACCAGGCCGGCGTTGCCACGTCCGGCCCTTCCGCCCGCGGCTGGCGTGAAGCGCGCGCCTGGTTCAGTGAGGTCCGCCATTACCTCACCGTCACTGTTCTTTACGACAGTTCCAACCGGGACATGGAGAACAAGATCACTTCCCCTGCCCCCTCGCTTGTCCTGCGACCCGCCGCGTGCGCCGTTCCCGGCACGGTGATGGCGCCTCCTGTTGAACTCACCGAGTGTGGACTTCCCCGTGGAGGCTTCGAGCACGACGCTACCTCCGGCGCCTCCGTTACCGCCATCAGGCCCGCCGTTTGGACGATATTTCTGCCTGAGGAACGATACGCAACCGTCACCACCACGGCCTCCCTCGACATATATAAGAGCCTCGTCGATGAACATGGGAATCCCGATTTGTCGATTGTTTACCAGGAAGGAAAAAAGCAGAACCGCGTGGGGAATCCCACTAGTTCGACGGTTCCTGCCTTGGTCGCGACAGGCTGCGAAGCACTTCGAGCTTTTCTTTTTGCTTCTTACGCCTTTCGAGGCGCTCGTCGTAGCTGCGGTCGAGGACCATCTTTATGACTTCTACCAGCAGGAGCGGATTGAATGGCTTTATGACGTATTCGTCCGCGCCCAGCTCCCAACCCCTTATGACGTCGCTGTCCTGAGTTTTGGCAGTGACGAGGATTACCGGCATCTCCTCGGTCTCGTCGTTGCCGCGAATGCGCTTGAGAACCTCCCACCCGTCAACACCGGGCATCATGATGTCGAGCACCACCAGGTCGAGGGGCTCCTTGCCCAGTACGTCGAGAGCCTGCTCACCGGATGTGGCCTCAACTACGGAATAGTTGTTTAGCTTGAGGTTTACGTTGATAAGCTTGACCATGGTGGGATCATCATCCACCACCAGTATCTTCCTCTTGCTCAACCTGAACCCCCGTTTATGGATTTACTTGCGCTAGCTTTGATAACTAGATTATACACACGTTGGAACACCCAAGGAATCGCGAGCGCGCGTTATTCTACAGCGGTCTCGGGGATGACACTGACAACGGCCCTGTCGCCACTGCTGGTGTACTGAACGACGCCGTCCACTTTCGCGAACAGGGTATGATCCCTCCCGACACCCACATTCAACCCAGGCTTGATCCTGGTGCCACGCTGCCGTACCAGAATATTGCCGCCCCTGACCTGCTGCCCCCCGAATCTCTTCGGGCCAAGCCTCTTGGACTGACTATCCCTACCGTTCTTCGAACTGCCGACACCCTTCTTGCTTGACATCCGGACCTCCGCTATGCCTTTTCTGTACCCGCTTTAGCCTCGCTCTCGGCTTTCTCCGGCGAAGCGGACTTTCGCGGCGCGGTCTTGCGCATTACGACTTCTTCTATTTCGAGACGGGTCAACTCCTGCCTGTGACCCTTCTTCTTATGGTACCCCTTCTTGGGCTTGTACTTGAATACAACGACCTTCTTGGCCCTGCCCTGCTCGATCACGCGGGCCGCAACACGGACCTTCGAAAGGTCCTTGGGGTCGGATACCACCTTCTCACCATCGTGATAGAGCACGACATCTTCAAAGGAGTATTTCTTCCCCTCGGGCATGTCAATTTTCTCGACCGTGATGCGGTCTCCCGGAGAAACCTTGTATTGTTTTGAACCAGTCCTGATTACAGCGTACATCCTCATCTCCCGGCTTTAGAATTAAGATATTATACACCAAAGCGCTCGAACAGGCGCAAACCTCATTTGTGGGTCGGCACCGTTCCCACCCAGCGGTCGTTCACTCGCCAAACACAAGACCCCTTCCCTCGCAGTGCGGACATGTCTTTCCCAGGGTATCGGCTAGTCCCTCTGTCACGTTCTTGCGGGTCATCTCGACAAGCCCAAGGTCGGACAGGGTCACCACCTGCGTCTTGGTCCTGTCCCTCTCGAGCTCGGTCTCGAGCGTCTCGAGCACCCTGACGCGATTATCGGGGTTCTCCATATCGATGAAATCGATGACTATTATACCGCCTATGTCGCGCAGTCTAAGCTGCCGGACCACCTCGATGGAGGCCTCCAGGTTCGTCTTTAGTACTGTATCCTCGAGGCTCTTCTTGCCGGTATACGACCCTGTGTTCACGTCTATGGCCGTCAGCGCCTCGGCCTCGTCGATGACCAGGTGACCGCCTGAGGGCAGCGCCACCTTCCGTCTCAGGGCGGCCTCAATCGCTTTGTCCACTCCGTAGCGGGCGAACAGCAGGTCCTTGTCCTTGTGCATTTGCACACGGTCTTTGAGTTCGGGGGCTGTCCTCGAGAGATAATCCCTTATCCGGTTGAACTCTGTTTTGTTGTCGACCAGCACGCTCCTGAACTCACGCGTTACCGTATCCCTCACAACCCGGACCGCGAGATCCGGCTCCGAGTAGACCACCGCGGGGGGTTTCTTACCCGAGGCTATCTTCTCCTGCGTCTCCGCCCACTGCTTCAAGAGGTAATCGAGGTCGTCCTCGAGGTCTTTCTTCCTGGCCTTCTGGGCGGCGGTCCTGATTATCGTGCTGCCCTCACCAGGCTTGATTTCCTTTGCGAGCCTGCGCAGCCGTTCCCTCTCTCGCTCGGGAAGCTTGCGGCTCACCCCGGAGCGCTTTGATTGCGGCATGTAGACCATGAGGCGGCCTGGCAGGCTCAGATACGTGGTAAGCCTTGCGCCTTTTCCGGACATTGGGTCTTTCGTCACCTGGACCACGATGGTGTCGTTCTGCTTGAGAGCTTTGCTTATTCTGCGTGGGCGTACGTGAGAACCGTCCTCCATGAGGACGAGGTCCTGCAGATACAAAAGCGCGTTCTTCCCGACGCCGATGTCGACGAACGCGGCGCTCATGCCCGGCAGCACGTTCGTTATGCGACCGATGTAGATGTTGCCTACGATGCTCTTCTTGCGGTTCTTCTCGATATATACCTCTGCCACCTCACTGTTCTCGAGCAGCGCCAGCCTGGACCTCCCCTTTTCGCAGGTAACCAGAAGCTCTTTCCTGACCTTCTTCAATAACTCCGACCTCCCCTTCGCGACCCTGCCGGTTTGCGCCTCCCCAGTTCCATGGGCGAGACCAGCTTATCGCTTCTCCTCACGAAGAGACCGTTCCTGTGAACGAGGGCGAGTTCCCACGAGTCTCGAGGCACACCGGCGAAACCGGCGATCACCTCGATCACCTCCCACGGCTTGATGGTGCCGGCGGTACCGTCGTCGAGAGTCATCAACAACGTGGTGCTCCCTTCTTCCGCCTCGCCCGTACCTTCACCGTTGACTTCCAGCTCGTGCACTCCTGGCCGAAGGTCCACCACTCGCGTGCGCCTCGGCTGAACTCTCTCGAACTCCACGGACTCTTTATCCTTAAACTCCTCGACCGCTCGCATCCAATCCTCGCGAGAACCGGCTCCCGCCGGAATCATCACCAGGTACCTCGCGGTGTCGATGAGTTTTCCGACCGGTTTCTCTCCAGAACCCATCAGGCGGCAGCGTACGACCTGGATGCCACCTGAGAACGCCTCGTCGAGCGCGCGCTGCGCTTCCACGGGAGAGACGTAACCCGTCAGCTCAAAATCGACGAGCTCACACTCGCTCGTCACCCCAATGGGTATGGGCGGCGATAGCGATAACTTCATGCGTGCCCTGTGCTCTCCGGCGTAAGCGAGGGGCAACCTCGAGCGCCGCGCCGCGAACATCAGCGCGCGCGAGAACTCAGCGTGGGACAGGTAGCGGGCCATCCCGGTCTTGGTAAGCTGGACTCTCAGTCTCAGTGGCTCTGGAACCGACACCATCTCACCCCCAGTTCCCTTTCAGAATAACCTCGGTATCGATATTCGGGCAAACACCGCAATCCAGGCAGGAACCGTCGCGGCAATCGTTTGAAATCTCGCCGGATGCGGCCCTCTCGTACTCCTGGAACAGGAATCGCTTGTCGAGACCGAAATCCAGGTGGTCCCAGGGTAGCACCTCGTGCTCGCCGCGCTCACGGTACAGGTAGAAGTCGGGGTCCAGACGCTCGGCCTGCAATGCGCGCTGCCAGCGCTCGAGGTCGAACTGCTCGGACCACGAGTCGAACCTCGCTCCGTCGGACCACGCCCTCTCGATGACCCCTCCAAGGCGCCTGTCACCCCGTGACAGGAGCCCTTCCACCGCGCTCATCTCACGGTCGTGCCAGGAGAGGTTCACGCTTCGCGCCCTGAGCGTCGACTTGAGGACATCCTGCTTCCTGCCCACGTCCTCCATGCGCTCCTGCCCGGACCACTGGAACGGCGTGTGGGGCTTTGGCACAAACGTAGAGACGCTAACGTTGAACGAAGGAGGCGGTAACCCCTCTTTCTTGACCACGTCGCGCAGCCTGAAGACGAGCTTGCTTATTTCAGCGACGTCTTCGTCGGTCTCGGTCGGAAGCCCGATCATGAAGTAAAGCTTGACGCGCCGCCTGCCGGCTCTGACCGCGTTCAGGATCGCGTCGGCCATTTCTTGTTCGGTTATGGGTTTGTTGATAGCGTGCCTGAGCCTCTCGGTGGCTGCCTCGGGAGCGAATGTCAGGCCTCCGCGGCCACCCTTGTCCAGGCGCGCCGCCAGACCCGCGGACATGCCGTCCATCCGGAGAGACGGCAATGACATTATCATGCCGCGCTCGCGGCAGATTTCGGCCACCCGCTCGGCGACCTCGTCGATGCGTGTATAGTCGGTAGACGAAAGGGAGCAGAGCGACACCTCGTCGTGCCCGGTGGACTCCGCCAGCCTGTCGACCATCAGTGCTATCTCACCGGCGGACCTCTCCCGCACGGGACGGTAGATCATCCCTGCCTGGCAGAACCTGCAGCCACGCGTGCACCCACGGAACAGCTCGACGTTGATCCTGTCATGGACCGCCTCGCAGAGAGCTACGATCGGCCGTTTCGGGTAAAGCCAGCGGTCAAGATCAACGACGTTCTTGCGCACCGATGCGTGCGCATCCGCGACAGGGGAGATCTCCCGTATGGTGTCATCGTCGTTATATACGACTTCGTAATCTGAAGGCCTGTAAAAGCCTGGCAGGCCGGAAGCTTCCGCGAGCATCCTGTCGCGAGACCAGCCTTCCTCCTTGCCCCGCCTCACCAGCTCGACCAGCGAACCTATAGCTTCCTCGCCTTCACCGAGCGCGAAAAGGTCGAAGAATTCCGCTAGCGGTTCAGGGTTCGCGGTTCCGCAACCTCCGCCGACCACCAGAGGGCCGTCCGTCCTGTCCGCGGCACGCAAAGGCAGCCCCGCCAGGTCGATGAGATTAAGGATGTTCGTGTAGGTCAGCTCATGCGGTATCGAGATGCCGAAGATATCGAAGCTTGCGACCGGCCTGTGCGTTTCGAGGCTGAAGAGCGGGACGCCGACCGACCTCATCTCGGCCTCCATGTCGACCCATGGGGAATATACCCGCTCTGCGCAGGCTCCATCGATATCGTTGACGACCTCCTGGAGGATCGCAAGACCGAGGTTGCTTGTTCCGAGCTCATACACGTCCGGATATGCCAGCGCAACCGACGTCCCCGCGAGATCTACTCGCGGCGCGTTCCACTCACCGCCGAGATAGCGGCTTGGCCTCTCGACGCGCAACAACAGCGGCTCAAGGCGCCCCCAGAGGTCGTCCGGGGCTATTTTGTTCAATAGTAGTTCACCTTTACGGACAATTATTAAAGCGTGGCCCTTGCGCCACGCGAATTCCCAGTCGGAACCATACCATTATAACATCGCAACCCGCCGCGAAAAAAAATAAGCGCTCCGGGTGCCCTGCGGACCTTCAGCTACCTGCTCCTGAGAAACGACGGGATGTCCACCGGTTCGGGTTTCACGACTTCGCGCTTTGCGGGCCGGGGCGCTTTCTCCGCTCTTGCGGCGGGACGGACCTGCGAGCCCTCGCGGAAGCCTGAGGCCACTACTGTAACCTTGACGTGGTTGGTAAGCGTCTCGTCCACAATTGCACCGAATATCATGTTTGCCTCAGGGTCCACGGCCTGGGCAACGATCTCCGCGGCTTCGTTGACCTCGTAGAGCGCGAGATCGGAACCGCCCGAGATGTTCAACAGAACCCTGGTGGCTCCGTCGATGCTCGATTCGAGCAGTGGGCTGTCGATGGCGTTCATCGCCGCCTGCCGGGCTCTCTCATTCCCGGTTGCGTGTCCTATACCAATGAGGGCCGTTCCGGAGTCTTCGAGAACGTGCTTGATGTCGGCGAAGTCGACGTTTATCTCGCCCTTCCTTGTGATGAGCTCGGTGATAGCCTGAACGCCCTGTCTAAGCACATCATCCGCGAGCCGGAAAGCCTCGACCACGGGTATGTCGTCCGCCACTTCGAGAAGCCTGTCGTTGGGCACTACGATGAGAGTGTCGACGTTCTCTCGAAGCCGTTCTATGCCGTCCTCCGCCTGGTCCATCCTCTTCTTTCCTTCGAAGGTGAAAGGCTTCGTCACGACACCGACCGTAAGCGCCCCTGTCTCCATGGCGATCTTTGCGACAACGGGAGCCGCTCCAGTCCCGGTCCCCCCACCTTTTCCCGCGGTTATGAATATCAGGTCCGCTCCCTTGATTGCGTCACGTATCTTATCTCTTGTCTCTTCGGCGGCGAGTTCACCCACTGACGGGTCGTTGCCTGCTCCGAGACCCTGTGTTAGCTCGGCTCCCAAAGGTATCAGCTCGTCAGCCATGCACCCGCGCAGTGCCTGCGTATCGGTGTTCAAGCCGATATATTCAACGTTGGTCAGCCCGGCCTCGATCATTCTGTTGACGGCATTGTTGCCTCCGCCTCCGACGCCAACTATCTTAATGACAGCCATGAACTGCTTTGGAGTCCCGAACATAACTCTCCAATCTATCTGCAATCTGCAGCCTTTATGCTCAATGGAGGCTTTGGCTGCCCGGTACAAGTAGACCTTCCCCATACTCCTGTTTTTTTCTCACACGCCATCTTCATTGCGGGTTCCTACCTGTGACAGGGAAGACCCGGGTGGGGTTTCGGCGGAAGATCGCATTGGTTAGATCGCAAGTGGAAGATCATGGTTCAGAACCGCAATCATCAGATAGATGAATGCGTTCTATGGAGATTGAACCTGAAGATGAGGCAACTCTAAATATAAGTCTAAAGTCTTTATTGATACTTTACCTGTTGCGCAGGAACGGTGGTATGGTTATATCCTCTTCCTCGAAGATCGTCTTTCCACCTGCACGCTCTCGCTCTCTCTCGCGAGGTCTTTCGCGTGGGCTGGTGGTCTCCCTTTCCTCTTCCTCGGCCTCAACCCTGCGCCTCGAAGCTGCCCTTGCCGGTCGAGCAAACCCGAGTCTGCCGGTCTCTATACCCGAGGCGATGACTGTTACCTTGATCTTGTCCTGGAGAGTGGAATCCACGATAACACCGAAAATCTCTTCAGAGTCCGAGTCGCATGCGCCACGGATTATCTCGGCCGCATCCCTCGCCTCCTGGAGAGACATATCTGCTCCACCGGTGATGTTAACTATTACACCCTGTGCACCATCGATAGACGCCTCGAGAAGCGGACTGGAAACCGCGTTTTCGGCCGCCTTGACAGCGCGGTCTTCGCCTGAAGCCTCGCCCATGCCGAGTAGCGCGGATCCTGGTACGGAGAGTATCTTTTTGACGTCGGCGAAGTCGAGGTTGATAAGGCCCGGTATGTTGATGAGGTCGGTGATTCCCTGTACACCGAAGCGGAGTATCTCGTCCGCTTTCTTGAAGGCTTCCTCTATACTTATACGGGCATCCGTCAGCTCAAAAAGCTTGTCGTTAGGGATTATTATGAGTGTGTCGACCTTTTCCTGAAGGCTCTCGACACCTTCGTCGGCCTGGCGCCTGCGGTGCGTTCCCTCGAAATCGAAAGGCTTGGTCACAACACCGATCGTCAGCGCGCCGATCTCCTTTGCTATCTCGGCCACCACAGGAGCGGCGCCGGTGCCCGTGCCTCCGCCTTCTCCGGCGGTTATGAAGACCATATCGCTGCCCTTGAGCGCTTCTTTGATCTCATCCCTGTGTTCTTCAGCGGAATCGCGTCCCAGCTCCGGCTGGTTGCCGGTTCCAAGGAAGTGAGTGAGTTCCTCGCCGATGCTGATCTTGACATCGGCATCGCAAGCGAGAAGGTCCTGGGCGTCGGTGTTTATCGCGATGAAATCAACGCCCGTCATGCCGTCGCGTATCATCCTGTTGATGGCATTATTGCCACCGCCTCCGACACCAACGACCTTGATTACCGCAAAGAACTGCTTAAGATCCTCAGGCATGGCAGATTCCTTTCAGTCGCTCGGCACTGCCACCAATCGACAATCTCCCTGGATGGCCGTCTGCAACAGCCACCTTCTTGATCACCTTGCCTATCATTCGATTAAAACTTCAGTCCTTAGAAGGTCATGCTAATTACTGTATAGTATACATATATATTAAGCTAAGTTTAGGCTTTAGTATAGAACACTCAAGATTTCCTTGGCAAGTCTCCGTTCACCTTGGCATGATGACCGGCGAGTCTGGGACCCTCACATCGATGTACGCTACCTGCCTGTGATTATTGTTTATGTCGACCAGGATCGCCTGGAGAACATCGTTCTTCTGCTTTGCGCCCGCCTCGTGGCCGTAGATGATATTGAATCCCTGCCGGGAGACATAGACCTGACCTCTTCCGTCGAATGGATTCCCAAGTTGCAGCGTACTCTGGATGGATATCGGCATCCCGTCGATGACCTTGACACATTCAAGCGTGTTCGCGTCGGTTATCCTCTCCCCGACCTTAGGCGCGGTGGCATCGCCACCGTGGATTCGCACAAGCTCGGGAAACTGGTCCGTGGCGATTCCCGTGATAACGTAACCTTGTCCGTCTACCAGGAACCCGGTTTCGCCAAAATCGAGCAGAGCAACGGGCTTGCGTTCATCGACCTTGATGTTGACCGTGTGCAACAGGTGGCGCCCGACATACGCTTTCCTGACCCATGGATCTCTCTTGAGATTCTCGGCTATCTTTCCGACCGGGAGCGTCACGAGGTTCTTGTAGGCAGCGATGCCGCTCAACTGTTTTACGTATTCACTGGTGAGGTTCTTGTTGCCCGTAACCGTCACGTTCCGCACCGAGCAAACGCCCGTGAAGAGGCCCAGCCACACTACGGTCATACATCCGGCGACCACAAGAAGGCAAATACCCAGCACCAACCGCTTGAAGAATTTACCGGTACCTGCACTGACCTCTATGCGCGGGGCCGCCCCCGCGGGTTTCTTCAACTTCTCCAAGAGCGATCACTCCGCCAGGTCGATCCTGAGCCTGGCTCCATCCAGGATCTCCGCTACGACGTCATTAATGCTCATCCCCGCAGCCTTGGCGGCTTTCGGCAAGAGGCTGGTCGCGGTCATGCCGGGGATTGTATTGACCTCGAGCACTACGAGCTTTTCGGTCCCGGCCTCGAGCATCAGATCGATCCTTGAGACACCTTCGCAACCGAGGATCCTGAAGCAGCGCAACGCGAGCTCCTGCGCCCTGGTCGTCAACTCGTCGCCGATCTTTGCAGGCACCTCGTACTCGCTCCTGCCAGACCCATACTTCGCGGTATAGTCGTAGAAGCCCTCGGGAGTGCTTATCTCGAGGACCGGCAGCACCCGCGGCTCTTTTCCGAGCAAGCCAACGGTAAGCTGCCTGCCATCGACGAAACGCTCGACGAGGACGCGGGCATCGTGGGC
>PMDX01000186.1 GCA_003154635.1 Actinomycetota bacterium | reverse complement strand
GTCAATGTGAAGGCGGCCCGCGGTGTCGAGGATGACCACGTCGTTACCCTGTCGAGTAGCCTCCCTGACCGCCTCCTCGACTATTTCGAGCGCGCTCTTGTGCCTGTAATAGGCGACCGGGACGTCTATCTGAGAACCCAGGGTCTGAAGCTGTTCGACCGCCGCGGGCCTGTAGACGTCCGCGGCTACGAGAATCGGATCGCGCCCCTGATGGCGTAGCATAACCGCGAGCTTGGCCGCGGCGGTTGTCTTGCCGCTGCCCTGGAGCCCGACAAGCATTATCACCGACGGGGGATGGCTCGCGAATTGAATGGGCTCTGTCTTGCCGCCCAGGACTTCCGTCATCTCGTCGTAGACAATCTTGACGACCTGCTGGGCCGGTGTAACGCTCTTTACGACCTCTTCGCCGATGGCGCGCTCTCTCACGCGCGCGACGAATTCCTTTACTACTTTGAAGTTGACGTCGGCCTCCAGCAGCACGAGACGTATCTCGCGCATGGCCTCGTCAACGTCTTTTTCACTCAGCTTGCCGTGCCCCCGAAGCTTCGAGAACACGTCCTGGAGCCGGTCACCCAGGCTCTCAAACATCACTTCTCCTTGCCGAAAACATCCATGCGATACGTGGTTTCCATGGGGCCATACGGCCGTCTCGGAACCAGTCCGGTGAAATCAACAACAGACAAACATGGGATTCTACCACGAAGCGTTGCACATAAAGAATGGTAGGTCGTAATGTCGCCCTGTCAAGCGCCGGACTTCAGGCTCCTGACACAGGCGAAGAAGCGGTTGGGAGTATCGTTCGCCTGGACGTCCTCGAGCCCTGCGAGGCGCATCGGCTCGAGGGAGTCGGTTATGTCCGCTCCCGCCATGTGATGGCCCAGGACCAGCACGGCAAGCAGACTGTAGAGTCTCGACGCGGGAATCTGCAGATCAACCCCCACGAAGCGGCCTCCAGGCCTGAGCACACGGGCGACCTCGCGAAAGCCCGCTTCCTTGACCTCTCGGGGTAGGTGATGGAGCACCAGGGTCGAGACGACGAGGTCAAAACTGCCGTCGTCGAAAGGGATCTCCTCGACGAGCCCCACCTGGAACCATGGTTTCGCGGCGGCACGCGATGCTTTGTGGCTGGCCACCTCGATCATCTCCGGGGAAGCGTCGATGCCACTCACGCGGCCTGAGGGACTGACCACCCCAGCGATGGCGAGCGCAAGCCTGCCCGTCCCGCACCCGACATCAAGGACATTTTCCCCGGGGACGACCTGCGCGAGCTCCATGACCATCCGCCACAAGCGCATGTCCAGGCCGAAGCTCAGATTGAATCCCAGGTCGTAGAGTCGCGAGTGGCTCAATGTTATCCCGCTCGTCGCAGGAGTCGTTTCTCCGGAGCTATGCCCGTGCCGCATTCGATGGTGATGAAGCATCCCCGCTCACACCTCCAAGATACAAGCGGTTTCGGCCGCCTGAGACGCGGAGACCCGGCCGCGTGGCCGGGTCCCTCAATACTGACTTCTACGCAAAATGACTATGCTTTCCCCATAATCTTAAAGATCTTGGTGCCACACGTCGTGCAGGTGCCCTTCANNTCACGCTTTTCCTTGCACTTCACGCAATAACCTTCCGCCATGTCTCCTCCTTTATGCCCGGTCCGGCTGGACCTAAGACTCGAGTGCCTGCTTGAGATAATAACCTTGGACCGACCCCTGGTACCACCTCGCCGGTAGTTTTTACAAATAGAGGATTCGCCGGACCATCACGTCTGACCTTCCGGCACCTTTGGATGCCCTCCGTCGGTTATACTTTCAACAAACACCTCGGAGAGGAGTGGAAATGCCCGAGTCTTTCGATCAAATACGGCAAGGTTACTACGAAAGCCGGTGCGAAGCCGCCGTCAAGGCGCTGGAGAAGCGCTGGTTCGACGCGAAGTGGTTCTCCAACTCGGAGCGAGCGGTCGCCGCCATCCTGGATGTCATCCCCGAAGGCTCGAGAATCGGCGTTGGTGGTTCCGTCACGGTACACGAGAGCGGCCTGCTGGAGATGCTCGAGGAAAGAGGCGACACGATCGTCACGCACAAGCCGGACATGGAATTCGAGAAAAACCTGGAGGCCCGCAAGGAGGCTATCGCGTGTCCGTACTACCTGTGTTCCAGTAACGCTATCACCATGGAGGGAGAGTTGCTCAACACGGATGGGGTGGGCAACAGGGCCGCGGGTATGTTTTTTGGACCCGAGACCGTCATCGTGCTCGCTGGAGCGAACAAGATTGTCCAGAACCGCGAGGAAGCGTTCTCGAGGGTAAGAAACGTGGCCGCACCGGCCAACGCGCGCAGGGTCGGAGTGAATGTGCCATGCGTCGAGAAAGGGCGCTGCGTGGATTGCCGGGAGCCGGGCAATATCTGCCGGGTTTCGACGATCATCATGCGAAAGCCGATGATGACCGACATGAAGGTATATCTTGTGGCTGAACCGCTCGGGTTCTGATCGAAAAGCTCAGGGAGGGCGTCGGTACCAGTCCACGACCCTGGCTATCGTCGGATAGACATGACGCACCACAGAGAGACTTCGTGCTATCTTCTCTGACCTCTCGGGAAGTCTCGGCTCGGCGTCGTGAATAGCGGCGAACCACCCCCTCGGCTCGGCCCTGTTCATGAGCCCCTCGAGGCTGTAAATGCTGACGTCGCGGACTCCTGCCGCCAGTGCGGCCTCAAGTCCGATCATAAGTTCACCGGGTGATTGGAACACCGGCTCGTTCTCGAGGACCCCGGTTCCGGTCAGCCCGAGCGATACACCCGCCCGTTCACCATACTTGGCCCGGAGCTTCAGGCAGGAGTCATATATCAACCAGTTAGCGTCCCGGGTCTTGAGGCTCGCGCCCGGCATCCCCGCCAGCATGGTAACGTAAAGCATCGGACTCAGCACGTCCCAATCTATGTCGGCTGCCGGGGTATCGCTCATATCCTGTATGAGCTCGTGTTCGCCTTCCAGTTCCAGGGCTACCCACGGCATAACCGCGGCTAGCGTCTTTATCCCGCGCTCGCGCACCCAATAGTTCAGTTCGTCCAGGATCGCCTTGGCTCGATAGTAACGGCCCCGGTCGAGGTTTTCTCGCGCCGCGCTGATGGCCCCACGGAGAAGCGCCACTCCTCCCTGTGCCGCGAGGACCGAACTGAGCTGCTGGATGGGAGGCTCGAGGTCGACAGCGATCCGCCCCGGTGCGACCTCGTTCTTCTCCGCCCATTCGACCAGGTGCCTGACCATTGCCGCGTATTCATCGACGTTGCGCTCTCCGGGGAAGTAGCCCTGCTCTTTCTCCATAAGAGGCCAGTACGTCAATTCGATTCCGGCATCGAGGAGCTTCCTGAACGCATTCGCGTTCTTCTTCGTGAGGGAAACGGGATAGACCGCGACCGCGACCCCCGCTTCAAACTCCTTCAACAGCGGAAGCGCCGACTCAGCGATCTCCCGAGGCTCCATCACCTCCGCCCAGAACCTCAACTCATATTTCATTCCGCCTCACCTGCTCCAGCAAGGTGTCAGAAGAGGGCATGGGCGTATTCTTGGGGGTTGAAGGGGCGAAGGTCGGCCATGCCTTCGCCAACACCGATGTAGGCTACGGGGATGCCGAGCTCGCGGCCTATGGCCATAACGACGCCGCCTTTTGCGCTTCCATCCATCTTTGTTAGGGCGATAGAACCGATATTGAGAGCTTCACCGAATACACGCGCTTGGGTGACGCCGTTCTGACCGGTGGTTGCGTCGA
>PMDX01000332.1 GCA_003154635.1 Actinomycetota bacterium | reverse complement strand
CTACCCCGCATTGGAAAGGGCAGGATTGGAGAGGATGCGGTTTCACGACCTGCGCCATTCCTGCGCTTCAGTGTTGGCCGACCTCGGCGTGATTATGCCAGCGATTTCGGCTCAACTCGGACATAGCAAGGTTTCAACGACATCAGACATTTACACCCACGTGTTCCCGAGGACAGCGGAAGGGTACGCGGTCGAACAGGAACAAGCCATCCTCGGTGAGCCTGCAGAGGTGTCTTCCGAGGACGAGGGAGTCACCCCAGTTCCCGAGGCGGAAAATGGGCCGAACGGGACGAGCTAGGCCGAATATGGACCGAATTCAGACATCAGACCAAGCAATTCCTAGAGTCACGATACTGCGGATAATCGCTTCAAACTGTGGGAAACAGGTGGTGGTGAGGGGCGGATNNTTGAACCGGCGACACCAGGATTTTCAGTCCTGTGCTCTACCAACTGAGCTACCTCACCGTTCAGTCCGAGCCTTGCGGCACGTGAAATGTTAGCAGAAGACAAAGCGTCCTGCCAATAACCTGGCGCGAGCAACCGCACGCGGAGAGTGAGCGGCTACTTCTTTGAGGCTGGAGGCTTTGAGCTTTTCGCGGGTGCGCTGTACCAGAGCCGGGACCCATCGGCCCACTCGTCCACGCCGGTCTTCGCTATATTCTTGAGGTTCTTCGTGTTGGCATCGCCGTGCGTCGCCTCGAGGAACTCGAACTCTTTGCAACCCTCGACCTTGGAGCACTCCCAGGAGCCCTCGAAGCCTTTTTCGGTAGCGCACTTTGCGATATTGCAGTACTTCGATCTGAAGCCGCCGCGGCAACCGCCGCAACGGAGCTTCACCATCGCCCCGAGCACCTCGTAGCAGTCGTCGTATTTCTTGAACTCCGGAAACGGTATGACCTCGGCAGCCTTCTCGAACTTGTACTTGCGAAGCTCCTTGCGAAGGTCGCGCGCCAGATCGGGGATGGTGCCCTGGAATGGACAATCCGCGCAGTACAACCCACAGTATGAGGTTTCTTTGAGGTGCTTGGTTGCCATGTGAGACCTCCGGGTCGGTCTGGTGGTTTTCAGCTCCAATAAATGGCGGAGCCGACGGGATTCGAACCCGCGATCTCTGGCTTGACAGGCCAGTGTGTTAAACCAGCTACACTACGGCTCCGTGCTTCAAACTCTAGAACCAGAATTATACACATTCCGCGCTGGAAGAGTAATGGGGCTGTTACGAACTGCAAGACGGTCACCATGTCTGGTGCCGGACGTGCTCCAAAAAGGTGGCGAGCACGTTGTATAGTGATGTCAGGATACCCGCGAAGGCATGGGTTCTTTACGGGCCGATGGTTGGACACCGACATGGAGGCACGAGATGAAATGTCCGGGTTGTGAGAGCGATAACCCCGACTCCACCAGGTTCTGCACCTCATGCGGGCGGCCACTGAGCGCCGCACCCACACAGGTTATGCAGAGCCCTCCGGGGCCGCAGCCGAACGCCCTGCTGCCGACCGTGCCGGCGGCGCCGGGCGGCAGTTGCACGTGCTATGCGCCAGATACAACTCCCGCGACCCTCCATGTCTCGTGTAGTGTTCACGGTGAGCTCTGAGCCATGAAGAAAACCGGACGACCCTGGTGGAGGGCATACGGGGCTCTGGGCTTTGCATACTGGGCTTTTCAGCTATTTTCCGTCTGGAATATCAGGAAGCTCCCGTCCGTCGACGACATGCCCCCCGACGCGGACAGGAACGACTGGCCGCTGGTATCGGTAATCATGACGGCCCGGGACGAGGAGTCAGAGATAGAAGAGGCGCTTCGCTCGAGGCTGCAAGACGATTACCCGGATCTCGAGCTGATAATCGTAGACGATCGGTCTACAGACCGCACCGGCGAGATCGCCGATGGGCTCGCGGCCCGCGACGCACGGCTGAAGATCGTCCACATCGAAGAGCTTCCGGAGGACTGGGTCGGCAAGGTCTACGCGATGAGCCGTGGGCTGGAGGTCGCGACGGGCGACTGGGCACTTTTCAGCGACGCCGATGTCAGGGTGAAACCGGGAACACTCGCGCGCGTCATGGGCCATATCACTCGCAACGCTCTCGACCACCTTGCCGTCTACCCGGACATAGACCTGATCAATCCTCTCCTCGACAACGTCGTGACGGCTTCAAGCCGTATGGGGCTCGCGATGGCGTCGGTCTGGAAGGCAGGTGACCCCGGTTCAAAAGCGGCCGTTGGCGTCGGCTCCTTCAACCTGGTCAGGAGGAGCGCCCTCGATAACACAGGCGGGCTCGAGTGGCTCAAGCTCGAGATCGCCGATGACCTCACCCTCGGGCAGATGCTGAAGGCTTCGGGCGCGAAGCAACAGCTTGCGTCCGGGAAAGGATACCTCTCGGTCAATTTCTACCCGAGTATCATGGATGCCTTTCGAGGCTCAGAGCGCGGGTTGTTCACCGCGATCGGAGATTTCAGCCTTGCGCGTTGTCTCGCCATCGGCCTTGCGCTGGCGTCGCTGGAGTTGGCGCCTTTCGCGTTGCTCCCGCGCGGCAGGTCGAGGCGGCTCGGCCTCATGTTGTTGGGCCTCGAGCTCGCGAGCTCCCTCGGATTCAACGAATGGGTGGGCAGGCCCGCGTGGCACGCGCTCTTCGCGCCGCTCGGCACGTCCGTGATGGGAGCCATGATAGTGAGGGCCGGCATCCTGGGCAAGCTGAGGGGCGGCATCTACTGGCGGGGCACCTTCTATCCGACAGATCTCTTGAAGCCGGGCCGACGCTTCAGCCCCTGATCGCTCATCTCTTGTAGAGAGAAGCTATGGCAGGTACCTTGTTAAAGAGCATGATGCCCAGCGGCAGCGTGATGAGGAACGCGCACAGCAGCCACGCCACGATGATCGCGAAGAAGCTTAGCACCAGGCCGAACGGATACCACAGCACCCGCAGCCACCACGGCCTCTGCTCTTTGGTCACTTCCGTTACGCGGTAACCGCCCTGCCCGTCGGTAAAGACCTTGAGGTCTTTCTCTCGCGCCTTGAGCGAAATCGCTCCCGGGACCGCGTTGAGCACCTTGACCCCGAGTGGCGCGCCGACGATAGTCGCATACAGCAGCCAGCCGAAGAAAGCCACGAAAAGGCCCCACCACCAGCCGACAAGAAGGTAGTACAACGCGCGGACGATGAACCCGTGGTGCTTCACCCTTACCGTGACGTTCGGCGGCTCCCCTGCGGGGGGTGCGGTTACGACGCTCATGTCCGTCCTCCGTGTCTCGACTTTCGCTGGTGTCCGCGGGCCGAATGAGTTGGTGCCCCTATGAACCCCAATTGGAGTCAAATAGTAGAAGAGATCGAGGAATTCCTCAAGTTGAGGGCGTCTATTCAGGCATGGGCATCACCGGGTAACTTCCTGCGACGGTTCGCTTGCCCAAGGCGGTCTCACGCAACCTGTTTTTTAAGGGTCATTTCGGGCACGAACATAGTAAAATGACGACGTTGGGAGGCGCATCTGGGGAAATATCGGTTTAGACGTATACACTCTTTTCGATAATGCGCACAGCTCCGGTGTCTGAAGGGATGCGATCATGATCGGCACAAATTCTCGGGGCGGGCGCAGGCACTTCGTCCTTGCGCTGGCTTTCATGCTTCTGTTCTTCCTGACTGTGAGTGCGTCTTCTTGCGGTACGCCTTCATTCAGCAAGAGTGTCCGGGACAAGCTCACCGCTACGGTCGAGAAGTCCTTGCGAGCCGAAGGGATTCCCGGCGCGATCGTGGGCGTCTGGCAGAACGGCAAGGGCCAGTACGTGAGGGCGTTCGGCAAGGCCGCGCTGGTGCCAGGCCTTGCCATGCAGAGCGACTACCTCTGGAAGGCTGCGAGCATCACCAAGACGTTCACCGCGAACGTCGTCCTTCAGCTCGTCGGGCAGGGGAAGCTCAGCCTCGAAGATAAGCTCTCGAAGTACGGTTGGTCCGTCGGCATTGCCAACCGCGATCAGATAACGGTGCGGATGCTACTCAATCACACCTCCGGATTACCTGACCTCGAGAACGACATCCCCAAGTTCCAGAAGATAAGGTGGGGCGACCCTACCGAGGTATGGACGCACGCGGAAATCCTCAAATGGACCCGCACACTCGAGCCGCTCTCGGCGCCAGGGACGGAGTACCACTACACGAACACCGGTTACTACCTCCTCGGGTTGATAATAGAAAGTACGACAGGAAAGACCGCCACGCAGGAGATCCAGACGCTTTGCGCTGATAAGCTGGGCCTCACGAATACGCGCCTGGCCGACATGCCGGCATATCTGCTCAGCCGGCCGCATTCCGACGGTTATACCGCGAGGTCCGGGCTTCCTCCGGGCGTCGAGGTGCCCGGCAAGACAAACGTTGTCAACGCGACGAAGTGGAACACATCCGCGGGATGGACTTCGGCGAGTATCGTCTCGGGTCTCACCGACCTGAGAACCTGGATCGAAGCTGTTGCCAGCGGCAAGCTCCTGACACCGGCGATGAAAACAGAGCAGCTAAAAGATCCGATACAGATGACGGACAACGTCAACGGGCCGCATTACGGGCTCGGGGTCGCTATC
>PMDX01000242.1 GCA_003154635.1 Actinomycetota bacterium | reverse complement strand
AACAAGCCGTTTTGCGACGGCACTCACGCGGAGGTCGGCTTCAACAGCAGGAACGTGTCCGATCGGCGCCTCGACAGTCGGCACTCCTACGACGGCAAGGGGATAACCATCCACTGGAACCCGATCGCATGCTCACACGCCGGCTTCTGCTGGCAAGAGCTTCCGGACGTGTTCCGCATGGACATGAGACCGTGGATCGACCCGGACGCCGCCGAACCGGCTGAGATAATGAAGGTCATAGATAAATGCCCGTCCGGAGCGCTCAGTTACTCGGTGGACGGGGTCGAAAAAGAGGACCCCGACCGGGAGCCGCGGATAACCGTGACAAGGAACGGCCCTTACTGCATCACCGGAGGCATCGAGGTTGTCAGCGATGTTCCGCGTGGCGAAGGAGTCACGCACGAGCACTGTTCGTGCTGCAGGTGCGGCGCATCGAGGAACAAGCCGTTCTGCGATGGCAGCCACATCCCAATCGGCTTCGAAGACGACAAGAACTAGAGCAGGGGCTGGCCCCGGCCCGTGAAAACCTGTTAAGTATCCTCAGGCATCCTTCGAGCATTCATCGCGTATTTACATAGTTCTAACAGTTAGTATAATATTAAAACCACGAAGAAGCGCGCAAGGAGGCAAATCCGTGGTCAAGAAACTGCAGAAGGTTGGAAACAGCTACGCCATCATCCTCGACCGGCCAACGCTCGAGACAGCCGGGGTATTGCCACGAGAAGGCGAAGAGGTTGACGTAAACTCAGGCTCTGGCTGGATTACGCTTGTCCCGGTGAGCCCACAGTTCATCTCACCTGATGAGCTCAAGGAACATCTGGATAGAATCGGCAAGGAGCGCGGGGCGGTGCTCAAGAGACTCGCTGACTGATGAATGAACCCAGGTTCCTGTCACTCAACAACGTCCTGGAAATACACGAAGACATGCTTGCGCGCCATGGCGGAGGCATGCCAGGTGTCTTTAGCATTGGCCTCCTCGAAAGCGCTGTCGCCATGCCTCACGCGGCCTTCGGCGGACAATACTGCCATGCGACCATCGAGGCCATGGCCGCGGCCTACCTGTTTCACCTGTGTAAGAATCATCCGTTCTTCGACGGCAATAAAAGAACAGCCTTGTCGGCAGCTCTCGCCTTCCTCTACTCGAATAGAATGACTCTCAAAGCCACTGACAAAGAACTGGAAGACCTTTGTCTCAAGGTCGCGGCCGGTGAACTGTCCAAAGACGACGTAATCGCTTTTATGGAGACACACGTGAGAAAAGGCTGATGGCGGGAGACCTGCCTGTCGGTTGACCTGGCGGTCACCATTTCGTGGCGCACTCACTGCGAATACCCGCCGATGGTGTCGGTGCCGCCCCAGCGGTTCTGGAAATACATGGCTCGCTCGCAGATTATCTTCTTCCCGGCAGTCAGACACTCGACCATCACGGCGGCCCTCGTATTTGACAGGCGGTCGGCCATGTTGAACGTCTTCCGGGACCCGGCGGGGATAGTCTCGACCCACGATACATTGCCGGCACCGGAAGGTTTCAGGTAAGTGATGCGCACCTGTACGTTCGAGTTGTCAGGGTTCTGAACGAGCGTGAAGGTCTCGGTGCCCGAGCCGGTCTCACCGTCGGGAAGATAGAAGCGTGTATGCGCGGTGCTCATCCCGATGGAGTCGTGCATCGCTTCACCGGCGCCGGCCACCGGAGTCCAGTACATGCTGCGTTCGGCGACGATCGGCTTGTCGGCGTGGACATGAGTGGAGAGGTCCTTGCCGGGGTGGAGGTCGTTGACCCTGACGGTCTTGCGAGACCGTGGTTCCATCGTGAAAGGCTGGTCCGTGATGGGTCCGGAGCCGGTATTGTAGGTGAGGGTCACAGTCACCCGTGTATTGTTGGGGTTCTGCACCAGCACATACGTCGTGAATCCCCAGTCCGTCGTGCCCTCAGCGAGGTAGTAATCTTTCGCGGGGGTGGTGGTACCGACGGAGTCGTGCCCCTCCCTGCGGCCGGATGCCCAGGCGCCCGCACCGTTCTTGTACATGGCCCGCTCCGGGATTATGGGAACGTTCGAGGATTCGACCATTATGCTCGCGTCATGCACGCCGATATCGTCCTTCATATTGAAACTCTGCCGCGAGTTTGCAGGTATGGTCTTATGCCTAGTGATAGTGCTCGCGCCCTCTATCATGTACGTTATGGTGCAATCGGCGGCTGTCGCGTTCGGGTTCTGTACGAGAAGCCAGCAGTCGAACCCCCAATCGGAAGAGCCCTCCGGCAGGTACCACCTGGCAGCCGGCTCGGATACGCCGATCGATGAGTGGTACCCGCTACCCCCGGCGGACCCCGAGCTCCAGAACATAGTCCTGTCGACCGCCACCTTCTTGCCCTGTGGGTAATCGACGCGCGTGGAGAAGTCCTTCTCGCCGAGCGTCTGCCTGGGAAAGACCCTCGCCTGGCTTTTTGCCGGCAGGTGAACGGTCGGCCCCGCCACCTTGCCGCTCGCGGTCATATACGTGATCGCGGCATCAACCGCCGTGGAGTCCGCGTTCTCGATGGAGATGTAGGTGTCAAAGCCCCACGCGGTTGAACCCTCCGCGAGGAACCAGGACGGGGTGACGGTGAACGCGACTCTGTTGCTCGTGCCCGCCCCGGTGGTGACCGTGACGGGCCCGCTCGTGGCGCCCGGGGGCACGGCGACTTTGATCCTGGTATCGGACCATTGGCTGTACGCCGCGGCGGCGGCGGCAACCCCGTTGAAGCGCACCGCTGAAGAGCCCCTCGAGCTTCCAAAGCTCGTGCCTTTGATGGTAACAACCTCGCCGATCGCAGCCGAAGCCGGCGTGATGCCGCTGATGAACGGCACGGTCAAAGCCGAATAAGCATCGATAAGGCCGTACCCGAAATAATCGTCACGCCCGGCCGTCCCGAGGTCGTGCGCCGTCCGCTCCAGTTGCTCTCTAACCGCGTCGGGGTCGGATATCCCGCTCTTTGAGATGAAGAGCGCCGCGGTCGCGCTGACGTGCGGGCACGCCATAGACGTACCCATCCAGTCCACGTATCCAAAGCCGCTCGATGGGTCGCTTTCCGTGTTGTAGGTCTGTTGGAGGATTCCATCGGCCGCGCTGCTGCTCGTGTCGCCGCCGGGAGCGACAACTTTCTGGTGCGAGCCGTAGTCGGAATAGTACGCGAGACCCTTTGAGTGGTTGGTGGCCCCCACGCAGATGCAGTACTGGTCGTAGTTGGCGGGGTACCCGTTGGTATCGTTGTAAGTCGCGCTGTTGCCGGCTGACGCGCATATCGTCACGCTGTGATCGTAAGCATATTTGCACCCGTCCAGCTTGGTCTGCGACGCGGAGCCTCCGGCGCTGTAGTTGATGACCTTCGCCCCGTGGTCGACGGCCCACGCGAACCCCGCTGCCATATTTGCATGTGAGATGGAACCGCCGGCATCCGCTACTCTTACCGGCATTATCTTGCAGCCGTGCGCGACACCCGCGACGCCGATGCCGTTGTTGG
>PMDX01000030.1 GCA_003154635.1 Actinomycetota bacterium | reverse complement strand
ACTGTCTTAAGCAGAGAATCAGACTTATAGTTCTGGCCTCCATGACGAAAGTGAGCGGAAGTGAGCAACAAGTTACTCACGGTTAACGAAGTTGCGCAGATTCTCAGAGTGTCGAACATGACTGTTTACCGGCTCGTCAAGAGCAAGCAACTTCCTGCGATTCGGGTAGGCAAGAACTACCGGATCAAGGAAAGCGACGTTGACCGGTACCTCAGTCGGGGTTCAGAATAGGCTCTGAAACGATGGGTCTGGGTAAAGTCAATCCGACAGAGAACGGGGGAATTGGGTAGTGGCTAAAGGTGGAGTAGCCATAGGCCTGGATATAAGCACCGGCTCTATAAAAGTTGCCGAAGTAAATATCTCAAGGCGTGAGCCTGTTCTCACAAACCTCGGAATAATCATGCTCCCCGAAGGCGTCGTTCGCGAAGGCGAGATCGACGACCCGGGAATGNNAGCAAGATAAGCAAGAAGCGCGTCATTGTCGGCATCTCCAATCAGAAGGTCATCGTCCGGCCCATGGACCTCCCGTACATGCCGGAGGACGAGCTCGAGAACGCCGTAAAGTACCAGGTCCAGGAGTTCATACCGATACCCATCGACGATGCTATCGTTGATTACGAAGTGGTCGACGAATATATGACCGGCGAAGAGGAGCGCATGCAGACGATCCTCCTCGCGGCCGCACACCGGGAGATGGTGTCGGCTTTCATGGACGCCGTGCTCGGCGCGGGCTTGACGCCGGTGGCGGTAGAACTAAAGGCGTTCGCGATGTCGCGCTCCCTTGTCAAGAAAGAGTACCAGTTCCTCGAGGAGGAGGGCGCGGAGCCCGCCGGTAGCGTCTGCCTGATAAACGTGGGTGCCGGTATCTGCAACATATGTGTCGTAAAGGAAGGCACCCCCAGGTTTGTCAGGATGCTCATGCGGGGGGGCGACTTCTTTACAAAGCTCCTCGTCGACCACCTGAACATCTCTCCCGTCGATGCGGAAGAGATAAAGGGTGGCCGGAGTGTCGACGAGAATGCGAATGCTCTTCTCCAAAGAGAGATACAGGCGTTCGTGGGCGAGATAAGACGATCACTCGAGTATTACATCTCCCAGACACAGGAGAGGGATCTGAACAAGGTCATCCTGTCAGGAAGCGGATCAAAGATGATCAATCTGCCCGTGGAGCTCAACCGGGGACTCAGGTTGCCCATAGAGATAGGACATCCGCTCCAGAACGTTCAGCTTGGCAAGCTTCCCTTTACACCCGAGGACCTCGCCGAGCTCGAGGCGTCCATCTCGGTATGTGTGGGCCTGGCTTTGAGGGATACGGAGGAATGAAGTGACCAGGATAAACCTCCTACCTCCGGAGAGGATAAAAGAGCGAAAGAAGGGGATTGGGCCTCAGCGCAATTACCTGTGGCTAGTCATAGCGCTTCCATTGCTGATACTGGTCTTGATGGTCGTCTGGTGGTTCTCAATGAGTTCCGATATGAACCGCAAGACCGAGGCTTTAGACCAGGCAAACAAGGAGCTGTCCGATATCCAGGCAAAGTCAGCATCACTTCAGAAGTACCAGGAGCGGCAGAACCAGATAAACCAGATCCAGACTACTGTGGTCCAGGCGCTTTCCGGGCGAATCTACTGGGCCAGGATCCTGAACAACATTGCCATCACCTGCCCGACGAACATCTGGCTGACGTCAATTGACGCGTCCTCATCCGTGACCGCCGGTACGGCGGCGGGATCTGTTACGTTTGATGGCGACGCGACTCAATGTCCAAACCGGCTGCTGCCAGGATTCTCGCCCGGCATGCTGGACTATCACCCTGACTTCAGGCCTATCGCCGGATGGCTCGAGCGAATGGCGCAGATCGAGCAGTTTCAGCGAGTGTGGCTTACAACCTGCGTACCCGATTTCATAGGTGCGGCACCGACGGGCGTAGAACCGGGTTCCTACGTCACATCGCCCACGGGCACGTACGTCATCAGGTTCAGCTCAACGGCGACTATCAATGTTGCAAAGGCAACGGTCGGGTCGACAACCAAGGCGGCAACATCTTCGACCGGGACATCGAGTGGAGGAAGCTCTTCAAGTAGCGCTTCATCGAGCACGGGAGGTTCGCAGTAATGCTAAAGCGTCCAGCCGTCGCTCTATTGATGGCGCTGCTCGCGGCTCTCGTGGTATTCGCGCTGTGCTATTTTGTGCTTGTCGGTCCCAAGAAAGGGCAGATAAGCAAGAAACAAAAAGACGTAGAGGCGGCTCAGCAAAAGGTCACCGAGGCAAAGTCGAACTACCAGCAGTTGCTGAGCATCAAGAACAGATCCGCCGAGTACGAGGCGAGGCTCGCATACCTGCAGTCGATTATTCCTCAGGAGCCGGAGCTGCCCTCGCTGATCCGCAACATTCAGGCTGCGGCCGACCCCGGCACTGGCGCTGGTCTCCCGTGGCTGTCGTTCCAGCCGGACGCTGTTACACCAAGTCAGTCCAGCACGTATTCCACCTATGAGTTCAAGATGAGTGTTGGTGGGTTCTACGACGAGGTGACCGACCTGGTTTACAGGATGGAGAGGTTTCCGAGAGCGGTAGTCATCACCCATGTAAACATTGCGAACAGCACGGGTTTCCTTTCGAGGACATGGAGCGCGAACGTGGGTGTCGTAACGGCCACCATCGAGGCAAAAGCGTTCACGTTTGCCACAGCGACGGGAGGGGCGGCTGCAACGCCCAGCAGCACGCCGACGCCCAGATAGACCAAGCCGAACAGGCGCCGCTGCGGATACGGGTCCACGACCGACCAGGTCAGCAGGCCCGCACCCATCAGCAGCGCCAGCCCCCCCGTGATGGCCAGGACCATTTTCGTGCGTTTGCGACTGTGCCGCCGGTGGCGGCCATGGTGGTGAGACGTCCCCTCGGTATGCATGGCTCAAATTATCCACACCGCCCCACCGAAGTCAAACCGGCCGGCGGCGCCGGCCACCCTGCGGCCGGGCCGGACAAGGGCCGGTCCACGTGACAGTCCGCGTGACGGGCTTGTAATCCCCCGGGGTTTGACAGAGAATGCAGGCGCGTCACGGAAAGAAT
>PMDX01000307.1 GCA_003154635.1 Actinomycetota bacterium | reverse complement strand
GTCGATGCGGCGCGATTCGTGACGCTCCGTCCCGATGACCATGAGGCCACCCACGTCCACGACCCCCTCGCCCAGCTTTATGTCGACTCCTCTACCGGCCATATTGGTGGCAATGGTTATGCGGCCCGGCTCGCCGGCGAATTGGATTATCTCGGCCTCGCGCGCGTGCTCCTTTGCGTTAAGCACCTCGTGTGGGACGCCCCGGCGCCGGAGCATGTCCGACAGCCTCTCGGACTTCTCGACCGACACAGTACCCACCAGCACCGGCTGCCCTTTCTCGTAGCATTCGGCGATCTTGTCGACGGCGACGTCGAACTTGGCTTTTTCGGTCTTGTAGAGGACGTCGGAGAAATCCTCGCGTATCATCGGCCTGTGCGTCGGGACGACCATCGTCTCGAGGTCGTAGACGTGTTTGAACTCGTCTCGCGACTCGACCG
Organism: Actinomycetota bacterium; assembly: GCA_003154635.1. Lineage (GTDB taxonomy): Bacteria > Actinomycetota > Geothermincolia > Fen-727 > Anoxymicrobiaceae > FEN-727. Next base: position 20,320 of record PMDX01000307.1, on the reverse strand, counting down.
CGGTGCCGGTCATGCCGGACAGCTTCTCGTAATTCCTGAAGTAGTTCTGGAACGTGACCGTGGCAAGGGTCTGGCTCTGCTTTTCGACCAGAACCCCTTCCTTGGCCTCGATAGCCTCGTGGATGCCTCCAGAGAAGCGCCTGCCCTCCATCATCCGGCCCGTAAACTCGTCGACTATGATGACCTTGCCGTCCTTGACGATATAATCGACATCGCTCTTGAAGAGCTCCTTGGCCTGCAGCGCGACGTTCAGCAGCTCGAGCTCGCGCCCATGGGCGCCGTCATACAGCTCGATGCCCAGGATCTGCTCGGCTTTCTCGACGCCCTCCTCGGTCGGGATCACCAGGCGATCACGCTCTTCCACCTCGTAATCTTTCTCGGGCTTCAGGCGCTTTGCGACGCGGCTGAACTCGAGGTACTCCTTGTATCTGCTCTTGGCCTCGCCACTGATGATGAGCGGGGTGCGGGCTTCGTCTACGAGAATGCTGTCGACCTCGTCGACTATCCCGTAATGATGCTCCCTCTGGACCCGTTCCTCGAGCGACGTCACGAGGTTGTCGCGCAGGTAATCGAAGCCGAACTCGTTGTTCGTACCGTAAGTCACATCGCAGAGGTAGGCTTCGCGCTTCTCCTCTGAGGAGGATGAGTACATGGAGCGGATACAGCCGACGGTCATGCCCAGGAAACGGTATATCTCGCCCATCCACTCTGAGTCGCGACTCGCGAGGTATTCGTTGACGGTGATGATGTGGATGCCCTTGCCGGAGAAGTGATTGAGGTAGACGGGCAAGGTCGCCGTGAGCGTCTTGCCCTCTCCCGTGGCCATCTCGGCGATCATCCCCTGGTGCAGGATTATGCCTCCGGCCAACTGTACGTCGAAGTGCCTTTGTCCGAGCTTACGCCGGGCGGCCTCGCGCACAGCGGCATACGCCTCGGGCAGGAGCTCATCAAGCGGCTCGCCGCTGTCATGGCGGCTCCTGAACTCCCTGGTTTTTGAGGAGAGGTCGGTATCGGAGAGCTTCTCTAAATCTGGTTCGAAGTCGTTGATGCGACTTACGGTCTCGACAATGTAGCGAAGCTTCTTGCCCTCGCCCGCGTGAAGGGCCTTTTTTATCCCCTTGAAGTTGTTTACGCGCGCAAGGGCCTCCTCGAGGCCCAATACCTCACTGCTCTGACCAGAAATCTGATTCTTCTGGGCCTGCTCCGACACGAGGTTCAAATCCTTCCTGGGGTATCCTCGGGTAAACCCGCGCGATTGCACGCAGTACCTTGCTGTCGTAACGCACGCCACGCTCCAGGTTCATTTCTGTGAGGGCATCGTGCTCAGACAGGGGCTCGCGCGTCTCGCTTCCCCGGATGAGGGACTCAAAGTCGTCCACCGCCCTGAGGATTCCGGCTCCGAGGCTTACCGCCCTTCTCTTGTCCACGTCGACAACACGGTCGCGCAGACCCTCTCTGCCACGGAGTATTTCCGCCGCAACTTCAAGGTAATCTACCTGCCCGAGTATGTCCACCCCACCGGCAATGACCCCTTCCGCCTCCATGAGCTGGGGCTCCTGCGCGCCCGGAGCTCCCTTGCGGGTTATGGCTCCTATGTCGTGGAGGAGCGCGGCGTACTCGACCTGCTTGGTGTCCTCGGGTGAAAGTCCGAGCTCTCGGGCGACATCGACCGACAGGGCTGTCACGCGGTCCGCGTGGCCTTTTTCGATCATCCCGGTTTCCTCCGGTATCGTCGACAGGACCCTTATCGTCTCGAGGAGGTAGAGGTCAGTCGCGGCGACCCGGCTGTACGCATATATGAAGACCAGCAGCAGGGGCAGGATCACGAGGACCGACCACATCCCGATGCCGACGAAGACGAGGCCCATGAAGACACCGACGAACCCGAGCGTGAAGAACAGGAACCACGACTTGCGCACGACGCTCTGCAAATACGCTCCCGCCGAGAATTGCCCGTCCTGGGCAAGAAGGTATGCGGACCTCCCCAGGTAGAAAACGTAGAGCACACAAGCGGCAATGCCGGCGGATATCAGCAGCGCCGGCGTATAGTGGCCGGTCAGCTCCGGTTTCTGAGGCAGTATCTTCATAACCGCGAAGAAGATGAGGGCGGTGAATCCCACCCCCGTAAAGTCAATCAGCTTGGATGTGACATCAGCTCTTGTCACCTCTGCCGCTCCTACTATCATCGTGATGGCAGTACCGAGCAGGAAGACCCATACGACCTCCGCGCACCCGGACCCCGTTATCTTACCGTACGTGATGGACGGCAATTTGACCGGTAGAGCCACAAGCGCGCCCAGCAACGGTGCAAAGCCGACGTTTACTCGTCCTCCGCCCCTGAGCTTCAGAGAGAAGAACGCCGCAAGCGTGAATATCACGAGCCAGAAGACGAGGTCGCTGTAATCGATCTTTGAGAACTTGGTGAAGACTATGGTCAGGATCAGGGTGACGAGCGCCCCAAGCGCCGCCAGAGGCAATGCAAGGGGAAATCCGTCGCGCGAACCCACCCTGCGAGTGCCGCCTCGGGCTGGTCTCCTGACGCGCCTTTCGGGCATCGCGGGCCTTTCCTGCCGTCCGGACGGCTCCTCTGGAGCGCCGACCTCTCGGGATGACTCGAATCTTTCGAGATCCTCATCGCGCGCCTCCAGCTCCAGCTCCGCCTCGTCCTCGGCGAGCGTGCCTTCAGCCTCGATCTTCTCGGCGGCGGCCAGGGCAGCCCTGTACGAGAGATCCTCTTCGAGATCGGCTTCCGCCGCGCTCTCCTCCCAGACCTCGTCGATTTCGTCCCAGGAGTCGCCTTCGCTCTCCTGCTCGAAGAGCCCAGACCCGCGCCTGGGCTCCCTGCGGGCAGGGCGACCGCTAGGTTTCCGAGTCTTTTTTCTTTCTCGGCGCCCTTCTTCGGGGCTCTCGTCTCGACCTGGCAATGTCAGACCTTTCCCATTCGCGGATGTCTTTTTCTATCTCGTCCCTAACTTCGCTGTATTTGATGCCGTCCGCGGGTGTGGCGCCGGCCGGTGCCTCGGACCGCGCCCCCGGCGTCGTTGCGGCCACCTCCAGCTTGGACTGCTCAGGCTCCTCGAGGAGCCTGGGCTGCTCGGCCGCTTTTGCCGAGGGCATGCGCAGTTTCTGCTTGAGCGCGCCCTCCCAGACACCCCACCTGGTCACCACCTTTACAAAGGCGTCGACCACCACGGGGTCGAATTCTATCCCCTTGGCTCGGATGACCTCGGATGCCGCATCGTGCTTGGTCAGAGGCCCCCTGAACGCCGTCGGCCTCTGCATCGCATCGAACGAATCGGCGACGTGGAGTATTCTCGCACCGATCGGTATGGTCTCGCCGGCGAGCCCGTCCGGGTATCCGCTGCCATCTATCATCTCGTGGTGATGGCGGATGGCAGGTGCCACTACCGCGAACGAAGACTCTTTGGAGACTATGTTTGCCGCCACGAGCGGGTGCTTCTTTATCTCGTCGTACTGTTCCGGCGTCAGTGGCTCTGTGGTCTCGAAAAGTGAAGGGTCGAGCGCGAGTCTGCCGATATCGTGGAGCAGCGCTCCCTGACGGATGTAGTGGATGTCCTCCTCGGGGAACTCCATCTCTTCGGCTATCGAGGTTGCCATGTCAGCGACGCCGAGACTGTGCCCCTCGTTGAACATCCCACGCTTCTCGACCGCGTCCATCACAGCGAGGGTCGTGTCGTCGCATACGTCGCGCATCGTCCCGTACCTTGTGTAGACTACCCTGATCGCGAGTAGAGGCGCGAAGAGCAGTACCACGGCGGGGAACTCGAGCTTTACGTACACGATCGCCGCAAGGAAACCTATGCCACCGTAGATCACGTATCCTGGAAACTTGGTCAGTAGTCGTCTCTGCCAGTACCGGGTCACACGCTCGCCGCTCGGCGTCAAGACCAGGGATGCCAGGATCGTATTGAAGACGAAGAAAACAAGCACCGCCAGTATCCACGGGATGACGAGCTTGCCGCCGTTCTTGAGCGACGTGTCGATAACTCCACCGCCCGTGTGACGGAACACCCACGCCGCTGCCCCGGCGGCGAAAATGATCTCCACAGCGTTGTATATTACCTTGCGCGCGCCCTGCTCTCCTCTCTCGAGGTAGAAGACGGGTATCCCGAACAGCGCGACGACAGCCGTGCCGACGGGACCGCACACCATCATGCTGATCACGAGCGGCACGAGGGCCAGGGAGAGCCGGCCGCCCGGCTTCATCGGAAGTGCGAAGAGCTCGGACGCAAGGAAGATGATACCGATGAGCCAGACAGCCCACCAGTTCTCTCTTTTATAAGTCAGTGCGAGGAGCGCAATAAGCGCCGCGGTGAGCACCAGCAGCACGGCAAGCGCGTTGTCCGCCCTGCCTCGGGGAGGCCGTGCGGCCTTCTCGCCGGTGTTCCCGCCACGACGTGGCTTCCTCTTCTCGAAGAGGGAATCATCCAGCTCGAGCTTGGATCGACCTACCATCGTATGCCGGCACCCCCGACCAGGAAAACCTCAGCAATGAACTTGAGGACCTTCTTGGAGGCGTTGACCAACCCTGCCACCCGATACCTCCTATCGAGAGGTGTCTATCAACCCGAAATCACCATCTTTGCGCCTGTATACCACGTTGGTGTTATCTGTGTCCGCGTTGACAAAGACGAAGAAATCATGGCCGAGCATCTCCATCTGGAGAGCGGCCTCTTCCGCGGTCATCGGCTTTAGATCGATGGACTTCTCTTTGACTATGACGGGCATGCCCTCGCTCGGTGGTGTGGCAATGAACTGCGTACGCAGGGCGCTCTCCTGCGCCTGCGTACGGTTTATCTGCTTGCCGTGGTACTTCTTGATCTGGCGAGCCAGCTTGGAGACAGCCTTGTCGATCGCCACGTACATGTCGCGGTCGCGCTCGGTGGCGCGAAGGATGCGCCCGTTGCCGTACAACGTCAACTCGGCGATCTGGTTGATCTGTATGCTCGGATTCTTTTCGACAATAAGCTTGACTTCGATCTCCTTGAAGCCCAGGTCGAGTTTCTCGATCTTCGAGACCTTCTGGCGCGCGTGATCGCGGAGCGCCTCCGTTACCTCGATGTTCTTTCCCTTAATGACGACCTGCAACCCGAATACCTCCGAAGCTAACTTTGCCTGGTCACTCGCTCACTGTCCCGTATCAAGAGTGCAACCCCATCTTAAACCCTATGGTAAGAATGGGGTTGCTAAATAAAAGCTCGATTCTTGATCAGCTTTGCCTGGTGACTTGGGTCGCCTTAGGACCCCTGTCTCCTTCAACAACTTCAAACTGTACTGCCTCGCCCTCGTTCAAGGTTCTATAGCCATCGGCCTGTATGTCCGAGAAGTGGACGAAAACGTCGTCCCCGTTCTCGCGCTCGATGAAGCCGAACCCCTTCTCCGGGTTAAACCACTTTACAACTCCAGATTCCACTCTCTCCCCCAGTCCCAAACCGTTTTCGGTAGGTTACCATACGAGGCAATTGGTGTCTACCGAGCCCAGCGCGAGGCTCAGGCCGACAGCCAATCCGGCGAAGCCTATCCGCGACCGCGATGTTTCGCGAGCACTCCAGCCCGGCACAGCACCTTGCGGTTTCGGAGAAAAAAAGGTTCGGGTCCCGCTGACCTGGTCTTTGGCCCCACACTCGCCTGCTGAGAGTTTGCAACCCCGTTCTGCTGTACAGGACCACGCCCACTTCTCCCCTTTGGAGGGGGCAGGACTTACCCCTAAGCCGCACCATGCTCAGCAACCATTAGTTGCCTTACGTGGGTCGTTTCGCCTGCGACTGGCATCGACTTTCAACCACAGACCGAGACCCGAACACAAATTACGATTCGCAAGAGAAACCAGAATGATGGTAACGCGGAGGGAGTGATTAAACAAGTTGGTACGGATCGTTCCTCGAGTGCCTTAGATCAGCTTGTCGCTTATCATACGACCGATCAGCTTCTTCGCCACGTCGTCGCCGGTCACGTTATAGCTCGAGGTCTCGAGAGCCTTGCGAACTTTTTCCACCCTGTCCTGGCGGATAGGGGGTACTTCGTCGATCTTCTTGACGACTTGCTGGATGTCCTCGATCTCTTCGGCGGTCAGCGTCGCCGTCTCTTCACGCTGACCCATTGCCTGCTTCTTTCGCAGAAGGTCCAGCGTGTTCTGTATTTCTCTGTCAGATAACTGCATTTTTCCTCACCCGCAACAGGTCCACACGCTCTAGCTTGCTTCCCGTGTCGATTTCAAGTATACCATCGACATCTACTCCGGGGAGCTAAAACACCTTTAGAGCCAAAGCTGCAAAACCATTCGCGTGGCGCCCTCCTCCACACCTTACCTGACGACAAAAATAGTCTATTCGGGTGAATAATCGGCTCGCCCGTGCCCCCCGGCACTCCCGAAATGTACTACAAGGGGGATTTTAGTACTATTCCTTCCTGATGGCGAGGGTCAACCCTCCCTTCTCAATATTGCCTTCGCCGCAACCAACAGGAAAACCTCGCTCGCTCCGGACTTCATCAGGGCGGCCGCGCAGGAGCCGGCGGTGGCGCCTGTCGTCAAAACATCGTCCACGAGTAGGACGCGCCCGGCGGCGGCGCGGCCGGGCATCACCGCGAATGCCCCGACGACGTTGGACCAGCGGTCCGTTCCACGGACCGTATCCTGGTCAAGCGTGTTCCTGACCTTTAGAAGGCGGTCCTCGAGCGGCCTGTCGACGTGAAGGGCAACCGAGCGGGCGAGCACCTCGGCAGGGTTGTAACCTCGCTGGGCGATCTTCTTCCTGTCGGACGGAACGAAGCAGACCGAATCGCACAGCAGGTAGTCCGGGTCGTTGCCGAAGGCGGCGGCCATCAGAAGACCGAGGGGGGCGGCGAAACGGCGTGCCGACGACTTGAGCCCGAGGACCATCTTCCTGGCGACGCCCTCGTACGCGCACGCGGCGCGGTACCCGGTGATAGCCGCAGGTGTACCGTCACCATGGGGGTCAAGTTCTCCGACATGAGACTGACCCGCGAGCGACACGAAACAGCTCTCGCACAGTGAACAGCCGGCTGAGCCGCAGCCGATACAACTGGACGGGTAGACAAGGTCGAGGAGCTCTTCACTGAGAGACGAGATGCGCATGAGGCCAACCTCCCCTTTCCGGAGCCGCACGGACAGTATGTTTGTTCACGTGGAGAGGTTTGAAAGAGTTGGAGAGCGCCAGTCCCGGGTCACCCTCCGTCGATAATGGTGTCCGGCACGATTTTAACACTTGGGTCTATCACTATGCCATCGTCGATCACCGAACCGCTTCCGATCACGCTGCCGTCCAAGAGTACCGCGCCTTTTCCAATGCGCGAGCCTTTGCCGACTATGCTTCCAAGGAGGCTCGCGTCGCGCCCGATGTACCCGCCGCCCCATTTTATGCCGCGGTAGAGGACCGCTCCCCCGCTCACGACCGTGTCAGGGCCGACGATGACGGGGCCGAGCAGACGTGCCCCCTCTTCGATGATGCTGCGGTCGCCGATGCAGACGGGAGGAGTCATTATGACATCTCGGTTAATGCGAGTGTCGGCTCCGACCCAGACGCCCGGGGCGACCTCCCTGCCCGGCATGTCCACCCGGACCCTGCCCTCGAGCGCGTCGAAGTTGCCCCGCTGGTACTCCTCGATGCTGCCGACATCGTTCCAGTAGCAGGAATGGGTCCAGGCGAAAAGTGCTTCCCCGCGTTCGACCAGGAGCGGGAAGACTTCACGGCCGAAGTCGTACGGCCTGTCCGACGGGATGAGGTCGAAGACCTCCGGCTCAAAAGCATAGATGCCGGAGTTTGCCACGTTGCTCAGCGCCTCGGCTTCCGGCGGCTTCTCCTGGAACCCGGTCACAAGGCCATCATCATCGGCGAGCACTATCCCGTACCTGGACGTCTCGGTCACCGGTGTCACAACCATGGACGCGAGCGCGCCTCTATCCGCATGGAACTCGAGGAACTCGCGTAGGTCGACGTCGGTGAGCGCGTCACCGCTGATTACGATGAACGTGTCGCTTCCGAGGAAATCCTCGCATTTTTTCACGCCTCCGGCGGTTCCCATCAGGCGCTCCTCGAGGGAGTAGCGCAGGTCGAGGCCCCAGCGCGAACCGTCCTCGAAGAAGCCGGTTATGTCCTCGGGAAGGCAATGCAGGTTGGCGACCGCCTCTTTGAAGCCACAACGGGCGAGAAGTCTGAGGATGTGCTCCATGACGGGAATGTTGACGATGGGCACCATCGGCTTCGCGATGTCGTTGGTGAGCGGCATCAGCCTGGTGCCCAGGCCGGCAGCAAGGATCATCGCCTTTTCATTCATCAGCCCTCCCAGACTCAGTCGAACGAAATCGGCAACTGACGTCAGCCTCAGGACCCGGCGCTATTATTCACCGAACACGCGAAGGTTCTTCTCGTACGGTGGCCGGATGATGCCCTTTTCGGTGACAATCGCCGCTATGTATTCGGCAGGAGTGATATCGAATGCGGGATTGAATGCGGGAGCGTTCCTCGGCGCGGTCTGAGCGCCTCCGCAGTTTCGGAGCTCCTCCGCGTTGCGCTCCTCTATGACCATGTCGGCGCCGGCCGCGCACGCCATGTCGATCGTCGAGCCAGGAGCGGCGATGTAGAACGGGATGCCGTGGACCCTCGCCAGGACGGCGATCGAGTACGTGCCGATCTTGTTCGCGGTGTCCCCGTTCGATGCGATGCGGTCAGCTCCCGTCATGACTGCGTCGACCCGCCCCTGCTTCATGAGAGCAGCGGCCGCGTTGTCGGGAAGGATCGTATAAGGCACTCCCGATGTACCGAGCTCCCACGCCGTGAGGCGGGATCCCTGAAGGAGAGGCCGCGTCTCGTCGGCATAGACGTGAATATGCTTACCCAGCCGGTGAGCCTCTATCAGCACTCCGAGCGCGGTTCCGTACCTGAGAGCCGCCAGTGGCCCGGAGTTGCAGTGCGTGAGAACGCTTATGCCCTCGGTGATGAGCTGCTGGCCGACGGTGGCCAGCGCGCGGTTGGTCTCGATCGTGTCGAGCGCTATCTCGTCGGCGCGCTCGTGGAGCCTCTCGACCAATGCCTCAGGCTCGTCGCCGGACCCTTGCTCGAGAGCCTCCTCCATCCTTTCCAGGGCCCAGAAGAGGTTGCGGGCGGTAGGTCGCGAGGCGGAGATGTGTGCTATGGCTTCGCGTGTGGCTATGGCGATACCCGCCGGGTTCCCGGTGCGTGCTCCCAGTGCGCCCAGCAGCGCGCCGTAAGCTCCTGCGATCCCTATCGCCATGGCACCCCTGACAGCCAACCGCTTGATCGCGTCGACCACTTCGTCCGGCGTCTGGAGCTCGAGGTAGATCGTCAGCGTAGGCAGAAGAGTCTGGTCAAGGAGAAAAAGGACGTTGTCTTCAAAGTATATTGTGTCGCCTAGGACATGCTCGAGCACGTGGCGGCTCCCTTAGTACTCGGCGTCGTCCTTGCCGTTCAGGATGAAGATGACCTTCGCGGCCGCCTCCAGTGCTTCGGCGCAGTCGACCGCGTCGTCTATGTCCGTGCCCCAAAGCACGGCGCCCTGACCCTCTATGATAGCTGCACGGTTGGTCCGCAGAGCCTCGGATACCGCGCCGGCGAGCCCGACGGTCCCGGGCCTGAAATAAGGCACAAACGCGACCCCGCCTACGGCTTCCAGCATCTCTTCGGACCGCCGAATGAGCTCTTCGCCACTCCGTGCGAGTGCGGTCGTATGCGGCGAAGTCACGCGGATGACCGAGCCCGCGGCCGGCTGAATCTCGAGAACCGCGGTGAGCATCTTGGCGTCCATCACCGCGCCCCGTCCGTTCTGCCTGATTGGCTGGCGGTTACTGTCCAGCACGAGGAAATCCTTGCTGTTTAGCTGCCCTATTCGCGTGCCCACGGCGGTCACGGCCACCGCTCCACCGGGCAGGCGCACTCCGATGGAGCCGAGCGTGCCCGTCGTCAGTCCGCTCGCGTACATGCGCCTTCCGGCTTGTTGAAGTTGCTCAAGTTCCTGCGGCTCGATTGAAGACATCTAAGTTCCTATCGTCCAGCTCCGGAGGTACTTCTCCTGTTCGGGAGTAAGCGAGTCGATGGTCACACCCATGGTCTCGAGCTTGAGGCGCGCGATCTCGCTGTCGATATCCTTCGGCACGTCGTAGACTTTCGTTTCCAGTTGGTCCGCGTGCGTGAAAACGTATTCGGCGGAAAGCGCCTGGTTAGCGAAGCTCATGTCCATTACGCTCGCAGGGTGCCCCTCGGCGGCGGCCAGGTTCACCAGCCGGCCCTCGGCCAGCAGATAGACCCTCTTGCCGTCGGGCATCTTGAACTCCTCGACGTACTTGCGCACAGTCCGCCTGGTCTCCGACATCTTCTCGAGCGCCGGGATATCTATCTCGACGTCGAAATGGCCCGAGTTGCATACGACCGCCCGGTCCTTCATGACCTCAAAGTGCTCGGCGCGCAGGCAGCCGGTATCACCGGTCGCGGTGACGAATATGTCGCCCACTTTTGCGGCCTCAAGCGAGGTCTTGACAGTAAATCCGTCCATGACCGCCTGGAGAGCCCTGAGCGCGTCGACCTCGATGACTATGACGTGAGACCCGTGACCCATCGCTCTTGTGGCGATGCCTCGCCCACACCAACCGTATCCGAATACCACTAACACCTTGCCCGCCAGCAGGAGGTTGGTCGCCCTGATGATGCCGTCTATCGTCGACTGGCCCGTACCATACCTGTTGTCGAAGTAGTGCTTTGTATCAGCGTTGTTGACGGCGATAACGGGATAGAGGAGCACTCCGCTCTGCTCCATGCTCACGAGGCGGATGACCCCAGTGGTCGTCTCCTCGGTACCGGCAATTACCCTGGTGGCCTGCTCTTTGTACTTGGTGTGGAGCGTCGTCAGCAGGTCGGCGCCGTCGTCCATCGTTATTTGAGGCTGTTTTGCGAGCACGCTGTCGATGTGCTTGTAATAGGTATCGTTATCCTCGCCGTTTATCGCGAAGACCTCTATCCCATAATCCTGCACAAGCGAAGCCGCGACATCGTCCTGCGTCGATAGCGGATTGCTGGCGCAGAGGAAAGCCTCGGCTCCCCCGGCCTTGAGAGCAATCATGAGGTTGGCTGTCTCGGTAGTGACGTGGAGGCAAGCGCCGATTTTGGCTCCGGCGAGCGGCTTTTCCTTCTCGAAACGTTCGCGGATCGTCTCGAGAACGTTCATCTCCAGGCCGGCCCACTCTATACGAGCTTTGCCTTCGGGCGCCAGGGACAGATCCTTGACGTCGTAATCCATGAAGTTATTCCCCTTTCGGATTATTTACGGCTTGCCCTGCGTCCATACAATCGTAAGGCAAGCACCATACAGTGCTCAATCCACCAAAAGACCCATTCTGCAAACCTGCCGAGTAGTAAAGGTTATCACATCGGGGCGGTTCCGGCCGAACACAGGCCGTCGATAAACCCTTCGAGGCCGCGTGCCGTGCGACGTACTACGTCGATAACATCGTCGTGCGACGGCGGTATCCGCGAAGGTGGAAGAAGTGAGTTCGAGATGCATGCCAGAGCAGCGACGCCTATGCCCAGGTAGCGCGCCGTTATCGCCTCCGGGACGGTCGACATCCCGACGGCGTCAGCGCCCAGCATCCTCAGCAGGTGAGCCTCGGCGACCGTCTCGTAGCTAGGCCCCGTGACCCAGGCGTACACCCCGCGCTCTACCCTGGTGCCTTCGGGCAGAAGACCGTTTATGCCTTCCTGGAGGAAAATCGGATACGTCCCCTGGCCTGGTACGAAGCGCGACCTGCCACCCTCTTCTGGCACCCCCATAAGCGGGTTCGGGGCCAGGAGAGAGATATGGTCAGTGATTATCATAAGGTCGCCTGGGAGGTAAGCTGGATTCAACCCGCCCGCGGCCGACAGAAGCACGAGCATCTCGACGCCGAGAGCGCCATAGACCCAGACAGGAAACGAGGCTTCGAGCGGTGTCAGGCCCTCGTAGCAGTGAAGCCTTCCATCCTGCACCAGTAGCCGCCCGCCACGCGCTTTGACGACCTTGAGAGCGCCTTCGTGCCCGGGAACCGTACTCCGCACGAACCCGGGGATAGCTTCGAATTCCACTCTGTGGGTAAGTTCGACGCCCTCGAGCAACGCGTCCCAGCCCGAACCGAGGACCAGCACCGTCGAAGGAGCTTCTTCGAGGCCCATCTCGCTCCTGAGAAAAGAGGCGGCTGCGGCTGCCTCCTTCGATACATCAGCGGAAGTCATCATAGCAGCCCATCCAGCCGGCCTATTCCGCGAGCCGCTTCTTGAGCTCCTCGATGCGGGTCACCGGAGTGGGGTCCTGCTCGAGTGCAAGCGCAAGGTATACGCTGACAAAATCACCGAAATAGACGAGGTCGAGAAGCCGTGCGGCGGCCGTCTCGCCCCGGGCCCAGACCTGGGTCATATGCCCCACGCTGCCGTCTATCAAGTCGAGGGTTATATCGACACGCCTGGCGACCCTCGGGTGCTCACCCTGCTCACGAAGTACCACCAGGTGCGTACGGGAGCAAATCTCCTGGAGGTTCTGCCAGCCCACCGTCTCGTTGTGATTGAGCTCGGGGAAAGCGTTGTGGAACGTGGGTATCTTGGCCATCTCGTTGAGTTGCGCCTTGAAGCGCAGCGCCGCCACGGCGAGCGGGCCCTCGGAGCCGTACACAACCGGGAGATAACCCACGAGGTCTTTCGCCAGCCTCTTGGTCGGGTTGGCGTCGGTCGGGGACGCGCCCCCGTGCTCCCTGCTCCTGTCTTCGAGCAACTCTACGGTTTCCTGCAGCTGCTCGACCAGTCCGCTGATAAGACCCATACGCTCGAGCGAACAGACTATCGGTACGAACAGGTAGCCGAGTGAAGCGCGAGGTTGCATGTTCCCCGGGATCTCAAAGAGCGACACGCCGCGCTCGCCGGCTATCTGCGCGAGCTTGCCGCCACTCGATACGGCGACCATCCTGGCACCGGCCTTGTGAGCCTGCTCGACGCAGTCGAGGGTCTCTTCGGTGTTCCCGGAATAGCTGACCGCGAATACCAGCGTGTTACTGCCGACGTACGCGGGAAGCTGATAGCCTTTGACAGTGAGCACGGGTACCTTGAGGCCGGCCAACGGCGCGAGCGCGCCGACAACATCACCTGAGATACCCGAGCCGCCCATTCCCAGCACGACCACGGAGTCGACCCCGGAGGCATCCGGAAGCGATATGTCCGAGCGGCCTATCTCGAGGGCGACCCGCACCTGCTTCGGGAAATCTTCGACTACGCCGAGAATCCCCGACGGGTCGTCACGCGTGAGTCTCTGGACGTCATCGAGGTTGACCGTGTCGTTCATGCTCGCCCTCCTGTTATTCCCCGGGCGCGACCTGGTTGATCAATTTGATACCCTCGTTCACCAGGTCCGCCACCTCCTGTTCGCTGGTAGCTTCCGCGTAGATCCGGACCACGGGCTCGGTTCCCGAAACGCGCAGCATTACCCAGGAGCCGTCCTCTCGATGGAACTTGAGCCCGTCGATCGTCTCGATGTTGACCACCTTGAGGCCGCCTATGGTGCCGGGCTTCAGCTCGTGGAGTTTCGCAAGCAACGCCTCCTTGTGTGCCTGCGTGAGCTCTATGTCCCTTCGCAGGAAAACAAAGCGCTGGCCGAGCTCCTCCATCAGCTCATCGATGAGCTCGCCGAGGGTCTTCCCGTTGGTCGCCATTATCTCCACGAGCATCAGGCCTATCAGCGTGCCGTCGCGCTCGGGTATGTGGTTCTTTATGCCGGTCCCACCACTCTCCTCCCCGCCAATGAGGATATCCTCCTCGAGCATCAGGTCGGCGATGTACTTGAAGCCTACGGGAACAACGTAGAGCTTCAGCCCGTACCTGTCGCAAAGCCGGTCGATCATCGTGGTCGTCGACACTGTCTTGACCACCGCGCCGGTCCACTTGCGGACCTCGACCAGGTGTTTGAGCAGAAGCGCGAAGACCATGTGCGAGCTGATGAACCGGCCGGTGGCGTCCACCGCCGTGACCCTGTCGGCATCGCCGTCTACTGCTATCCCCACGTGGTAACCACCGCTTGCGACAGCCTCACGCAGGTCGTTGAGATTGTCGCCTATCGGCTCGGGCATCAAGCCCGGGAACAGGGGGTTGTACTCCCCATGTATCTGTGAGCACTCCATCCCGAGCTTCGACAACGCCGCCGGAAAGAGTCCCTGGCCCGCGCCATACATCGGGTCGAACATCACCTTGAGGTCTTTTGCCGGGAAAACGTCCGAGTTGATCATCGAGACTACCTTGTCGAGGTAGCTCGGAACCGGATCGAACAGCTCAACCTTTCCTTCCGCGATCACGTCTTCGAACAGCACGTCCGGGCGCGGGGGCGGGTTCTCCTGGACGATCTTCAGATAGCGCTCGATCTCTGTTGTTATGGTCGTGGAAGCCGAGCCACCATACGAGGCCTTGAACTTTATCCCGTTGTACCTCGCGGGGTTGTGGCTCGCGGTAATCATTATCGCGCCGTCAGCTTTCAGGTCGACGGTCGCGTAAGAGATCGATGGAGTCGGCACGAAGCTTTCCGCGATCTTGACCGGTAACCCGAAGTGGGACGCCGCGATAGCGCACAACTGTGCAAAGCGGTCTGAGTTGAACCGCGTGTCGTACCCAATGAGAAGAAGCGGCTTGCGGCCCTCCGCGTCGCTCAGGACGTACCTTACTATCGCGCACGCAACGAGCCACAGCCTGTCAAAAGTGAAGTCGTCGGCAATCACGCCACGCCATCCGTCAGTGCCGAACTTGATCATCTCATGCCCACTTCAACTGCTCTCTTTTCAAAGTTTTACTACTTAACCGCAAACCAGCCAAAACCTCTCATATGAGTATTTCTTGAAATTCGATTATCTCCTCCCCCTTCCACAGGCGAGGATCAAGAGAAGTGGTACCCCTTTAAAAAGCTGGTGTCAGATCTGTTTATCAAGTCATCGGCGTTTAAAGAAGGTGGGGTCAGGTCTTTTATTGTTTGCTGCTCCAGAAGATGGGGTCAGGTCTTTTATTGTTTGCTTTTACGGTTGTCTTGAGGAGAGGACAGAAGCAAACAATAAAAGACCTGACCCCACCTGCACCACCTGACCCCATTACTTAAAGGCCTCTAAACGCGTTCACGCCAGTAGTTGAGAAGGTCTTCGAGAGTTTTCTCGAGAGGTATTTCAGGTTTCCAGCCGGTTAGGTTACAGAACTTGGAGTTGTCGGCTCGCAGAACCTCCACGTCGGAGGGGCGCATGCGGTCAGGGTCCTGACGCACCTCGATGTCTATCGATGAGACCTCGAGCAGCATGTCAAGCATTGTGCGGATGGTGACGTCGGTGCCGGAACCGATGTTGTAGACATCTCCGGGTTCGCCTTTCTCGAGGGCTATCCAGTAGCCCCTGATCATGTCGCGGACGTCGGTGAAGTCGCGGCGCGCGTCCAGGTTTCCAACCTTTACGACCGGCTCCTGCTTGCCCTTTTCTATCAGGGCGATCTGCCTCGAAAAGTTGCTCGATACGAATACGTCGCCGCGGCGAGGCCCTGTGTGGTTGAAACCCCTTGTCCTGACGGTAAAGAGGCCATAGCTCTCGTGGTACTGGTAGCCGAGGAGGTCTTGCGCGACCTTGCTGACACCGTACGGAGAAAGCGGCCGCAGAGGATTGGTCTCTTTGATGGGGATCTCGTCCTCGTAGACCATCCCGTACTCCTCGCTCGAGCACGCGAGCTGTACGCGGGAATCGAGCTTGAGCTCCCTCATGCCCTCGAAGATGTTGATCTGGCCGACAACGTTGGTCGTCATAGTCTCAACCGGCGCTTTCCACGAGGTAGGCACGAAGCTCTGGGCCGCGAGATGGAAGATATAATCGGGCCTGACCTCGGTGAGGCAGTGCCTTACAGCGACAGAGTCCTTGAGATCGCAGTCGATGAGCGTGATCTGGTCCAGGAAGTGCTGGACGTTGTCCATGCGGCTGCGCCAGCGCGCGGTGCCGAACACCTCCACGTCGCCCCTCGCAAGGCAATACTCCGCAAGGTGGCTCCCTGCGAACCCCGTTATCCCCGTTATCAATACGCGCAAAACGCACCTCCAAGTACGTGCGATGCTCTACCCCGCAACCGGTTAGAACTTGATCTTTCCCGCCTCAATAATAGTAGAAGGCCAGATACGAATACCTCTGCGGAACTCGTTCTCGCCACCAGCCTCGATATTATCACCCAACACCGAAAGCTCCGCAACACGGACCTCCGGGCCGAGCACTGTTCCCCTTCCAATGATGCTGTGGTCGATGGAGCAACCCTCGCCTATCACCGCGCCCTCGAGTATGACCGAGCCCTCGATGTGGGCCTTTGCCCCCACCTTGACCCCGTCTCCCAGGCACGTCTGCGCCCCGACCTCGGCCTCCGGACCTATCTCCACGCCGTTACCGACGAGCAGCGGCCCGTAGATCCTGGCGCTCTCGTCTATCTTAACGCCTTCCCCGATAAACACCCTGTCACCTGAGGATCTGCTATCTATCGGGACATCCACGTGCCCCTCCAGGATGTCGTGGTGCGCCGCGAGGTATTTCTCGGGAGTCCCAAGGTCGAGCCAGTAACAGTCGGATGGGAAGCCATACATCGGCTCACCCTGCGCCAGAAGGTCCGGGAACAACTGCCTCTCAAATGAGTAGTTTTCACCGGGGGGGACCTGGTCAAGCACTCTCGGGTCCAGAACGTACGTTCCCGCGTTGATCAAGTTGGTCACCACCTGGTCCCAACTCGGTTTCTCGAGGAACTCTATTATCCTGCCTTCCTCATCGAGGGGAACGAGCCCGTAGGCCGTAGGATCCTCGACCGGGGTCAGCGTGATGGTGACCGCCGCGCCCTTCTCCTTGTGATATTTGACGAGCGCGCCGACGTCCAGGTCGGTGAGAATGTCTCCGTTGCACACGATAACCGGTTCTCTTCCAAGGTGCTCCGCGACGTTCTTTATCGCCCCACACGTACCCAGTGGCTTGTCCTCGGCAACGCGGACCAGGTTCATGCCGAGCTTCGAGCCGTCGCCGAAGTACTCATCGAAGATCGCGGGCAGGTATCCCGTGGAGAGGACTACGTCATCAACGCCGTATTGCTTCAGGTGCAGGAGCTCGATCTCCAGAAAAGGCCTGTTGACCAGCGGAAGCATCGGCTTCGGTATGGTGATTGTCAGCGGTCGCAGCCTTGTGCCGAAACCTCCAACGAGCATTGCACCTTTCAAATCAATCCACCCCCGAGAGTGTCTGTTTTTCGTTTTCAGCCGGCGGTTGGCTTCGCGCCCGGCTCAGCTTGCGCTCTGTTCCGCGTCTACGCGCTCGCGCCAGTAATTCAGTGTGTCGCGCAGTGTCTCCTTGAGGCTGATCCGCGGCTCCCAGCCGGTCTCTTCCCTGAGCCTGGTGTTATCGCCCACGAGAACTGGTATGTCGGTGGGCCTCTGACGCTCCGGGTCACGTTCAACTCTTATCACCGAAGCCGAGAGCGAGAGCAGGAGCTCAAGTATCTCCGAGACCGGCCTCGCGGTCCCGCTGCACACGTTATAAGCAGCGCCGGCCGTGCCTCGCTCCATCACCATCCGGTAGGCGCGCACCGTATCTCTCGCATCGGTGAAGTCCCGCTTTGCTTCTAGGTTTCCGACTCTCAGGACAGGCTCGCAGAATCCACCCTCTATGAGCGCGACCTGCCTGGCAAACGACGGCACGACAAAATCGGGCGACTGGCCGGGGCCTACCTGGTTGAAACCCCGCGTCACAAACACGCGCCATCCAAACGCCTGGTAGTACATCAGCCCCAGGGTCTCCTGGGCAACCTTACTCACCGCGTAGTGGCTGCACGGGTTGAAGTGCGAGTCCTCGGTGATTGGCAGGCGATCGGGGGAGACTTTTCCGTATTCCTCGCTGGAACACGCGACATGCACCGAAGCGGACAGCCCCAGCCTTCGCAGCGCCTCCATGAGGTTTACCTGCCCGAGCAGGTTGACCCTGTACGTCGTCCAGGGGTCCTCCCACGACAAGTGCACTGACGGTTGAGCGGCGAGATGGAAAACGCCGTCCGGCCTGCAACCGTCCAGCACNNATGCCCGTTATCTTCCAGTCGGTCTCGCGCCCGAGCTCACCAATGAGGTGCGACGCTATGAACCCGTCCGCGCCGGTGATCAGAACTCGCTCCATTATTGTCTCCCCGGCATGATCACTCGCCTCACCCCGCCGAGAGCGGCGCGCAGGCGGTAAAAACTGTTGAGGGCCACTATGAGCAGAATCCGGGCGGCAATGCCCACTGCGACGGCTCCATTGACTAACGTTCGAGCCGGCCCCCGGTACGTCTTACGGTGGAAGCGTAGCATACTGGCGTGGTGATGTAACACCATGCGCGTCGGCACCGCCTGGCTTGCCATCCCGATATGATGGACGACTTCACCGCGAGGCATATAGCGCACCTCCCACCCCGCCTCACTGATGGTCCAGCAAAGGTCGACGTCCTCGACGTACATGAAGTACTTCTCGTCGAAGCCTCCGACCTTGTCGAACGCCTCGCGTCGAACCGCCATGAAGCAACCCGAGACCCAGTCGACCCCGGTCTCGTCGCCGTGCGCCCACTCCATCTTCTTATACCTCGAGCTACCGGCGTTGTCCGCGCTGAAGAGCCCGACAAAAGCGTGGAGAAAAGCGTCTTTTATCGAGGGGAACTCACGGCAGGAGTACTGTATGGAGCCGTCACTGTTCAGTATGCGGGGACCGACGACCCCGACATCGGGCCTGCGCTCAAAGAGCTCGACCACCTCGCTCACCGTGTCCCGCGAGAGGATCGTGTCGCTGTTCATGAAGAGGAGATATGGCTCGCCGGTGTGGGAAGCGCCATGGTTGCACGCCCTCGCGTAGCCCACGTTTTCGTCGTTCCAGACCAGGTTCACGCCCGGGAACTCACCGAGGACCATGCGCTGGCTTCCGTCGGTGGAACCGTTGTCCACGACCCAGGCGGAGATTCCGTCGCCGTACTCCTGCCCGGCCAGAGAGGACAGGCAATCCCGCAGGAAATCTTTCGTGTTCCTGTTGATAACGATCGCCGCGACGCCCATCAACGGATCGCCCTCCCGCTCGCGCTTATCATCTCTCCCCTGTTCAAGAGATGCCTCTTCATCCACTTCCCATAGTCAAACGGCACGAACCATTTGTCCAACTCGCGGGCCGGGATGACCCGTCGCGACTGAATGACACGCCGCTTTTTCAGTGTTCGCGGGAGAAGCTTCGCCACCTCGAGCAGCGAAAGGAGCGCGCGGGGACAACGCACGAGGAGCGCGCCACCCTTCATAAACTCGGTGATCGCGATCCCGGGCAGGTTCCTCATGTACGACCGCGGCGAATCGTTCTTGATTATCATGAGCAGCCGGTTCTTGTAGTTGTGACGCTCGACAAGAAGGGACTTGCGATACCCCGCGCCTCCCCTCCGGTGCCACCCGATAGCCGAAGGCTCGTACACGCACTTCCAACCCCTGATACGAGCTCTCCAATCGACGTCGACGTCTTCCCAGAACGCAAAGAAGTCCTCGTCGAAGTACTCGCCCGCGACCTGGATGTCCTCGAGCATCTCGCGCCTGTAAAGCGCCGCGGCTCCGCAGGTTCCGAATACCTCGCGCGGCTCAAGGAACGAAGCTGAACCGCCCTCGCCCTCGCCTATGTTCTCGGCCAACCTGTTCTTGAAGATGAAGTGGCCTGCTGAATCTATGACGCTGTCACGGTCCCAGGCGGGAAACCTCAGCAACTTGCCGCTGGCGCTCCCGTTCCGTGATTCCTTCAGCAACGCGGTAGCCAGCGAGCTGATGAACGACCTGTCGAGCACGACGTCCGTGTTTAGCGGCATGACCAGTTCGCCGCTCGAGCTCCTGATGCCCTGGTTAAGAGCGGGGCTGAAGCCTGTGTTTGTCGTGTTAGCGATGAAACGCGGTGAGCCCGCCGCGAACCTCTCGCGGTTCGACGGGTCGGCCGCGAACGCATTCATCAGGTCGCCCGAGCCATCGGTAGAGCAGTTGTCTACTAGCAGCAGTTCTATTTCAGAGCAATCTTGCGACGCCAGCGAATCGAGGCAACCCGCCAGGTCGCGCATGCCATTGAAGTTAATGACCACTACCGAGACGAGAGTCATTTCTCAGCGGGCGCTTCCGGTGCCTCCGCGTGGCTCACCATCTGGGTCTGAGCCGGCTGCTTGAGGTTCTCGGTACTGCTCTCCGTCTTGTTCGATTTCAAACCCTGGGCGGTTATTGCTACGCCGACGACAATGAAAGCGAG
>PMDX01000003.1 GCA_003154635.1 Actinomycetota bacterium | reverse complement strand
ACCTCTACATAGTCGACCGCAAGAAGGACATGCTGATCTACAAAGGTTATAACGTCTACCCGCGCGACCTCGAGGAGGTCATCGACGAGCACCCGCAAGTCGCCCAGTCCGCCGTCGTAGGCAAGGTTGTCGATCGCTACGGCGACCTGCCGATTGCCTACGTCGAGCTGATCCCGGAGGGCAAGGCGACAGAGGAAGAGCTACTCGAGTTTGCGAACGAGCGCCTCGCAGCCTACAAGAAGATACGCGCTCTCAAGATAGTCGACGCCCTGCCCGCGAGTGAAGCCGGCAAGGTCCTTCGCCGCGAGCTCCGCGATTTGGCCCAGGAACTGGAGGTCGACCTCTAAACGTCGCCCCTCATCTACCTAAACGCATAACGGTCATATCCAGTATCTTTCGTGAAAGCCCGGGAAGATTCCGATAGGCGAAATACGAGATTTTTGACATGTTGCCCGCCAGGATTAAGAACTTCTTCTTCTCGACCCCTTCTAGGAGTATTTCGGCGGCTTTCTCGGGGCTTAAAGCCTTCATAATCTTAGAACTCATCTTCGCAAGAGCCTTCGATTCGGGGGGCGATATGCCTAGTAAGTGGTCGCTCAGTGGAGTTTGTACCTCTCCCGGGCAAAAAACGGATATGGCGATGTTATACCGCGCTAGATCGGGGCGAAGACACTCTGAGAAACCGACCTGGGCGAATTTCGAGGCTGAATAGGAACTCCAACCGAAAACGCCGAGAAGGCCAGCCAGTGCCGAGACGATTACGATATGCCCGCCCTTTTCTTTCATGTATGGCAGCATGGAGGCTGCAACGTTTCGCGTTCCATATAGATTTGTCCGAATGACATTGTCAAAGGCCTCATAAGAAGTATCTTCAAAATAACCCGCATCGGCTATCCCGGCGCAGTGGATCAATATATCTGGGATCCCGAACTCACCAACAGCACGCTTGATCTTCGTGCTTACATCAGTATGATCCGACACGTCCATGGATAGACTATAAAATTCTTGACCTCTCGAAACCCTCGCAGCCTCGATCCTGTTGAGCGCAGCTTCCATTTTCTCTAAATTTCGGGCGAAGATGGCGACATGTGCGCCCGAAGAAGCAAGCAAGAGTGCGGCTGCAAGCCCGATGCCGCTGCTGCCGCCAGTTATGTAGAGACGCTTGCCGTCGAAATAGTCCATTTACCCTCCTCATGCTTGCGTATCTCGGGTACCCCCTCCGCATCTACAAAAGTCTCCGATTGACGGTAAATTGTATATCCGACATCCTCTATATACCGCTTCCAACGCTGATATTCTACCATCAGGGCGTCCTTCCCGGTGCATGAAACCTGCTTGGCCGTGACGTCGAAAATACTCAAATATTTCATCAACAAAGGGGGAACGTCCGCCCTGTAAGGAGGACGGACGTTCTGGGGTCAGGGGTGGATGTGCATGTCTTGGGGATCTATAGGCGTGAGACCGCCTTTCCCGCGATAATCCCGTCGGCAACTTTCTTGGCGGTCTTTATCGGGATGGCGAATCCGATGCCTTCCGAGCCCCCGGACTGGGTGGCGATGACGGCGTCGATTCCGATCAATTTGGCGTTGCCGTCACAAAGCGCGCCTCCGGAGTTGCCCGGGTTGATTGCCGCNNGCGGAGATAGTCCTGTGCAGTGCGCTGACGATCCCGGAAGTTACTGTCTGCTCGAAGCCGTACGGACTCCCGATCGCTACGGCCAGTTGTCCTACCACGAGGTTGCTCGAGTCGCCGATCGAGATCGCCGGAAGATTCGTCTTGTTTATCTTTATCACGGCGATGTCGTTGGTGGTATCGGTTCCCACCAGCGTCGCCTTGAGTTGCTCGCCGCTTGCCAGTGTCACAGTGATGTCCTGGGCACTTTCAATCACGTGATTGTTGGTTATTATGTAGCCGTCCTCCGTGTATATGACACCGGAGCCTGTACCCTCCTGACTATCGGTGGAATAGAACGGTGTCTGCTGCGCGGCCGTGCGGATGTTGATGTTGACGATGGAAGGAGTGACCTTCTTGGCGATATCCGCGACTGTCATGGCTCCGCCTGTGGAGCTGACGACCTGCACCGACTTTGTTGTTGTATTTGTGTTGCTCTGCGTTGCGGAAGCGCTCTTTACCTTGCCCCTGACGAGGTCATACGGATTGACCCCGAAAACCGCCGGCATGAGCAGCACTACCATCAGCGCTCCAACTACCGCGGCTATTACCGAGGTCAGGAATAGCCTTCCGCGACCGANNTATCCCCCGGTCCGGGCGGGTATACAGGCCCAACGGTTCCGGGCGGATATACAGGCCCAGTGGGTCCGGGTGCGCCGTAATGTGTTGGTTGGGTGCCCCAGGGGCCCGGTCCGCCCGGGGGCTGCCATGCTCCCCTGAAATCGTCCATTGTCTTGCCACCCTCTTTCATATTTCGCTGGCCAGACCGACAATTGAAAGGGCAGACAGGGCGGTTCAAATACCGCACCCGTCTTCGCCAGCTCTGAGCATATCTTCGCAACCTCCGATTAATCTGAAATGTTTTTCCCGTTAAAGACATGTAAAATTCTTTCCCGCTTGAGATTGTGGAAACAGGAGAAGCCAGGCCCGGGTTCAAAGGGTTGAGAGACGTATATCCTCGTGCAGAACCCGAACGCCGGCGACGTCCATGTCCTGGTTTCGTATCTCGAAGCGAATGGGGAAGGGCAGATGAACGGTTCTCCCGTTGTGGCGCGCAGCTACCAACAGTAGGATTGCACTTAAAGAGGCACGGATAAAGCTTCGGCAACCAGGAGCGGATGCGACAGGAGAAGAAAGGGGCCGGATGTTGAAGAAACTTGCCGGATTTGCCGTCCCATTGATTGTGGCGGTCTTTCTAATTGGGCTGATGGCCGGCTGCGGAAGCAGTTCGAACAGCGGCAAGGCTTCGACCTCCCCGTCGTCATCGTCGACAACCTCTTCTTCGACAAGCCAGAAGCCTATTGATTATTCAAAATCTGCACACTGGCTGTCGCTACCTTCTTCACCTGAAAAGACAGTAGATGTATTCTTCCTCTATCCAAGCTCATATGAAAAGGCCAACGCGAACGACCCCGGCATCTGCGCAATTGATAATCCTTCCATGTTGAAGAATTCAAAATTAGCGTTTGGCCGAGATGCCACAGCATTTGAAACCGTAGGCAATATCTACGCACCGTACTACAGACAGTCAGACGTGTCGGTGTTGTCGCTGCCGCAAGCCGAGCAGGTAAAAGTCATAGGAGGCATACCGACGTCAGATTCGGTTGCGGCTTTCGACTACTACATCAAGCACTACAACAAGGGACGGCCGTTCATCCTGGCGGGACATTCGCAGGGATCGAACATAATGATCAACCTGATGGCCCAGTACATGAAGAAGAACCCCGACGTCTACAAGCGGATGATCGTGGCCTACGTGCCCGGATACTCGATCACGCCTGAATACCTGCAGCAGAACAGCNNGTCGAAGGAACCAATCCGGTTGTATTGTCCGGGGCTCTCGCTATTAACCCGATTACCTGGACCAGAGGCGAGACATTGGCAACCGCCGAACAAAACCTGGGATCTATAGAAATAAACAAAGACGGATCCGAGGTATTGAACGCGGA
>PMDX01000196.1 GCA_003154635.1 Actinomycetota bacterium | reverse complement strand
TCTGGTTCGACAGCGCTTTGATCGGGGCCGTGTAGAAGAACTTCAGCCCTTCGGAGCGCGCCATCTCGAGGGCGTACTCAGCTATCACCGTCTTTCCTGAACCCGTCGGAGCAGCGACAAGAACCGAGCTTCCTCTTGCGAGGTGCCCGATTGCTTCAACCTGGTAGGGGTCGAGGGGAAATCCGTAACGCCTTTCGAAATCATCTATTTCCATTAGCCTATTGTAGCAGGCACGGCGCGTGCCGGCGCGAAGAGGGCGCAGTTGGCTGTACCGAGAAGGGCATCTATAATTAACGAAAGTGGGAGAGATCGGAGAGCAACTTGAACATCTTTCTTCAGGATTCCGAAAGCCGGGTAACAGAACCTGACACCATCGAGAGTATCCAGCTGACCGAATGCAGGCTGCTATGGATCGACATCGACGACCCCGGAAAGTCAGTGGAGACTATCAAGGGAGCGGACTTCGAGATCGACGTGCCCGTGTTCGAAGGTGATGACGTCACCACCGGCGGTCCGCGCATCCAGCAGCGAGCGAGCGACCTGCTCATCTTCTGGAGCGTTCCTCGAGAGTTCGACGACGATTCACAGCGCCTGAACACCGTGCCGGTGCTGATAGTGGTTGGCGAACGTTACGTCGTGACGATACACGACCACGTCCCGGAAGTCGCGCAGGTTCGTGACGACTTTCACCGCGGGGAATACGAAAACCCTCTCTACTCGATACTCGAGTCAACCGCCTTCGCAGATCTCAATCTCGCCGTCGACGTCACCAGGGACATAGACTCGTACCTGGACATCGTGCTCGACGGTGGAAGCAACAAGGCTCTGCCACGAAAGGCCCGCAGGAATTACGACGTTAACGAGATCAAGCAGCTCAAGCGACATAACGTCGAGGTCCGAAAGCTGGTGACGGCACACCGCGCCGTGCTGTTGAGGCTTACGAGNNACGATCTTCATGCCGCTGACGTTCATCGTTGGACTGTACGGGATGAACTTCAGGCATATACCGGAGCTCGCTTGGCGGTACGGGTACCTCTATGCCTGGATCTCCATGGTTGTCATTGCGGTAGCGATGATAATAATTGCCAGGAGAAAAGGCTGGTTCTGATGGCGTTTGACATGACCGGCGCACATGTGGCTATCACCGATGCGGGACGGCAAAGCCGCTTCGAGGCCCATCTCGAGAGAGCCGATTTTCGATCGCGGCTTATGCACGAGGGCTCACTCCTCTTTCTGGCCGTGGCGGTGCTCGCCCTGTCTTTCGGCATGCCGGCCCTGCAGTCGCGCCACATGTGGTTGAGCATCCCGTGCCTGTTCAAAGCGATAACCCACCTTCCGTGCCTCGCCTGCGGGCTGACCCGGAGTTTCGTCCAGACCGCTCACGGGCACCTGACAGCGGCGTTCGAGTTCCATCTGCTCGGTCCGCTGCTGTTCGGGTTGACCGCGATTTCCGCCATCTACCTCGCGGTTGCGGTAGCATCGGGCTACCGCGTACGGGTTGCCTTCGCGCCCGGGACGCGCAGGATCGCGGCGTGGTCTGTGCTTGCACTGTTCGTGGTATGCTGGATTATCAAGCTCTCAGTCATGAGAGGTGGCTGGTGAGATCGCGGCCTGTCGTACGGTATCAACAAGGAGGCTAGAGTGCAGCAACAGCAAAGCAGTCTC
The DNA here is from genome assembly GCA_003154635.1 of Actinomycetota bacterium. Classification (GTDB taxonomy): domain Bacteria; phylum Actinomycetota; class Geothermincolia; order Fen-727; family Anoxymicrobiaceae; genus FEN-727. The sequence goes on along the minus strand of PMDX01000196.1, from coordinate 1,059 downwards.
GTGCAAAACCTCTATTATTATATACAGCAGCGTGTTGACTCCGATTGGTCCACCGACCCCGGGATGGCCGTGCTCCTCAGCATTGTGACCTGCGGCATCTACGGCTACTACATCTTCTACAAGCTGCTCGAGCGACGAGACCTGCATCTCGCCCGCATAGCGAATATGGTCAACACCTCCGTCGCGCTGCTCAAGGAAAAGGCGGCACAGTCTGGCAAGTACGAACTGGTCGGCCAGGAGCTATCGCAGATAGAGATGGTCCAGCGTGGGATATACGATCAGAGCCGGGAGCGCGGCGCGGCCCTGTGGCTGGTCATAGGACTGGTCACCGGCGGTATCGGCATATTGATCGGATACTATTTCATAATGGACGACATGGCCAGGCACGACCAGCTGGAGGCGCAGTACTTCACGCTGATGTCCGCGGCACTGGCGAAGATGGGGCTCTCGGGGCAGGCTTCGCAAGCCGCGCCCAACATCCCCGACCGCAACTTCGTGGTCTACCTTGTCCTTTCCCTTGTCACCTGCGGCATATACGCCTTCTACTGGCTATACGCCCTTGTCGACGACGGCAACAAGCACGTTGAAGCGCAGGTCCCATGGGAGGACTTTATCTATTCGGCGCTTGCCGCCGCTTGAATCCGCCTTCCGGCGCCTCCGCGCGGATAAGGAAGGGGCCGCGGAACGAACTACGGGTTCGCGACCGACGAACGACCTGGAGGTCATGCATGAAATTCTGCGATCAATGTGGACAGGGCAACACGGACGACGCGGCGTTCTGTGTCCAGTGCGGCACGGCCACCATCCCTGGCGGGGCAACACAGCCACCACCCGGAGAAAGCGTACCACCCGTCCAGGGTGAGCGCGCGGGGCCCGTGATGGCGGCGGCTTCACCGGAAAGCGGCCCTCCTCCCGAAGGTGAGGCCGGTGCGCCCGGAACCATGCCTCCACCCGGTATGATGCCGCCTCCTCCAGGCGTCGTGCCTCCACCGCCGGGGATGCTCACCGGGCCACCTCACGCCCCGGGACCCCCGCCTCCTCCGGGCGCGCCCGTACCGC
>PMDX01000040.1 GCA_003154635.1 Actinomycetota bacterium | reverse complement strand
CGCACCATCTACGCTCTGGACTTCCCCTCCACGGTGTACAACGGCTGGCTGCAGCCCCTGATCGACCTCGACCAGGACATGGACATCTCCATTCATATCAGCCCGATGGAAACCAACAGCGTTATCAAGATGCTCGAGAAGAACTTCTCCAAGATGCTTTCCACAAAGCGCTATCGCGCCCACAAAGGCAAGATGGAAGATTATCACGTGGAGGCCAAGAGCGAGGACTTCCAGTACCTTCTTCTTCGCCTCATTCGCAACGATACCCGTATGTTCAACATGGGTCTCTATACCACGGTGCGCTCCCTCGATCCGGACAAGCTGGACGAGCGAGAGAGTGTCGTGACGGCAACCCTCGAAAGCATGCAAGTTGTTCCCGCTGTCGCCAAGTATCAAATGGCGGCCGCGGTCGCCACGAACCTCCCGATAGCCCAGGATCGCCTCTGTGTCTTCCGTAACTTCGAGAGCGACGGGATAGCCGACGGGATCCCTCTGACGAGCTCTCACCTCTCCTCCGAGGGTCGGATCTGTTACGGTCTCAACCTGTCCTCATCCGGTCTCGCCTGCTTCGATCGATTCCTCACCAAGGACGTACCCAACAGTAATTCGGTTGTGCTGGGGGCAAGCGGTGGAGGCAAATCGTACTTCACCAAGTACGAGGGTCTCTCCTACCTGCTTCAGGGCACCTACGCTACCGGCACGCGAATGCCCGTCTCCGTCGTGGTAATCGATCCGGAGCGCGAGTACGAGGCCATCTGCGAGGCCGTTGGCGGCCAATACATAACAATCAGTCGCTCGCCCAAGCAACACATCAACCCATTTGACCCCTACATGGACAACGTTGAAGGCGTCTCAGGCATCGACCGCCAGGTGGCGGACGCCCAGGTGCTCATAAAGCTCATGGCGCCTGCGCTGGAGATGAGCAAGGCTCAGCTCGAGGATCTCCTTTTCGAGATGTTCCATCAGAAGAAAGCCCCCCTGATCGCCGACCTCAACCGGCTGGCTGATGAGCGCGGCTACGACCAGCTTGTCCAGGCCCTTTACCCCTGGCACATTGGGTCCTGCCGGAACATCTTCTCGCACCCCACGGACGTCAGGCTCGACAGCGACTACATCGTCTTCGACATCTCGGATATGGACGAGGACCTGCGTGGGGTCTCGATGCAGGTCATCCTGTCCTGGCTGTGGCGATCAATATTCGCCGACCCAAAGCCTCGCCTTGTCTACATAGACGAGGCATGGTGCCTGCTGCAAACCGCCGGCGACTGGTTCGCCGCAGCCTATAAGCGCGCTCGTAAGCACTGGGCCGGCTTCAGCATCAACGACCACGAGGTCGACCTCATCCTGAATAGCGATGTCATGAGCACGATACTCACCAACTCGGCGACCAAGGTCCTCTTCAACCAGAACCCGAACACCATCGCAAGCCTCACCGAAGCCTTCGATCTCACGGACGGTGAACAGTCTTCCATTCTTGGCGGCGACCCGGGGGAGTGTCTTTTTTACGCAGGAAACTCCCATGTATCGCTCAAGGTTATCGTTCCTCCGGAGTTCGACGAGTTCCTCTCAACTTCCCCGTCACTCGTCTACGCGAGGAGGGCCGCACATGTTTAAGGCAGTAGCGGCCATCGGCATAATCTTTTTCTGTGTACTCGCCTTCTTCACTTCCTTTATCGCTGCGGCGAATTACGGCATGCACTCAAACCCTAATTCCGACGGCACAGAGAACCTCACCGACCAGCAGATCGAAGCCAAGTTTTCTGAGGACGCCCCGCTCGACCCCTCTCTTGTGGGAACGGACCAGGAGTTCGTCTGCACCTTCTACTACCCCGACAACCCGCAAGACCCACTGGGCGGGGGCAATACCTGCTCCGACGGAAGCATCTACTACCGCGACCCCGGCAAGCCCGCGGTCTCGAACCTGTTTCTGCACACATCCGACGGCAGGAATATCCAGGGATCGCTCGCCGTGCCTCTCAATGAATTTCACCCCCTGGTACCCCTTGGCTGCTCCCCCGCGGTCAAGATTCAGGTGCCGGGGTACGCCGGGGAGCAAGCCGCTGAAGTGCACGACCACTTCGGCAGTCTCCCGAGATCCGGGGGCAACCGCTGGCAATGCACCCTCCCCAACAGGATTGATATTGCGGCTTCCGGTCCCGAGGAAGAAGCCGCCGTGGTCAAATACTGGAAGGACAACAACCTGATGCTCGGGGATACCTCGTCCGATCCGAACCCCATGAACCACGGCACCCGGGTCATGTGCCAGATCATCTCCGAAGAACCAAACGTTCCAGCCGACATCAACTTGCCCGACTACAGCAATCTGAGCACATATCGCCAGCTGCTCTTGAGGCTCCTTCTCTCCAAGCTCAACTGCTATTACATCTACGGAGCCGCCGGGCCCGACACATTTGATTGCAGCGGCCTTGTCATGTGGGCCTACGCCTCCATCGGCAACAGCAGGCCAGGCGACATCCACTGGACCGGAGCTCAGTGCAATGCCGGTGTTCGCATAAGCGGTTCGCAGGCGATTCCTGGAGACGCGGTATACTTCGGCTCGGGTCTCCCCCACCATGTCGGCATCTACATTGGCGGCGGCAACTTCATCGAGGCGCACGGCCTCGGCGCCTCGACCGACCACCCGACCCCCGGAATGGTAGTCAGGATCCGTCCGTTGTCATGTAGGAACGATATAAATTGCTGGGTCCGTTTCATGGACCCGGATAAGGACAGCTCAACACAATCTTCTTTCCAAAGCGGCGACGACGCTACTTTCAGCATGCTCTCTCAATCGGTTCCCGCGTGTTCGTCATTCCTAGCTCTCTACAGACCTCAAAGCGATTTTGCAAGAGCTTGTCGGATCAAAGGTTGAAGCCATTATGCGTTCAGTTTCTCAAGATAAGCGAATAGGATTTAAGAAGGTTGTGTTCCTCGCGGTCGCGTTTGTCTTCGCGATTCTCGTCTCAATCCACCTCTACGGTGTTTTTACTTCGGGGAGCGTTGTCTTCCGGTTCCCAGGCAATAAGTCTGGCTATTTTGTTGCCCTGAAGGTCAAAGGAACCGTCACAGACCTTCAGTCCCACAAAGGTGAGGATATCTCATTCAGAACGAAGCCCGTATCTCTTGGCTATGCCGTGTCTTCAGCTGGCTACATAAGCACGTTTGGTTCCGTGCGAATCAGATCGCACGCCCGCTCAGTTATCAAAGTCACCCTTTC
>PMDX01000306.1 GCA_003154635.1 Actinomycetota bacterium | reverse complement strand
GCAGGGTCTTGCCGCAGCCCGTCGGCCCGATGAGCATTATGTTGCTCTTCTGGAGCTCGACATCGTCGGTCGACGCGGCGCCGACCTGTATGCGCTTGTAGTGGTTGTAGACAGCCACCGACAGGACCATCTTGGCTGGCTCCTGCCCGATCACATACTCGTCCAGGAAAGAGTAGATCTCTTTGGGCTTGGGAAGGCTCCCGAGCTGGACTTCCGGGGTCTCGGTCAGCTCCTCAGCTATTATTTCGTTGCAGAGCTCGATACACTCATCGCAGATATAGACGCCCGGACCCGCGATGAGCTTCTTGACGTGCCTCTGCGTCTTTCCGCAGAACGAGCACTTTAGAAGGTCGCTGCCGTCACTGAACTTGGCCAATTCCTACCTCCAAAAACAACAAACCGGCCCGTGATCCGGCTCTACTGGAGTGCCGTCGTCGTTTACTCGCTGACCTTGCGCTGTGTTATCACGTCGTCGATGATGCCGTACGTCACGGCGTCGTTCGGCACCATGATGAAATCTCTCTCCGAATCTTCGTGGATCCTGTCAACGCTCTGGCCCGTGTGCCGTGCCAGGATTTCGTCGAGAAGTGCCCTGGTGCGGAGTATCTCCTTGGCATGGAGCTCGATGTCGCTGGCCTGGCCTTGCGTGCCACCCGCCGGCTGGTGGATGAGCACCCTCGCGTGCGGGGTGGCAAAGCGCTTGCCCTTGGTTCCGGCCGCGAGCAAAACCGCCGCGCCGCTAGCCGCCTGCCCGATGCAGACGGTCGAGATATCGCAGCCCACGTACTGCATCGTGTCGTAGATCGCCAACGTGGACGTCACGACCCCACCGGGAGAGTTGATGTATATATTGATGTCTTTATCCGGGTTCTCGCTATATAGGTGGAGCAACTGCGCCATCACCAGGTTAGCGATATGGTCCTCGATCTCGGTCCCGATGAAGACCACGCGGTCCTTCAGGAGGCGAGAATATATGTCGAACGAACGCTCTCCTCTCGGCGTCTGCTCGATAACGATGGGTACAAGTGTCTGGTTCCTTATTAAATCGCCCATTATTCCTCTGGACCCTCCTCTGACGCCGCATCAGCGGCGCTCTCTTCAGTATCTGTCTTTGAGGCTGTCTCCGAGTCCACCATTTGGTGCTCGCCGGTAGGTATCTCCTCCGGCGGCGCTCCTTCTTCTTTGACGGCCTCGGGGGCTCCCAGGATCACTGTTTCGCCTTCGGTCGCAGCCTCCGGGGCCACCCCGTCGGCAACCGCTCCTCCGTCTTTAAAGACGGCATTGTCCACCAGTACATCTACAGCGCGGGAAAGCCTCCTGTTCGACTTGACGCCGGATAGCCGGCCGTGGCTTCGCGTTTCCTCGATGATCTTTTCGGGATCGCCGCCCGCCTGGAGCGCGCTCTCCCGTATATAGTCCTCGGCTTCCTCGTCGGTGACTTCGATGTTTTCCGCCGAGGCGACCGCGTCAATCACGAGCTCCGCTTTGATACCCTCGACCAGCCTCTCGCTGATAGCTTTCTCTAACTGATACCTCGTACCCTTCATGGCCTCGAGATATTCGTCGAGCCCTATGCCGCGCTGCGCGAGCTCCTCGGTCATGTCCTCGATCTCGAGGTTCACCTGGTGCTGGATCATGGACTCGGGCACGTCCACGTAGGTCTTGTCGACGAGCACCTGCACGACCTGCTGCTTGATGTCACGCTCTCCCATGACCTCTTTGACCTTAGCGATTCTTTTTCGCAGATCGTCTTTGAACTCCTCCAGCGTCTCGAAGCTCGATATCTCTTTGGCGAGACCGTCATCGAGCTCAGGCAAGACCTTGCGCTTGATCTCCTTGACCATCGTGCGGAACGTGGCGGGCTTTCCGGCGAGAGTCCTCTCGCCGTAGTCGGGCGGGAAGTTTACGACGACGTCGATGATGTCGCCCTTGCGCGCGCCGTCGAGTTGCTCGTCGAAGCCGGGGAGGAAGTCATCGGCGCCGATCTCGGTCATGCGGTCCATCCCCTGCGAGCCCTCCAACGGCACTCCGTCCGTGAAAACCTTGTAATCAAACATCACAAAGTCGCCCTTCTGGACCGGGCGCGCCTCCACGACCTCGAGCGTGGCGAAGCGGTCCCGAGCCTCGTCGAGCGCCTGCTGGACATCTTCGTCGGCCACTGATACATCGGGCCTGTCAACCTCGAGCCCCTTGTAATCTTTGACCTCGACCTCGGGCTTTACGTCGACCTTGGCCTCAAACACCACGCTTCCGTCGTCACTCACGTCGATAATGTTGATGTCGGGATCCGCGACCGGCATTATGCCCGAATCCTCGACGCCCATGACGTAGAGGGTGGGAAGTCCGTTCTTGACGGCCTCGGCACGCACGTACTCCGGCCCGAGATGGCTGTCAATCACCTGGCGGGGCACTTTACCCTGCCTGAAACCGGGGACCTTGACCTTCCTGCTGAGCTCCTTGTAGGTCTGCTCGAGGATTTCCACGAGGTCTTCAGGCGTCGCCTCGACCTTCAAGGTTACTTCGTGTCCTTCTCCCTTGGTGACTTCTGTCTTCAGGTGACTCTCCTCCTAGATATCGAAAACTGTTTACCCAGGCCTTCCGGTCTCGCAATTCGAAAGACCTGTATTCGCCTTTAGAATCTTGAAGCGCGACTCACAGCCGCGCCTCCCTGCGTTTCCCATTACTACAAGCTGGAGCGGGTCTCTGAAGCCCGCTCCCGACGTTCGAATCCCCTGGTGCGAGAGGGGGGACTCGAACCCCCACGGTTAAAAAAACCACGGGGTCCTAAGCCCCGCGCGTCTACCAATTCCGCCACTCTCGCCTGTGGCTCATTCGACCCAGGGCAATTGTACCATAGGCCCCGCTCCCGGAGCGTTGAGATTCGACACCCATTTGACCTCCAGCAGGACAGCCCTGATGGGTAGCAAAACCGGGATTCAAACCGGCTATGTGGCACTCTCTATCCCGCCGTCGGGCCTGCCGCGATTAGTGGCCTTTCCAGTCCTTGAGCGCGGTGTTGAGCCTGAGGATCCTTGCCATCAGGTACTTGAGGCGGTCGACCAGGAGCGAGTTCATAATGGGCGTCAGCTTGACGATGAACGGCTCGTATATGGTCAGGGTGTCTTTCAGGTATCCCTGGTATATCTTGTCGGCCATGACCTCCGGCTTCACCCACGGGGAGAGGATCGGAGGCTTGCCGCCCGCGAACATGCCGGTGTTGACGAATGAAGGGCAGACCGTGGTGAACTTGACGCCCGACTTGCCCATTATCCTCATCTCCCAGCGAAGCGTGTCCTGGAAATGCTTCACTGCCGCCTTGCTGGCCGCATAATCGGCGGAGTACGGGGTCGGGGTGATTGCTGCCGCACTGGCGAGGGCTATCACGTGGCCGTCATTCCGCGCGACCATGTCGGGCAAAAAAGCCTTGCACGTCCACATCTGCGAGATGAAGTTGATGTTGAGCGTGTTGAAGTTATCGTTGTCGTCGGACTGGAGGAAGGCAGCCGCGCGCACAATGCCGGCGTTGTTCATCAGGATATCGACGGAGCCGACTTCGCTCTTGACCTTGTCCGCCGCTTCGTAGACCCGATCGCGGTCGGAGACGTCTACCACGTCAGTATAGACCTCGAAGCCCCTGTCACGGAACTCACCCGCCGTCTTCTCGAGCGCCTCGGCGTTGACATCCCAGATGACGATCTTCGCCCCATCACGCGCGAACCGCTCGGCAACGAGCTTGCCCATGCCCATGGCTCCGCCCGTTACCAGAAATACTTTTCCCCTGACGTCCTTCATGACTCCTCCCCCCACTAGCACTGCCAATCATGATCCACCCGGCACCGACATTATTACCTTGTGGCAGAGCAATTATACAACCCAATGTGCAAAACCCAGTCGAATATTTTCGCCCATCTCGCACTGTCGTCAAACGACAGGAAGCCGCAAAGCCGCCTTGGCATTCCCCCATGTTCCGATCCATTGATTCAAGATTGTATAATCGAAACGACAGTGCTAAACTGCGCTTTGTTTTGAACACATGGGCCGTTAGCTCAGCTGGTAGAGCAGGGGACTCTTAATCCCAAGGTCACAGGTTCGATCCCTGTACGGCCCACCACCCATATTCCGCTTGGCCATGCGATCCCTTACAATTCAAGCAAATCATAAACAGTTTTTGGATTTGAATGTTTTCGAGTTATGTTCGAGTAGATGTGGAGCTCGAGGTCCCGGTCATAGCTGTCTCCCAGCTCCGGCGCCCCCCGGCCACCATCGGCAAGAAGACCCCCAGCATGGAAGACCTTCGCGAATCGGGCGCCAT
>PMDX01000023.1 GCA_003154635.1 Actinomycetota bacterium | reverse complement strand
AGCATCTGTTTTGTAGTCAATACCGAAATAGTATTTTCTTTAATACAAAGGTATCTTGAGTATTTACAGTGGGATCACGAGTTTGATATTGTTAGTTTAGTAAGCACTTCCTTACTTTACATTGTGGAGGTTGAGGATGACCAATACGGGCAAAAGAGCCGGGACGGAGGCCAGGCGAAAGCAGATCCTCGAAGCCGCTATCGAGGTAATGGGACAGAAGAACTATTACTGGGCGACCACCAGGGAGATAGCCGATACGGCAGGGGTATCGGAGAGAACGGTCTTCGTCTACTTCAAGAACAAGAAAGAGATTTACAGGGAGGCGGTAAGGCAGGCAACCCAGGACATGCTGGAAGCCGTACGCCACGCCGCTCCCCCGGAGGCCGACATCAGGGCGTTCCTCAAGATGAGCGAGAGAAATTTCCTTGCCTTCCTGGACGAGCATCCATTGAAGGTGAAGCTCCTGTTCCAGTGCCTCGACTCCATGGGAGACAAGGAGTTCAATGAGGACTTCAGGGAGATATTTCAGTCGATCTACGAACTCTTCTACTTGATAGTGGAGAGAGCAAAGCAGCGGGGCGAGATCGATGAGGATGTCAGCACCCTCTCGGCGGTGTCCTGTATTGTCGGCTTCCATTTCGTCGTAACGTACGTCGAGTTCCTCAAGCTCGACTGGTTCGAGCGCGAGCAGGACATCTACTCGGTAGTCGACGTGTTCGCCGATTTCGTCACCGGCCGAGGAAAGTGACCTATCGTCTCGGAAAAGGCGATGCAAACCTGCCTGGAACAACTGGTGGATACCTTCGAGCACAGAAGACCATGAGCTGGCCATCTTGCTGACCTCTCCCGTGTTTCGACCCAGGTTCCAGATCTGGATTACGCAGTTGACGGCCGATCAAGGCTGGACGGTGGATTCCTGCCTGCGCTATACACACCGGTAAATGCTAAATTTCAGATTAATGACAGGGATGAGCCTGTGAAATTGCAGAGACATCTACGCATAAACATGCAAAGGGTGGAGGAACGGATTTGCAGACTCAGCCTGACCCCAGGATATTGGTCGTAGAGGATGATGAGGCGACCGGCACCGTCATATGTAAACTGCTGTTCTTGAAGCTGTCCGCCGATGTCACTCTGGCCTCTGACTGCACGCAGGCGCGTGAGAAACTTGCTTCAATGACATTCGACCTGGTCACGCTCGATTACCAGCTCCCTGACGGCGACGGCCTCCAGATACTCGGCGAGATTGCCTCTCACGAGAATCACCCTCCCGTGCTGATGGTCACCGGTCATGGGTACGAGCAGACGGCCGTTGATGCGTTCACAGAAAGCACGGCGCACCTCGGGCGATGGAGCCTATCTGCTGAGCACGTTTTCGAGGGAGAACCCCTGTTCATGCCGCACCAGGAGTATTTGCCGTTGGACGAGGTCCGGAGAATGGAAGGCCTGCACTTCCTCGCCGGGGTGCCGCTGCGATACGGCGGCGAAGTTTTCGGTAATTTCAATGTCGCCTCCCACAGCCTCGATGACATACCCGAAAACATGAAAAGGGTCATAGAAGGCCTGGCGGGCCTGGTGGATCAAACCGTGGGCCGCGCTCGCCTGATGGCAGCCCTCCAGGCGAGCGAGAAACGATACGGGTTGTTGTACGAGAATATCGGTCAGCCGGGCTACACGTTCGATACGAACATGATCATGACCGACCTCAACCGTAAAGCCATCGAGATGCTTGGTTACGCCAGTGAGGAACTGCTTGGGAAGAATGTTTTTGAAGTGGGTATCCTTCGACCGGAAAATGTCGAGACGGCCGTGGGAAACGCAGGGTTGCTACTGTCCGGCCAAAAGGTCGTGAGCAACCGGTACTCGTTCATCAGGAAAGACGGTCAATTGCTCCCCGTCAACGTGACGTCCACGGCCTTGAGGGATGAGAACGGCGAAATCGTCGGCGTCACGAGCGTAGGGATAGAAATCACCGAGTAGACTGAAGCTGCAGAAACGCCTCCAGGTGCGGGGTCAGGTCTTTGATCTTTTGTTGTCAACCAATATTAGATAAACAATCAAAGACTTGGCCCCAGACTCGGCACTAGCCAAGTTTCTGTTTGCGCTTGGTCTCGTCGCACTCGAGCTGAGGAACCTGGTTGTAGTCACCTGAAAGGCCGCCGCGAACCCTGGCGAGCAGCTTCGCGCGAGTGAGCTTGTTCTTTGATGCGCGTAGCTCCTTGCAGAAGTAATAGGTGAAAGCGCCATGCCAGCCGCCGTCGATGTTGGCGTCGGCGCTCGTCTGGTCGGCCCTGCACGCGGCCCAGAGCACCTGGTCGGTAACCCCTTTTTCGAGCAGTCCTCGAGCAAGCCCACGCGGGTGCCTGCCCTCGAGTGCGAAGAATGCTTCGAGCGTCGGGGGTGGGATGTAGCGCGGCGTGCGGTCCATCAACATATCGATGGCCTTGAGCCCCGTGCCGCTGTGACACGTGTCGANNCGATTATGTGGACCGGGTCCCACGCGCTGCCTGTTGAAGCGAGGTCGTGCGGGCAGAAAGCCTCGTCGTACCTGTCGGGCTCATCACCGCCGACGTCCGGCACCTGGGTGCCGTGGCTCGACATGCTGAAGACGAGGTTTGAGAGCTTCCCGGCGTGTGCGTCTTTCACCATTTTCTCGAGGTTGCTCATTATCCTGGCTTTGGTGGCTTTTGTATCGGTCAGCAAGGTTATATCAGCGGCCTTGAAGCCGAGGAACTCCTTGAGCACGCCGGCCATGTCGTTCGCGTCGTTGACGCATCCCTGCAGGTTATGATCGGAAAAGTTCTTGAACTTGTTGATGCCTACACACAGAGCCTTTTTTCCGGTTGCCATGGTTGCCTCCTCATGTGTCTTGCCGGGCGTCCCGACNNTACTCGTAAGGCAGCCAGCAGTATCCCCCCTCGCCCCAGTCGGTCCCCCACGAGTTCCTGACCAGGATCGCGCCGGTCGTTTCGGCTGCCGCATCGCCCTGGTTTGCGATCTTCATCTTGTCGTCGTAGCCCACCGCCATCACG
>PMDX01000035.1 GCA_003154635.1 Actinomycetota bacterium | reverse complement strand
GCAACTGCTTCTGTCCGCAAAGCCAGAACAATCGACTACCTGCCAGGAACATATTTCTGTACATCGAGTAGCGTTAAGACCAACCCGTGTAAGCCATACTGCTAGACCAGCACAAGTTTCAGGAATTGTCGAGATGCGCTGAGGTCGGTATATCAGGTCAAGTATCCCCAGGCGGATCCACGGTAAGGTGACAGGATCGTTTCCGCTGGAAAACCGGTCAAGTTCTCTGACGGATCAAGAATCGTCTTGCTTGAAACTGGCAAGGGAGGCAAGCGGCCTTACGCCAGAAAAGTCGTGAAGTAACATTGAACGCCGCGCATGCCGAGGTCCGTCAGGAGGTGCGCAATATGCCCGACCTTGAGTGGCGGAACGACTGCATGCCCACGGGGTCATCCAGCAGGGGATGACTTTTGGTTTCCGATGAGAAGAGGGGCTCAAAGGAGAGTGATTGTATGGGTTTGGCAGTGGAGTCAAAACAGGTCTTTGACGTCATGGAGGTGGCCTACCGAAAAGGCGTAACTGACAAGGTCATGCCTCTTCTCGGCCAGGCGATGAAAAGGGTGAAGGATGAGACCGGCGTTGGCATGGCTGAACTCTCGAACTCCATGAACGATGTTGACGACAGGACGGTAGAGAGGTTGGACCGTGTGCTGAAGTACTCGGGACCGCTCCTCCGACTGGCGGCGAACGAGACTCTCATGGGCTTAACGTCCAGGATCCTGGATCTTGGCGTCGTAAAAAGGACCATGGTTTGGGGAGTCTCCATGTCTATGAAAAGAACGATCGACAGGAGACAGGGGAAGCTTACTCCGCCCGGTGAGAGTCTCAAAAGCGTTCTCGGAAGGGAGGGGTAAGATGGCAACGGTTGCGGAATCCCCCGTCAAGAAACGACTCTCAGATATCGTAGGATCGCAGGCTGTATCGGACAAACCCGATGTGCTTCAAAGCTATGCCGGCGGCCCTGGCTCAGCGCCGCGGGGGAAGCCGATCGCGACGGTCAGGCCCCGGAATAGAAACGAGGTCCAGGCCATCGTGAGACTCGCGAACGAGCTCGGGATCAACCTGGTTCCCGCCTCCTCCGGCCCGCCACGGTTCAGGGGAGGAACCGTTCCCTGTGAAGCAGGGGTGATAGTGGATCTCTCCGCGATGGACAGGATCGTGCGCGTGGATCGGCTTAACATGGTCGCCATCATCGAGCCGGGGGTCACTTTCGCGCGGTTCAAGGCGGAGGCGGAGAAGCAACAACTGCGGGTTTTCATGCCGCTGCTTCCCCGGTCCACAAAATCGGCGCTTGCCTCTTACCTGGACCGAGAGCCGATAACCATCCCGAAGTATCACTGGGACATGAGCGATCCCATGCTCACCGCAGAGATAGTTTTCGGGGAGGGCGACCTCTTCCGCACGGGCTCCGCGGCGGGTCCCGGCTCTCTGGAGGACCAGTGGAAGATGGGGCTGGCCCAGAAAAACCCGGAGGGGCCCGCTCAGACTTCTTTCAACAGGGTGGTGCAGGGGGCGCAGGGCACGCTCGGGATCGTCACCTGGGCCTCCGTGAAGCTCGGCATGCTTCCGGAGATAAAACGGTGTTATTTCGCCCAGGACGACAGCCTGGAGCGGCTCGTAGACTTCTCCTACCGGGTGCACCGGATCAAGCTGGCCGACGACTTCCTCATCCTGGATCGCATGGCCCTGGCTTCCGCCCTGGCCGAAAGCCCCGACGAGATAAGGGCGCTCGCGGAGAAGCAGGCACCGTATACGCTCATCTACTGCGTCTGCGGTTACTGGCACTTTCCGGAGAAGCGCGTCGCATACCAGGAGAAGGGGATCTCCGGGATAGCCCAGCATTACGGGGTGAGGTTGACGAACGAGGTCCCCGGGGCCGGGTCGAAGCGGATGTCGGAGATCATCGACAACCCCTCGAGCGAGCCGTACTGGAAGCTGAGGCTCAAAGGCGGCGTGCGCGAGGTGTTCTTCCTGACAACCATGGATAAGACCCCGGGGTTCATCAAGCAGATGGAGACGCTGGCCGAGGAGCGGGGCTTCCCCGTCGGGGATATCGGGCTCTACATACAGCCTGTCCAGCAGGGAAGGAACTGCCACATGGAGTTCCAGATTTACTACAACCCCGATGACGAGCCTGAGACGGCAAGGGCGAATAAGCTGTTTAAGGAAGCGAGCAGAGCCATGGCCGGTTCCGGGGCCTTCTTCTCGAGACCTTACGGCCCCTGGGCGGACATCGCCTACTCCCGATGCCCGGATACCGTCTGGATGCTGAAGGAGATCAAGGAAATGCTCGATCCCAATCGGGTTCTCAACCGGGGAAAGCTCTGCTTCGGGGAGGAGATATAGATGACGCTTTCTGATTACGAGCGGGACATGGAAGGATGCTCCCGCTGCGCTTCATGCAAGTGGGTGCCCTTCAACCAGATGAGGAGCTGGAGGTTCGCCAAGAACTGCCCCTCCATCACCCGCTACGATTTCCACGCCTACTCCGGGGGAGGCCGCATGCTCATGGGCCTCTCCATGGTGAAGGGACGCAGCGAGCTCACGGACGAGGTGGCGGATATCATCTACCGCTGTCAGCTATGTGGGGCCTGCGATACCGCCTGCAAGGTGTATCGCGATGATATCGACCTCTCCGAAGTGCTACTCGAGCTTCGCACGACGTGCGTGGAACAGGGAAAGTTGATACCGGAACACATGATGGTGATCGACAGCCTCAAGCGGGAGGGAAACGTGCTGGGCGAGCCCAAGGCCGAGAGGGGCGCCTGGGCGCATGGGCTTCCGGTGAAGAACATCAACAACGAGAAGGCGGACGTGATATTCCATACCGGATGCCGCTACTCTTACGATCGCGAGCTGTGGCCCACCCTGAGGGGGACGGTAAAGCTTCTGCTCTCCGCCGGACTGGATGTGGGCATCGCCTTTTCAGAGGAGAGCTGCTGCGGCGGAAGGGCCTACGAGATGGGATTCCGGGGAGAGGCGCAGAACTACGCGGAGGATATGCTCTCGCGCGTCAAAGCTTCCGGCGCGAAGCTGATTGTAACTCCCTGTGCCGATGGATATGCCCACTTCCGCTATATCTATCCCCGCATGGGGAAGGCGTTGCCAGTCGAGGTTATGCATGTAAGCGAGGTTATCCTGCACCTGGTGAAAGAGGGGAAGCTGAGCCTCAAGAACGAGGTGCCGATGCTAGTTACCTGGCACGATCCCTGCCATCTCGGCAGGATGTCGGAGCCGTACCTGCCCGAGTGGAACGGCGACAAGATAATGCGCACCCTGGACCGCAAGCGAGCGGGACACAACGGGGTATACGATGTGCCCCGCGAGCTCTTGAAGTTCATTCCCGGCGTCGACCTCGTGGAGATGGAAAGGATCCGGGAGTGGTCATGGTGCTGCGGCGCCGGCGGTGGCGTATACGAGGCTTACCCCGAGCTGTGCACCTTCTCCGCCCTCGAGAGGATCGAAGAGGCGCGCTCCACGGGGGCCGAGGCCATGGCGACCTCATGCCCCTGGTGTCACGTCGCCTTCAGGGAAGCCCTTGCGGAGACAGGGGACTCCTTCCCGGTTTATGACATCCTAGACCTGGTTCAGCAATCGGTGGGACTCTCACCGGAGACCTCCGAAGAAATACAAGGAGGTGAGCGAAAGTGAAGCAGACCGGACCTTCACTTATTTCCCCGCCTATCGGCGATGAGGCATACAAAGACCTCGAGGAAGCCGTCGGTCCCGAATTCGTGACCCGCGAGCCGGCAGTGCTGGACGGATATGCCTGGCAGCCCCTGTGGAACGAAGGACCCGAGATGTGGGTGCACCGCCCCATAGCGGTAGTTCTTCCCGCCTCCACCGAGGAGGTGCAGGCGGTGGTAAAGATCTGCAACAAGCACGGCCTCAAGTTCAAGGCCATCTGCACCGGGTGGGGAGCGCTAGCGGGCCCACGCTGCGAGAACGTGGTCCAGATCGAGCTCAGGCGCATGGACCGCATCCTGGAGATAGACGAGAAAAACATGTTCGTGGTGGTTGAGCCCCATGCGATAGGGGGCCAGGTCATGGCGGAGACCATGCGAAAAGGCCTTCATACGCATATCGTGTCCTCGGGGGCGGCTTCTTCGCCGTTGGCGAGCGCCACCTCCTGCGTGGGATGCGCTCCCGACGGCACTTACATGAACTGGAGCTCACGCAACCTGCTGGGCGTGGAATGGGTATTGCCGGATGGCGAAGTGATACGGCTCGGGACCCTGGGGTCGGGTGACGGTTGGTTTTGCGGGGACGGGCCCGGGCCATCACTTCGCGGCGTGCTGAGAGGCAGGCTGGGAGCCTTCGGCGGCAACGGGGTCTTCACGAAATGCGCTCTCAAGCTTTACAACTGGCCCGGCCCCCCGGAGCCTGTGCCAGAGGGCTTTCTCTACGACACGGAGCTGGAGCTGCCGCCCCACTGCAAGGCTTACATCATGTTCTTCCCGGACCGCAAGAGCCTGGCCGACGCCACCCAGGCCATTACCGTGGAAGGGATCGGATACAACGCCTTTAAACCGGGAATGGGGTCGCTGCTCACGATGATAGTGCCCCATCTTCTCCACAAGGAATCGTGGAAGAAGGCGAAGTACCTCAAGAAGGCGATCCAGGCCTTCAACTACCAGTTCCTCGAGGTGCTGGCGACCGATTCCGCCGAAGAGCTCGAGTTCCAGGAAGCCGTAATGCGCGACGAGGTATCCAAACACGGTGGATTCATGATGGATATGGAACACACCGGCATGGCCGAGATGATCTTCTGGACGTTCGTGCTCAGCTCGAATTACCCGATCTTCTTCAAGGCCGCCGGAATGTTCATAACCGCCTATGGACAGGATGAGTCCCACCACTCGATGGTCATGGCCTCCCCCGATGGCGAGAAGATCAAGCAGAAATGGATCGACCGCGGAGGAATCCTCGACGACAACGCCGACTCCGGGATTCATTTCATGATGGAGGAGAGCACGGTCAGCCACTACGAGGAGCCGATCGAGTTCGATCACCGCAACCCGGATCAAACAAGGACCATAAAGCCGATAGAGATGGAGTTTACACACATGCAGGCGGAGCACTGCATGGAATCCGGTATCACCTCTCCAGTGATGCGCAAGATGTTCGGTCCGACCGAGGGGTTCTATACGAAGTGGCAGAAGGGGATAGGGAAAATCATCGACCCGCGGGGATGCGCCGATGATTACCTATACAACGCCGAGCCGGTCGAAGGCGAGCCGCTTCCCGATGATCCGGCGATCCTGGAGATGACGGAGAAGCTCGCCGACATAGCGACGAAGATGGCCTGGACCGAGGACGGACCACTGGAATAACGGCAATAGAAACTCAATAAGCCCACCGCTTGCACATTTCGAGGGGAGAGAGGTGTGAGATGGAAAACGGTGCCGAGAGCATCCTGGTGATCGGGTCCGGGCCCGGGGGGATGGGAGTTGCTACGCTCCTGCAATCTCGGGGTCACCAGGTCACGCTTCTGGAGAAGAACCGGTTCTACGGGGGAAAGTGCTCGAGCTACACGAGGGACGCGTTCCTTGTCGACTCCGCTTTCCACATATTCTCCATGGGAGAATCGGGGCCGCACGGGGAGATCACCCGGAGAGTGCGGGGCGACCTGCAGTGGACGGTGCACAATCCCTTTGCCACCGCTCGATTCGGTGGGCTGGGATACGTCAAGGTGGCCCAGTCGATCCCGGTGTGGATACCGTACAGCATGAAGGCTTATGCCACGCGGACGATGCGCGCAAGCGTCTTCAACAACCTGCGGCTCGTCCTGAAGAACTTCGGGATAAGAGGGCTGATCGATACCATGATCAAGATCGCCATGGTCGACGAAAACTTCCTTAGCTCGATGGACGACATGACGGGGCGTGAGTTCCTTCTCAAGTTCACCGAAGACCGGCAGGCCCATCAACTGTTCGGAAACCTGGCGCTCCTTGCGTTCGTGATTCCGTACACGGAGGCGAGCGCGGGCGAGCTCATCTGGTGTCTAGCCAACGCATATCGCAAACACACCATGGGGGTTCCAAAAGGAGGGGTGCGCGAGGTCTGCGGCTCTTTCATGAGGGCGTTCCTGCGTGACGGTGGAGCGCTTCGCACGGGTTGTGAGGTAAATCGGATCCTCGTGGAAGGCGGCAAGGCGCGTGGAGTGGAGACCTCGGAAGGCGAGGAGATAACCGCCGACGTGGTTGTCTCCAACGCGGGTATCAAGCGAACAGTCGAGATGGCAGGTCCGGAGAATTTCCCCGACGAGTATGTCTCCTACGTCCAGGGATTGCGCGAATCGTACGCGGCGTTGATCGTGAAGTTCGCACTGGACCGGAGGATCGAGGCAATCCCCAACTACTGCTTCTTGAACATACCCGATATCGAGGCCGACCACATGGTCGACTACGTGTGGGAGGGGGGAGTTTCGGAGGACCCCCCCTTCTGCATGGTAATGCCCCCAGACTGGGATCCTCGCATTGCCCCGCCGGGAAAACAGCTCATCATCGCCGGTGGAATGGGCAAGCCTGAAATCACACCGCAGAACATAAGCCACTGCGAGCAGATACTGGACAAGGTGGAAGAGAGGGTCATCGAACTGTTCCCAGAGATCCAGGGGCACGTGGAGTGGAA
>PMDX01000041.1 GCA_003154635.1 Actinomycetota bacterium | reverse complement strand
GACTGAGCAATCCGAGCTTGCTAGCTCCCCGGGCACGCGTGGAAGTAAGCACGGCGGCTGCGTACCTACCCGAGGCGGTCACTATTGCTCGTAATGGGATGATGCATTAGATTGTGGCGCAAGGTGCACGGGGAATTTCAGATTACTAGAGCTTAGGTGCATTGACGCATTGTTATTGGGGAATGGGGAAACATGCGGCAATCGTTGGGGATACAAAAAGTCTCATGCATCGCGGCGGTCCTTTTTGTTCTCGCCAGCGCTTTGTTGGGCACTCGTGCTTCTGGAGCCTACCTGAAGTCATCCAGCGCCGCAGAATCGCTGGTATCGACGGGTTACCTTGCGCAGAAGATGGACCAGTACCACACTGCTTTGGATGTCTACACTGACTCCGATGCGCCCGGAAATCATTTTCTCTCGCGGGGAATGATGAGCTCCCCGGGCGATGAAGCTTCGATTCTCGAGATGAATGAGAAATGCACCGTAAGCCCGCGTTCGGGGATAGATTGCATCGAGGCCGGCTTCAAGTCGACAGGATCTAACTACAACGGCTGGTATTTCCTGAACGGAACCCTCACGGGTTCCGAGACTCAGCCTGATCCGAACTGGGGTGACACCGCCAACGCCGGTGTCGACCTGACTGGAGCGACGAAACTCACTTTCTGGGCAAGGGGCAAGGTTGGTGGCGAAAGAGTAGCGTTCATGTGCTTCGGCGTCGGATGGAATCCTGTAACAGAGACTCCTGATAAACCGTACCCGGACTCGTCGCCAAAAGCCTCGACCGGATACGTGACCCTTACAGACGCCTGGACGAAATACACGATAGATGTCTCCGGGCTCGATAAGAGCTATGTGCTGGGCGGGTTCGCCTGGATCACGAGCGCAAGTGAAAACAGCGGTAATGATATCACCTTCTACCTCGACGATATCTCGTACGACAAGCCAAGGCTCACCGAGCCGAGATTTATCCTAAGCTACGAGACGATACAGTCCGGCTACAGCTTTGATACGATCATGAGAAAGCTCGCTTACACGTACGACAACGCCGTGGCACTCCTTGCTTTCACGGCCTCCGGAGAGATGGACCGGGCGAAGCTTCTGGCTGATGCCCTCGTCTACGCCCAGCAGAACGACCGCTATTACACCGACGGACGCATCCGCAACGCATATCAGGCGGGCGACCTGGTTCCTCCTGCCGGTTGGACACCACATGGGAAGACCGGAACCGTTCGAATGCCGGGCTGGTACGATAGCACGAACAAGAAATGGGAGGAGGACTCGACGCAGGTCGGCACACAGACCGGAAATGTTGCGTGGGCGATGCTCTCACTCATCTCCTACTACAAGGCAGCCGGCGGCGACAAGTACCTCGATGCGGCGAAACAGATGGGGGAGTGGGTCGAAGCACACTGCCGCGATACCCGCGGAGCCGGCGGATACACCGCAGGTTTCGAAGGGTGGGAGCCCGACCAGACCGCGCTCACCTACAAATCTACGGAGCACAATATCGACCTCTATGCCGCGTTCGAACGGCTCTACGAGATTACGGGGGATGCGACCTGGCACGAGCGCTCCGAGCACGCCAAGTCGTTTCTGCTCTCGATGTGGGATGCCACAGAGAAGAAGTTCTGGACCGGAACTGGTGACGATGGAGTAAATGTAAACACGTCGGTCGTACCTACTGATATTCAGTCGTGGGCGCTCCTGGCGCTTGGAGAAGACGGTGCGGCGTACACAGGTGCGCTCGACTACGCGGAGTCTCACAACAAGGTTGGAGAAGGCTACGACTTCAACTCCGACTGCGACGGTGTATGGTATGAGGGCACCGCGCAGATGGCAGAAGTCTTTGGATCTCGTGGAGAGAATGGAAAATGGGACTCGCTCGTGTCGTTCATCGAAGGCGCGCATTTTGCAGACGGCGCAACGCCGGCGTCCAGCATAGACGGATTGACGACCGGGTTTGATCTTGCGGACGGAAGCCCGTGGCTCTACTATCATCGGGCCCATGTCGGGGCGACCGGCTGGCTCGCCCTGGCCGAACTGCGCTTCAACCCGTTCCTCATGGCTTTCGACAACCCTTTGCCGGTTGTCACGAGCCTTGACCCCGCCCACAAGACCGCCGGAGACCCCGACTTCACCCTGACAGTGAACGGAACCAACTTCATATCTGCTTCAACCGTCAATTGGAACGGCTCCCCTCGTACCACAACATACATAAACGATACACGGCTCACTGCCTCCATCCCGGCTTCAGACATCGCAACAACGGGTACGGCAAGCGTGACCGTGTTCACACCTGCACCGGGTGGAGGAACGTCGAGCGCACAGACGTTCACCATCGCGAAACCCAAGCCCTCCATCACCAAGCTCTCTCCCACATCCGGGACCACTGGCTCTTACATATACGTATACGGCACCAACTTCGAAGGAAGCAGGGGCTCCTCATACGTGGAGTTCGGGAGCACCAGGGTATCTACCTATTCCTCCTGGAGCTCGACCAAGATAAAGGTGAAGGTGCCCTCGGGAATATCGAGGACCTGCTCCGTTGTGGTACATACCCCTGGGGGCACTTCCAACTTCAAGACGTTCAAGGTGACGCCTGCGATAAGCTCCATCTCTCCCACTTCGGGAAAGGTGGGAAGCAAACTGACCATAAGCGGCAGGTCCTTCGGCTCCAAGCGATACTCCTCCTCATACGTGAAGTTCGGAAGCAAGACCGTCTCGAGCTACACCTCATGGAGCAACACCAAGATAGTGGTAAATGTTCCCTCAGGTATAACGGGGACGGTGAGTGTCAAAGTGACCACCTCTGGAGGAACTTCCGCCGGGAAGTACTTTACGGTAAAGAAGTGAGGTCGTGAGGTGCCGGCAAGAAGATAATGGTGGAGAGGGCCATGTACCGGAA
>PMDX01000309.1 GCA_003154635.1 Actinomycetota bacterium | reverse complement strand
TCACAATCGGTGAAACCCTGTCGCGGCCGTATTTGTCGGCTACATAATCGATAACTTCCCCACGCCTGTAATGGCTGAGGTCGATATCGATATCGGGCAACGCGATACGCTCGGCGTTGAGGAATCGCTCAAAGAGAAGGTTGTACTTGAGCGGGTCGATGGTCGTGATGCACAGCGCGTAAGCGACGAGACTGCCCGCGGCGGATCCTCTGCCCGGCCCAACCTTTATGCCCTGGACTTTGGCGTAGTTGACGAAATCCCACACTATGAGGAAGTAACCGGCGAAGTCCAGCCGTTGGATCACCTCGAGCTCGTAGGTGAGTCGCGCTTCGACCTCCTCAGGTATGGGGTCGCCGTATCGCTCTTTCACTCCCTGGACCGCGAGGTGCTTGAGATATGAGTTGAGGTCGAACCCCTCCGGGGTGCTGTATCGGGGCAGATACACCTTGTCAAGCGATATCTCGACGTCACATCGCTCGGCGACCTCGACCGTGTTGGAGATCGCGTCGGGATAGTCGGGGAATATCGCGGCCATCTCCTCAGGCGATTTCAGGTAGAAGTCGTCTGAGGAGAAACGCATCCGGTTCGGCTCGGAGAGGACCTTGCCGGTCTGTATGCACAGCAGGTGATCGTGCGGCTTGGAGTCTTCGCGGCGGACGTAGTGAGTATCGTTGGTCGCTACCAGCGGAAGGCCCTTTCGCCTCGCGAGGTCTACGAGGCGAGGGTTGACCTCCCGTTGTTCGGGTATGCCATGATCCATGAGCTCGATATAGAAGTTGCCGTCGCCGAATATCTCGAGATACCTGTCCGCCGCCGCTTCCGCCTCGGCGTCCTGGCCCCGGAGCAAGGTTTTCTGCACCTCTCCTTTGAGGCATGCGGAGAGCGCTATGAGTCCCGATGAGTACTCGCGCATCACCTCGAGATCGACCCTCGGTTTATAGTAGAAGCCCTCGGTGAAGCCACGGGTGACTATTCTCATGAGATTGAGGTAGCCTTCGTTGTTGGAGGCCAGCAGAACGAGGTGGTAAGGCTGTTCCTCGAGACCTCCATCGCGCTTGAAGCGACTGCCCGGGGCCACATACACCTCGGATCCTATGATTGGCCGCACCCCGAGCTCCACGGCTTTTTCGTAGAACGAGAGGGCGCCGTACATGACGCCATGGTCAGTTATCGCGAGGGATTCCATCCCCATCGAACGGGCAGCCTCGAGAGCGTCTCCTATCCTGCAGGCGCCATCGAGTATCGAGTATTCCGTATGAACATGGAGGTGCGCAAACTTCGGGGGCAATGCAATACTCTCGCTTTCCCTGGCGAACGGACTTACTATAATTCTTTTCGGGCTGTCGCTTTCCCTTGTAGGATCATCCTCCCTGATAGCTATTTTGCTGATTCAGAAGGATGTCACACCCCATATCTATAATCAGGTTAACAGAAGCTTCGGACAATGCTTGAAGATAAGGTTTAACCACCACGATGAAGTTGAGCTATACAGAGATATCCACATATCAGACGTGCCCCCTCCAGTACAGGTTCAAGTACGTCGAGGCCAGGCCCACAGAGCCATCACCATCGCTCAGCTTTGGCAAAAGCGTGCATTCCGCGCTCGAGTGGCTCTACTCAGCCCCAACCCCGGATGCTCCAATGCAGGAACAACTTATCGATCGTCTCGAGACCTGCTGGGTCAGCGAGGGCTACGCTTCATCAGAGGAAGAGACCAGATATTTCTACCAGGCTAAAGCGGCACTCGAGCATTATTACAGGCGCTATGTCCAGGGTGGTCCCGGCGTCTTCAAACTGCCTGCCGCGCTCGAGTATAAGTTCAGGGTCGACCTTGGCTTCTGCGAGCTCTCGGGCGTTATCGACAGACTCGACCGGGACGACTGCGACGGGTTCGAGATCATCGACTACAAGACCAATCGCAGGTTGCCTCCGGCCCGAAGGCTGGCCGGCGATCTACAGCTGCCCCTTTATCACATCGCTGCGGAGCGCATATGGGACATCCCGGTAAACAAGGTCACTTTCCACTACCTGTTGATTGACCACAGGCACAGCATGAACGTGACTCCACAGAGAGTCGAGGAAGCTCTGGCAGAGGTCGAGAGGGTTGCAGGCTGCATAGAGCGAGGCGAGCTCGACCCACAACAGAATAACCTGTGCCCGTGGTGTGACTTCCTCGAGGATTGCCCACTCATGTCCGGCAAAGTCCAGTCCAGGCGTGGGTCGACCGCCTCCCCCGCGCTCGACATTGGCCAGGCGGTCGACGAACTGGTAATCACCCACGACCAGGTCGCCCACAAGCTTGCTCGTGTCGAAGGCCTCAAAAGCATCGTCGCCGCATATATGGCAGACAAAGGCATCGACAGCGTCAGTGGCAGCCGCGGCCTCGCCTCCTACGACGAAGATGGCCATCTCTCCTGGCGCGATATCTGAAATCCCCACATTCAATTGGTTGTTCGGGGCTATTGATAGGGTTGGGGTCAAAGGATTACGATTATCACTCCGGAAATTACAGTAATCTAGTTGGAGTAAGGATAAAGATGATAATCGTAATGCGCGCGGGGGCAAGCAAGGAACAGGTTGAGACCGTTATCAACAAGGTCCATTCTTTTGGCCTGCGCACGCATCCGATCTACGGGGTTACAAAGACGGTCATAGGCATCGTCGGAGATGACAAGACCAGGATCGTCGAAAAGATGCAGAGCATGCCCGGTGTCGAGGACATCATTCCCATCCTTCAGCCTTACAAGTTCGCCGGCCGCGAGGCGCATCCTGAGAACACGGTCATAGAGCTTGGGGGGGTCAAGATCGGCGGCGATAGTGTGGTCATGATGGCAGGCCCGTGCGCGGTCGAGTCCGAGGCGCAATTGCTCGACACCGCGAGATACGTCAAAGAGAAGGGCGCCAGCATTTTAAGGGGTGGCGCATACAAGCCGAGAACATCCCCCTATTCTTTCCAGGGATTGGGTGAGGAAGCTCTCAAGTATCTCGCGAAGGCTCGCAACGAGACGGGTCTACTGGTGATCACTGAGGTCACCGATCCTCGTAACGTGGAGCTGGTCTGCCGGTATGCGGATATCCTCCAGGTCGGCGCGCGAAACATGGCCAACTTCGTTCTTCTTACCGAGGTCGGCAAGAGCGGACACCCCGTCATGCTCAAGAGGGGCCCGAGCTCAACTGTCAAAGACCTTCTTCTGGCCGCGGAATACGTGATTATCGAGGGAAACAGAGATATCATCCTCTGCGAGCGCGGAATCACCACTTTCGAGACTTACACCCGCAATACCCTCGACCTCTCGGCAGTGCCGGTCATAAAAAACCTCTCCCACCTGCCGGTGATAGTCGACCCCGCGCATGCCACCGGAAGGACCAGCCTGGTCGAGCCCATGGCGCTGGCTGCGATAGCCGCCGGTGCGGATGGGGTCATGGTAGAGGTCCATCCCGATCCGGATACAGCACTGTGCGACGGGCCCCAGGCTCTCACATTCGGAGAGTTCGATTCGCTGATGACCAAGGTCAGGTCCATAGCCTCGATCGTGGGACGCTCCATCTGAGCCGTGGGACACCCCTCTCA
The DNA here is from genome assembly GCA_003154635.1 of Actinomycetota bacterium. Lineage (GTDB taxonomy): Bacteria > Actinomycetota > Geothermincolia > Fen-727 > Anoxymicrobiaceae > FEN-727. Next base: position 2,983 of record PMDX01000309.1, on the reverse strand, counting down.
ACGCCATCGCTAGGCGCTGCTTGCACGATCGGCTTCTCTGAGTTGTTCTAGCACCACTTCGAGGTCAGCCGGCAACTCCGAAGTGAACTCGAGTTGATCTCCAGTTACGGGATGTTCGAAAGCCAGCCTATATGCATGCAGGAATTGCCGCTCGAGGCCAAGCTTCCCCGACGATTTTCCGCGGGAGTACTCCGGATCACCTGCGACGGGGTGCCCGATATGCGTGAAGTGTACCCTTATCTGGTGAGTGCGCCCCGTCTCCAGCGACACCTCAACCAGGGTGAACTCTCGCCCGAATCTCTCTTTGACCCTGAACCGCGAGACCGCGCGTTTGCCGGCAATCCTGTCTACCGCCATGCGTTTTCTGTTACTGTGACTTCGGCCCACAGGCGCATCGATGGTACCAATCTCGGCGGGTAGAGCTCCTACCACGAGAGCGATGTAATCTCTGTCGACATCGCGCTCTTTTATCTTGTCGGCCATTGCACCGTACGCTTCTTCGGTCCGAGCAACCGCTACGAGCCCCGAAGTCCCCCGGTCCAGGCGGTGGAAGACTCCCGGACGGCCGTTGCCCCCGACACCCGAAATGTCGGGATAGCGGGCGAGCAACGCGTTCAGTAAGGTGTTGGATGCATGACCGGGGCCCGGGTACATGACCAGGTTGGCCTGCTTGTCGATTACGACCAGGTGGTCATCCGCGTACACCAGGTCGAGCGGTATCTCTTCCTGTGCTGCAATACTCTCTGGCTCCGCGGGCGGAAGTTCCCAGGATACATGTTCGCCTGTCGAAAGGATGTGGTTCTTCCTGGCTGGAATATTTCCTATGAGCACATTGCCGTCAGCGATAAGCCTTTGGGCTCGGCTCCTGGAAATGCCGACGCGGGATGCGACGAAAGTATCCAACCTCCTGCCAGCGTCGTCAGGCCCGGCTTCGCCTGACCCCTTCCAGGCAGCGTGCGCCTCACCACCTGATCCTTCTCCCCGGGCGGTGGACGGAGCCGAATCGCTCATCAGAGGCGTTCTCCTCCCGCAGAGGGGAGCAACCTGTAACGGAAAAGCAGTACGAGACCCGCTATGACCACCATTGCTATGCTACCGGCCTGGAACCCTACCCCCGCAAAAGACTGAGCGTGCTCCCTGTAGAATTCAACGGTAAATCGTATCAAGCCATAACCCATCACGAAGAGACAGAAGATGGTGCCTTCGCGCTCGAACGAGTCTCTCTTCCACCAGAGGAGACCGAAGAGCACCAGGTCGAGTATCAACTCGTAGATCTGGGTCGGATGCCGCGCGCCGATAATTCCGGTGGACGCGGGGTAGGTGATGCCCCATGGTAGCGACGTAGGCTTGCCGTAGCAACAGCCGTTTAGCAGGCAGCCGATTCTGGCTATTGCGAGGGCTATCGGCACGCACAGTCCGGCGAGGTCCAGTATTGTCCACAGCCTGATCTTTTTCACGTAGGCGACAACGAGCGCAAACGCGAGTCCGAGGGCAAGCCCACCGTAGAAGACCAGGCCTTCCATGTTGAGCGCGAATATCTTGCCCGTATTATGAGAGAACTCCGACCAGTGGCCGATCACGTAAGCCAGCCTCGCCCCGACTATCCCCCCGACTACCGCAGCAAGGACGAAGTCGAGTATGATGTCAGGATCCTTGTACCGCTCGATGAACCGCTGCCGCGCCACTAACGCAGCGATGACGAACCCCACGGCCAGCATGACCCCGTAGGAATAGATCGTAAGCTTTCCGATGCTGAATAATACTCGGTGCAAAGAAAGACACCCCCCGGCCCATTCAGGGCTCGGTCTCACCCTCAGCGCTCAAGAACTTCCGCGCGAACTCTATGAATACAATTATAACACCGGCAACTATTGCCAAATCGGCGATGTTAAACACCGGCCACCATCCAAAATTTATGAAATCCACGACTTTCCCGCGCACGACGCGGTCTGCAAGGTTTCCGATCGCGCCGCCTATCATAAGGCCAAGCCCGACGAACGACCATGCGCCCATACGGTTGCGGGACCAGAAGAACCATGCCAGCGAGAGTACGACGATTATGAGTGCGGCCAGAAAGACTATCTGTCCGCTGCCGCGCAAGAGGCCGAACGCTGCTCCCGTGTTAGTGGTATATGTGAGCTGGAGAACATGTGGAATCAAATTCACGGTCTGTCCGGGCGACATGAATGTCACGATCATAGCCTTGATGATCTGGTCGAGGACGATCGCACTGATTGCCGCTAGGACAAAGATAATTGTGTTCCTGCCGGAGCGACTGGACACGTTACAGCTCGATCTCCACCAGCGCCGCGGCGCAGCGCTCGCAAATATCAGGGTGCTTTTCACTCAGGCCGATGGTGGAGCTGTAGTTCCAGCACCTCTGACACTTCTCCCCGATGGAACGCTCGACAACCACCTCGACATCCTGCGACCCTCTTCTCTCTCCATCGAACGACGACAGGTCGCTGACCTCCACCTGTGAAACAATGAGAAATGCCGGCAGTTGCTCTTCCATCTGCCGCAGCGCTTCGAGTATCGCACCCTGTGCAAAAACTCTGATGTGGGCCTCGAGGCTGGTGCCGACGAGCGCTTCCTGGCGGGCGTCCTCGAGCCTGCGGTATACCTCATCACGGACCTCCAGAAGCTTTTCCCATTTTGCTTCGAGCTCCGTGTCTACCTTTTCCGCTTCGCACTCAGGCCATGGGAGCAGGTGCACGCTCTCGGCCGGGCGTTGTCCGTCCGGCAATGCCCACAGGGCCTCCTCAGCGGTGTGAGCCAGAACGGGCGCCACCATCTCGGTTACCTTTATGAAAAGCTCGTGGAGGACTGTCTGCGCGGAACGCCTGCCATGAGACCGCGGCGGGTATGTATAAAGCCTGTCCTTGAGTATATCGAGATAAAGCGCGCTCAGGTCCACCGTGCAGAAGAGCTGCACCGCCTGCAGAGCCTGGTAGAACAGCCAGCGGTCCATAAGCGCCGTGAC
>PMDX01000078.1 GCA_003154635.1 Actinomycetota bacterium | reverse complement strand
GTCGGCAACGGCGGCGTGGGCAAGTATCATCGACCCCAGGACGGACTCTTCGGCCTCGAGGTTGTGGGGCGGGACCCTGTCGAAACTGCTGCTACGCGCCAGCTCCATCGCCATGATGTCCCCTTCCCTGTCGACCGTTATCTTCCGTGCGTTTGATTCTTATATATCACGTGGTTCTCCCATGCAATAAGGGCTTCCTCGAAATCCAAAGAAAAGATCGAACTCGTGGATAAATGCACAAGAATAGTGGGGTTTTACACAGGAATTGTGGAAAAACGGTAGCGCCGCACGCAGTGCCTGATCTGCTAAGCCACTCCGGATCTACTCGCCGGAGTCTTCCGTCTCCGCAGCGATCTCAAGCTCGGCTTCGGATGCGGCGGCCTCGGTCTCTTGAGCCGGCTCAGGCTCGGCGGCGTCTTCGGCTTGAACCTCAGCGCTCTCCACCGCCTCGTCGGCTTCGCCCTCGGGCTCCTCGGCGACAAACCCCTCACCCTCGACCTCGAACTCGACATCGAACTCGACATCGGGATGAAGCTTGATGGTGGCGTGGTAGTGGCCGACCGACCTGATGCGGTCGTCTATGACTATCTTGTGGCGGTCAATCTCTTCGCCTGTCTGCTCTTCCATGACGGAGGCGACCTGCCTGTTTGTGATCGAGCCGAACAGCTTGCCCGTAGCGCTGCAGCGAGCCTTGATCACAACCTTGGCGCCTGCCATCTTGTCGGCTACTCCCTGGACCTGCTCGCGCTGGCGGGCAGCCTTGACCTCGAGAACCTTCTTTTGCTCTTCGATCTCTTTCATGCGGCCCCGTGTGACCTCGACCGCGAGGCCCCTGGGGACCAGGAAGTTGCGCGCGTATCCGCCGGCGACCTCAACTACCTCGCCCATACGTCCAACGCGATCAACGTCTTGCTTTAGGAGAATCTTCAAATCGTCACCATCCCGAGTCGCTAAAACGGAAGACTACTTGCGGGGGTAAGGCAGCAACGCTACCTCGCGGGCGTTCTTGATCGCCTTGCCCAGCTCCGCCTGGTGCTGGGTGCACGTGCCCGTTACGCGGCGGGGCCTTATCTTTCCGCGCTCCGAAAGGAAACGGCGCAGTGTGCCCACGTCTTTGTAGTCTATATAGTCTATCTTTTCTTTGCAGAAGTAGCAGACCTTCCGCTTTTGTTTCCTGGGATACGGTGACGGTTTCTTGTCGCTTGCGATGGCTTAAACACCCCTTTTGCTCTGTCTCCCGCTTACCACGGGTAGTCTTCGCCGCCCTCGATCGGCGGTATGTCTATGCCCGCGTAGTCGTCGGATGGAGGAGGCCCTCCAGGACCACCACCACCCTCACCGGCGCGGGGCAGAAACTGTACGTTTTGCGCGACGACCTCGACGACGGAACGCTTCTGGCCTTCATCGGTCTGCCAGCTTCGATACCTCAAACGGCCGTCGATGGCCACGCCGCTGCCTTTCTTCAGGTACTGGTGGGTGGTCTCGGCCTGGCGGTCATAGACAACCACCGTGAAGAAGTCGACTCCCTCGACCCTCTCGCCCTGCTCGTTTGTGTACGGCACCCGGTTGACCGCTACGCCGAACGTCGCCACCGGTTTGCCGGCGGGAGTGAACTTAAGCTCGGGATCTCTGGTGAGGTTGCCAAGAAGCACCACCCGGTTGATACCAGCCATCGTTATTTGCTCCCCCTTACAAGGGTCTTGGTGCGCAGGACTTCGTCCCTGATGCCGGTGACGCGATCGAGCTCTTTAACCACCGCGGTCTCCGCCTCGAAGTTGATGACCGCGTAATGCCCGCTCTCCTCGTGCTCAATCGGGTACTCGAGGCGCCTCAGGCCCCAGATGTCGATGCCCTTTACGACACCACCCTCACGGTTAATAAGTGCGGTTATCTCGTCGAGAAGCAACTTAAGCTGGTCTTCATCGAGATCCGCCTTTGCAATCAGCAATGTCTCATACTTGCGCAATAAACCCTCCGTGCTTGTGGTTACCTGCCACCGGCCCCGCTCGGGGGGCCGGAGTACATGAGATTATAGCACAATGAAAAGACATGCTTTACAACCTTTTACGGTGACCCGTTTTCGGGCCTGTGATAAAGTCTGAGTAGTGAACGCGCACCATTACCCTTAGGGCTGGCTTGAGTCGCTGGATCTAGGGTGCGGACACGGGGGGAGGTTGTCTTGGAGCTTATTAATTTCATGGAGGACGTTGTATCCACGTACGTCGACGAGGTTCTCGAGAAGGACAGCGCTTTCTGTGGCTGTAGCCGCTGCCGCATGGATGTCATCGCCATAGCCCTCAACCACGTCACTCCCAAGTACGTGGTCACCACCAAGGGATACGCCTATGCCCGGATGGGCGAGCTCCAGGCACAGTTCCGAACGGACACCATCGTAGCGGTCACACACGCCTTGAAGGTAGTAAAGGCCAATCCACGCCACTGACGGATGCCACGGCTCACCCCCTGAACAGCGTCGCCCAGAATCCCTTTTTCCCCAGAGCGGACTGCTGTTGTTTCGCCATTCCAGGCTTCATCGGCTCCGTCGCCTCCGCTTGCGGATGCGGCTCAAGGAAGGGAAGCGGGATAATTTGGCAAACCATGACCAGCGTCAATTCATTTGCCGTACAGAAAGCAATATCATAGGAGCATGAAAACACAGCGGGAGAGCGCGGTAGTCGTATATTTCTCAAATACCTGCCCGGACTGCGCCATGGCCAAGAAGCAGTTCGAGGAATGGGGTATTGAATACGAGGGCCGCAACATCGAAGAGGGCGACAACGCCGTCGAGATGTACGAGCGCTACTCGTCCACCATAGTTCCAACCATAGTAATCGGTGACGAGGTCTTCCTTGGATTCTCTCGGGAGCATGACCGGATCGTGCAGACCCTCGAGGAGCTCGGGCTGCTGGGCGAGGCTCCAGGGGAGGTCGATGACTCACCGCACATCGATCCCGTTTGCGGCATGGAAGTTATTCCGTCGAGCGCGGCGGCGACAGCCGAACGCGATGGCGAGACCTACTATTTCTGCAACGTGAAGTGCCGCGACAAGTTCGTCACGGACCCCGACAAGTACCTGGGCCCGGAGGGCGCCACCGATGACATGGAAGGCATCCCCGCCGCCCCGGCCGAAAAACGCCGCGGCACTGCCAGGCTTCATATACCTGTCGGCGGGATGTCGTGCGCCTCTTGTGTCGAGAAGGTGGAAAAGGGCGTCGCGGGCCTCGAGGGAGTCGAATCGGCTACGGCCAACTTCGCGACCGACTCGGTCGAAGTCACGTACCGGACTGACAGAATAGCGCCGACCCGCATAATGGAAGAGATCAAATCTCTTGGCTACCAGCCCCTGCTCTCCAGGGCCATCTTCCCCATCGAGGGAATGTCGTGCGCGTCGTGCGTGCAGAAGGTGGAGGTCGCACTGCGAGAGGTCGAGGGGGTCGCGGAGGCTAACGTCAACTTCGCGACCGAGACCGCGCAGGTCATGTACGACCCGGCGCAGGCCTCGCTCGGCGACTTTAAGAAAGCCGTATCGTCGGCAGGTGATTACAGGGTCCTCGAGGTGGTCGAGGGTGGAGATGTCCGAGAGGCCCAGGCGGGCGCCTTGCGAGAGTACGTCACGATGCTTCTGGCCAAATTCATGGCCGCGGCCTCGCTGACAATCCTCATCATGATCCTATCGATGGGCGAAAAGCTGCCGGGGATACGCCTCCTGGACATGCAGACCCGCTACTACATCCTGATGATGCTGACCATTCCGGTCATGTTCTGGGCGGGCTCCATGTTCTTTAAGGGCGCGTGGGTGGCGCTCAAACACAAGACCGCCGACATGAACACGCTCGTCGCAGTGGGCACGCTCTCGGCGTTTATCTACAGCGTCGTGGTGACTGTAACCCCCAAGACGTTCGAGGGCCTTACCAAAATGGGCAGCATGCCCGCCGTCTATTACGACTCGGCGGCGATGATTATCACTCTCATCCTGCTCGGACGGCTGCTCGAGGCGCGCGCAAAGGGTCGGGCTTCCAGCGCCATCGCCCAACTGCTGGGACTCCGGGCGAAAGTGGCCCACCTGGTTCGCGACGGGCGCGAAGAGGACATCCCCCTCGACGAGGTCGAGGTCGGAGACGTCCTTGCCGTCAGGCCCGGGGAGACCATCCCGGTCGATGGCGAGATACTCGAGGGAGCATCAGCCGTCAACGAGTCTATGCTCTCGGGAGAGAGCCTGCCTGTGGACAAAGCGCCCGGAGACCAGGTGGTCGGCTCGACAATTAACCTTACGGGTTCATTGCGCTTCCGCGCGACGCGCGTGGGCAAGGACACCGTCCTTTCACAGATCGTAAGGCTGGTCGAAGAAGCGCAGGGACACAAAGCTCCCATCCAGCGCCTGGCCGACAGGGTCGCAAGCATTTTTGTGCCGACCGTAATGTCGATAGCGGCTATTACCTTCGTGGTCTGGATAATCTTCGGTCCGGCCCCCAGGCTCACCCATGCCCTGCTCAACTTCGTAGCGGTCCTGATAATCGCATGTCCGTGCGCTCTCGGGCTCGCGACCCCGACTGCGATAATGGTCGGCACTGGAAGGGGCGCGGAGCTGGGTATCCTCATCCGTGGTGGTGAGGTGCTTGAGCAGGCTCGGTCAGTCGACACCATCATCTTTGACAAGACGGGGACACTTACCGTTGGCAAGCCGTCGGTAACGGACATCATCTCGCTCAACGGGCTGTCCGAGGCGGAACTGGTCGGCCTTGCGGCGTCCGCCGAGATGGACTCCGAGCACCCGCTCGCAATGGCGGTCCGCGCGGAAGCTGAGGCTCGCGATATCGAAGGGGTAAGACCCAGCTCCTTTGAAGCGATTCCTGGCAAAGGGCTCGTCGCGACCATCGATGGCAGGACAGTGCTGCTCGGCAACCCCGGTTTCCTCGCGGAAAGAGGCCTCGACGCTTCGGCGTTCGAGAGCCAGGCCGCGACGCTTTCCGGGCAGGGCAAGACCAGCATGGTACTCGCTGTCGATGACGAGCCGGCTGCCGTGATAGGCCTGGCCGACACCATAAAGGAGAACTCGCGCGAGGCGGTCGATGCTCTCCGCGAGATGGGCATGGATGTCTTCATGATAACCGGCGACAACGAGCGTACGGCGATGGCGATAGCGGCTCAGGCCGGCATCGATAACGTCATCGCGCAGGTGCTGCCTCAGGACAAAGCCAGCGAGGTCAAGCGCCTCCAGGCCGAGGGCAAAGTCGTCGCAATGGTCGGAGACGGCATCAACGACNNAGCAGAACCTGTTCTGGGCGTTCATTTACAACACGCTCGGAATCCCGATCGCCGCCGGTGTGCTCTATCCCCTCGGGATATTGCTCAACCCAATGTACGCCGCCGCTGTGATGGCCCTTTCCTCGGTCTCCGTCGTAACCAACTCGCTCCGCTTGCGGAAGGTGAAGTTATAGGCGCGGAGGCGGTCCGGCGGCCGGCCTTGCAGGGGAACCGGATTTCCGCGACGTATGGTTCCGCTGTAAGGTTGACATTGCACAATGACAGTATTTGCTTATGATGACAAAATGGCTTATATAGGATTGCCCGGCACCAGGAAGGAGGGGTCGCGTTGAAGAGATACATGATTCCGCGCACCGCGCATTGCAGCGAGGGTTGTAGACTTTAGTCCCGGGCACGACGTAAAACTGCCGCGAATTTTCAAAGAGCCCGGCTCAACCCCGGGCTCTTTTTTCTTCTCCTCCACAACTTCTCACGCAGGGGGGCTCGGGGTACGTTTTTTCCTCGAGGTCCTCGTGGAAAGAACGATATCGGTCGGATGCAGGTCCGCTGCGGAGTTCTACGGAAAAAAGTACCCCTCGCCCTG
>PMDX01000148.1 GCA_003154635.1 Actinomycetota bacterium | reverse complement strand
TGTCAAAGTCGTAAGCGCATACAAAACCTACGTTGTTCCCGGGGGGTTAGAGTCCGCCCTCAGACACCACCACGCAGGGTACGTATTGTCAAAGTCGTAGGTGCACACAAGACCACTGTGGTCTTAACACCCGGAATGGATCTTCCTTCTGTCCACCTTCTGGAGCCGACCGAGACTGGATTCTGTTGTGAAGGTCATGCTCTCATGAACCCTGTCCGGGTCCGGGGTCTTCTTTCCTTAGGGTCTCTTCTATTATCTCCAGCATGCGGTGCAGGTGAGCCTTCCGCTTCTGGAGTTCACTTTTCGAGTAAGGGTCTTCCTTGGTGAGGAAACGGAGGGTGTCACCGTAGGTGAAGTAAGAAGTCACCATACCATAGAAAGAGGTGAGGAGCTGCTCCGCCGCGAGGTCGCCCGAGCGCGTAGCAGGGTAGGTGTCGTGAAGCGCGTCAATGCCTATTTGATACAAGGGGAGCATGTGCGCCCAGATCTGTTCTACGTATTTCCCTCCTGCGACCTCCCGCTGAATGGTACGTGTGAAGTTGCGGTTCTCGCTGTAGAAATCGAGGTACGCATCGAGAAGCCTTTCAATCCTCTCAACGAGTGTTCCCTCACTCACCATCGATTCTGACAGGGTCGCTATCAGACGTTCGTAATAGCGATCGAGGATGCAGACGAGCAGCGCTTCCTTGTTTTCGAAGTGATAGTGGATAAGCGCCTTGTTGACCCCCGACCTCGCGGCGATCTCCCGCGTGGTGGCAGCATCGTAACCGACCTCTGCGAAGAGATCGTCGGCCGCTTCCAGAATCTTGCCCCTGGTATCGATACTGCTCATAGTCACTCCGTCCTTATTGGCCTCCGCAGGAGTTGACCGGGCGACCAACTAATCCATCGGTAAGGTTACGCTTTCTAGACCCCGCTGTAAAGCCGCAAGAGCGGGGAAAGCCCTCGGCGCTGCGGAAAAAGAGGACTCGACCCGGATCGCTCGTGACGTCTCCAGCGGCCCTGCCGGCAGGGTTTACNNGGAAGGGGATCTGCAATGAGCAGAAAGACAACTATCACAATTTATCTGGCGGGAGTTCTTGCCCTTTGCATGGCTTCCTCACTCCTGTTCTCAGCGGGAGCATCAGGAGCATCCTCTACCACGTGGAACAACATCACGGAAGTCGGCATGAGCCATTCCCAATTACCACAGATGTTCCCGATGAGCACTTTCAACGGAAAGCTCTACTTCACGGTCCCGGCGCATGCAATTGCAAACCCCTCACCAGCTCCTATCTGGAGCTACGACGGCACTGAATTGAAGAAGGCCGCTACCGACGGCTTCGGCATCGCGAGAAACACCATCCTGATGCCGGGGCCAGTCTATAACGGGTATTTCTACGTCGGTACTGGTGATATAAGCGATGGAGCCGGTATCGGTCAGCTCTGGCGCACTTCGACCGGCACCTCCTGGCAGAAGGTCGATACCGCACCCAGCGCGGGTGAAATATGTTACCCGCTGGGCGTGCAGAGCGGGAAGCTGCTGATCGGATTCTACAGCTACAACAAGGTAGGATTTGCCAAGGTGTTCAGCTACGACGGGGGTTCGTCTTTCGAACAGATAAACGAAGACGGTTTCGGACTCGGCGCGGTCGACCCGGGGAACAGGCTCTCGTTCGCTTCTGTATACCAGGGCCGCGTCCATGTCGCCGTCAACGACNNCGATGGCAACAAGGGCTTCACGCCTCTTGCATACACCGGCCAGGGTAAGGCCTGGGAGCGAACCGGGCCTGACAACTTCGGAGACGACTCCAACCTGGAGGTACTGATGCTGACCTCTGACAGCGACTACCTCTACGCCGGCACCAGTAACGCGACAGGTGGGCAACTCTGGCGTTACGGCGGCTCGGGCTGGACGAAACTTGATCTCGGACCGGTTTCTACCCCTGAGAACAATGTCGTGTTGCCGAACCTTTTCGACGGGCAGCTCTACCCGACTGCCTTTGATGGGCGATCCGAACTACCCGCAGGCGACGCGAAGATCTACCGGGAGAAGACCGGAGGGGGTTTCGAGGCCTGGGCTGAGCCTGGCTTCGGTGTCCCCGGGAACAACGTCGTCGTGCTTAAGCAATTCGAGGACAAGGTCATCGGCGGGACGTATAACCTCCAGGGCTTTCAACTGTGGAGCTACCCGCTCGCAGGGCTCCGCACCGCGACCGTCCCTACGATAACTTCCGTAGCCCCCCGGTCGGGAACGGCTGGAGGCCCGGCATTCACCCTTACCGTAAAGGGATGCGGCTTTGTATCGGGAGCAACTGTCAGGTGGAACGGCATCTCCTGTGGCACCACTTTCGTCTCGGATACCGAGCTTCGAGCGCAGATCCCTGCCTCCTTCATAGAAGAAGCCGGGACAGCTGGCGTGACCGTCATAAACGGCGGCCCCGGAGGCGGGACATCGAACGTGCTGGCCTTTACGGTCAGCGAGACGCCCAAGCCCACCTGGTACCTCGCCGAAGGCAGCACCGCCTGGGGCTTCTCCGACTACATCTCTATCGCCAACCCCAACACGACAGCTGTCCATGCCTCCATCACCTACATGACCGGCTCGGGCAACGTCTCTGGAG
>PMDX01000095.1 GCA_003154635.1 Actinomycetota bacterium | reverse complement strand
ACGTTTCGAACGACCTCTTTGACCGGTGGCGAGAACCAGTTGAATAAATACAGCCGGCCAAAGATCTCGAACAGGCCGGACATGAGCTTATACAGGTAAGCCAGAGCGTTATTCACGACCCCTCCATCCACGGAATTTCTAAACTATCGTCTCTCAGCTTCTCGACTCTTACGCCTGTGGCTCCTCGGGCTCCGGNNCCTGGGTGGAGCGGGTGGCTGCTCGGGCATCGGCATCGACCCCGCCCCGGCCGTCTCTCCGGGTGATCGCCCGGCCCCGGGCGCCTCGGCTACAACGGCGGCCATCTCTTCCTCGCGGCCTTCGAGCACCCCCATGAGCTGGGCGGCAAGGCCCTCGAGAGTCTGTCCGCCTGCTCCGCCTCCGATCAGCAGGATGTTCGGAACGAACTTCTGGCCACTGCGGGAAAGAGCGTCGACCGCGTTTACCAGGGCGGTGGGACGCTGCCCCAGGGCCCTCACCTGCTCTTTATAAGCCTTGGCCCGGGCCATGCCCACGGNNCCTCGGCGCCCTTCGCGGCTCCGGTGTCGCGGATGTAGGTAGCCTCGCCGTCGGCCTCCGCCTTCCTCGCGCTGGCGTTGTTGCGCTTGATCTCGACGCCGACCTGGGAAGCGGCAAGCTGAGCCTGCATGTCGGCCGTACCCTTGGCCTGCTCTGTTGATATTCGCTGGGTCTGGGCATCCTTCTGCTTCTGGTAGGTCTCGATCTCCTGGCGCGCGATCTCTCGCTCGGTGAGCACCCTTACCATGTCGGGCGGGAAGATAACGTCCTGGATNNTGGCGGGTCTCGATGAACTGGACCGCCTGCATGCTCTGGAGCTTGTCCCTGAAGTGGTTGCCCACCGCGGCCTGAAGCACCTCGTTGACGAGATTCTGCATGGTGCCGACCATAGAGATGACCCTTGGCGCCTTGGTGTCGGGCACGTGTATCTGCACCTGCAGGTCGATAGCGAAGACGAAACCCTCGCGGCTCTTGGCCACGATCTGCTTGAGCTGTCGGTCGAGGTTATGCGCCGCGGAGGTGGCATCGGCCCAGTTGAGAGTCAGGATGGCGGTCGGCACTATCTCGGCCTGGTAGACGCGGGGGTTGATAGAGTATTTGCCGGTGCGCAGCGGCTCTTGCCAGATGCCTCTGTGTCCGGGCCTGACGAGCGAGCCGAACTTGAACTCGATACCTGAGGTGTCCTCGGTCGAGAGCCCGACATACGCCTTGATAACCCCCACCTGGCCCTGCGTGACGACCAGCATTGGCACGAGCTCGACCTGGACGAGGAACGGGTTGAGCGCGTAGGCCCCGTAGAGCAACGGGTCGTGCTGTAGGCCTATCTTGCCCCCGTTATCGAGGAACGCCTGGTAATCCTGGTAGTTGTTGTGAAGGTTGTTCTTGCTTCCGAGGAGCAGCTCGATGAGCTGGAGGTCGTTGCCCTGGGCCGCCTCGAGCTGCCCGACATCGGCGAAACCTCCGAGCCTGCTCGCGATGTCGCCCGACGGCAGCGGCTCCCCCTCAAAAGTCGTGACGATGCCGACGACGTCCATCACCGCGCCGCCCTCGGAACTCGGCTGCGGCGTTATGCGCACCAGCTCGAGCTGCCAGGGCGCGAGCCCGAACGACTCGCACGTGATTATTCCATCCATGCTCGTGAGCCGCTTGAGCTCAGGCGATATCGGTACTCCGTAGACCCTGGCCTTTGTGATAACGAGGAAGCCCACGGGGTGTATCGGCGCGCTTGTGCCAGGTGGGAGCGCCGGCCTCTGAACGCCCTTCTGACCCCCGTTCTGGACAAAATCCTCGAGGTCGGCGAAGTTGCCGAAGTCGTTCTTGTAGACGGCCGACTTGGCCCCTATCGGCAGTGGGTCACCGACCTGGGCGATCACGACGCCGATCTCACCGGCGGGCACCTGTACCCACGGGAACTTCTCGACCTTGTAGAGAAACCAGAACTTCCAGCGGAGGCCCGGCATCAGGAGGTCGGCCTGGTATCCTGCCTCACCGGCGAGTGCCACCGGGTTATCCTCAGACAGCTCCTTGAACGAGATGCGCTTTGTGACAAGTCCGACCTGGGTCGGGCCGATGCGCCTGAACGAAGGAAGCGTCAGCAAGATAAGCACTACGACGATGATTGCCACTATGATTCCAGCCATCCAGACCTCCCTGAAGTTGCCTGTAAAACCGCTCGCGCTCGGCGTAATTGGAGCAAATCGAGTATACACCATACCGTAGACACACAAACGTAGCCGCAAGGAAGGCTCCGGCTGCGGCAACCGCACCTTGAGTCCGGGGAAGACGGGGATAGAAAGCAGGGTGGATTCACATGCGTGAGGCCTGTCCCGAGGCGGATATTGGGAAATGCCGGCTATTGCCAATTGGGAGTTTAACGGAGAATTTACCTCTTTTTAACCTCCGCGTAACCCGTTCGCATGGTTGCACCAGTATCATCGAAACAGGAAGCCGCACACGGGCCCTCGGCAGGAAGGACGGGGGGACGCATACGATTCGCAAGAGTGGAGAAGAAGGCATCGACCTCGAGGTGTGCGTCCCGACGCCCGACCTCCTGACGGGCGAAGGGACAATCACCTCGGTCATGCTCGCGGAAGGCGAGTTCGCATCGACAGTGCACGTGGGGCCGCCCGGACAGATAATGAACGCTTACAGGCCCCTGATAAGGTGGGCTTCCGACCGGGGCTACTGGCCTTCGGGCCCGGTTCGCGAGGTCCGGCTCGGAAGCTTCGGCAAGGCCGATGAGCCGCTCGAAGATATCACGGAGATCCTGGTCCCCCTGGAAAAAGTCGCCTGAATCAGCGCCCGTCAATCAGTTGCCTGTCTCCCCTTCCGTCCGCTTCTGAATCCACTCCCCGTACATCCTCAGGGCAATACGATACACTTAATTATTGTGGACAGCCACGCTATTTCTATAGCCACGTGATTTCCGCGGTGGTTTACTGTCAGTGGTGGCAAACGGGGAGGCGGCATGGGTCGGAAACGCGAGACCGGGGAACTGAAGCCGGGCATCCCGGGCAGCAGGACCGGGGACGGGCTCAACGTGGGGCTGGAGCCACGCGAGGATGCGTTTCACCCGCAAAAAGGCTTTCACTACGAGTGGTGGTACTTCCAGGCCTCTTTCACCGAAGGTTACTCGGCGGTAGCGATACTGTGGCCTATGAATTACTCCAGGCCGTGGACCAGGCAGTGCACGATCCAGCTCTCCATATACACGCCTGAAGGCCTGCACTCCAAGCACTATGTCTTTCCCCCGAGGGGGCTCTTCAGCGCGTCTCGAGACAGATGCGACGTCAGGATCGAAGGGAGTTACGCGCGCGATACCGGGGGCGGATACGAAGTCCATGTCGAAGTGGAAGGTGATTCGATCGACCTCGTCTTCGAGCCGACCGTACCGGGATGGAAACCGGGAACGGCGGTGAACATCCTGCCTTTCCCGCGCTTCAATACCATGGGCTGGCTGGTCCCCGTACCGGCGGCGCGCGTCCACGGCCGGGTCACGGTCGGTGGCAGGACAGTCGAGCTCCGGAACGGTCACGGGTACCACGACCACAACTGGGGCGTCGGAGACATGAAGCGGATAATCGACCACTGGTACTGGGGCCGGATATACACCGACGAGTTCACGCTGCTATACGCCAGCGTCAACACCAGGAAAGGGTACGACCTGATTACAATACCGCTGATGCTGGCCCGGGGTGA
>PMDX01000061.1 GCA_003154635.1 Actinomycetota bacterium | reverse complement strand
CGTCGTAGCCGACGTAGCCCGGAGGCGCGCCCATCAGGCGGCTGACCGAGTGCGCCTCCCGATACTCGCTCATGTCAACTCGCAGAAGTGCATCCACGTCGTCGAACAGGAACTCCGCCAACGCTCGCGCCAGCTCGGTCTTACCGACCCCGGTCGGCCCGAGGAAGATGAACGACCCGATCGGGCGGTTCGGATCCTGCAGGCCCGCCCTGGCCCTACGGATGGCGTTCGAAACAGACTCGATCGCGCCGTCCTGGCCCACGACGCGCTGACGGAGGCGGTCCTCCATCGTGACGAGCTTCTGGACCTCACCCTCCATGAGGCGTGATACCGGGATGCCGGTCCACTTGGCTACGACCTCGGCGACGTCCTCGTCGTCGACCTCCTCCTTGAGCATGGTCCTGTCTTTCTGTATCTCGGCGAGCCTGTGGTTCTCTTCCTGCAGCTGTTTCTGCGCGGCCACGAGTGTGCCATAGCGTATCTCGGCGGCTTTTTCGAGGTTGCCGTCGCGCTCCGCTATCTGCTCTTCGTTCTTGAGCGCCTCAATTCGCTCGTTCAGCTGGCGCAGCCTGGCGATTGCTTCTTTCTCGTTCCTCCATTGCGCGAGGAGCTCGTCGCTGCCTTCCTTCAGGTCCTCGAGCTCCTTCTCGATCTTCTCGAGCCTCTCCCTGGAAGCTTCATCAGTCTCTTTCTTCAAGGCCTCACGCTCGATCTCGAGCTGCTTCATGCGGCGCTCGACCTCGTCAACCTCGGTGGGCATGCTGTCGATCTCGATGCGGAGGCGGCTCGCCGATTCGTCGATGAGGTCGATCGCCTTGTCCGGGAGGAACCGATCGGATATATACCTGTCTGAGAGCACCGCCGCCGCGACGAGGGCCGAGTCCTGGATGCGCACGCCNNTCGACGTATTTGCGGTATTCGTCGAGGGTCGTGGCGCCGATGGCGTGGAGTTCCCCCCTGGCGAGCGCGGGCTTGAGCATGCTCGAGGCGTCGACCGCTCCCTCCGCGGCGCCCGCTCCCACGAGGGTGTGCATCTCGTCGATGAAGAGGATCACCGCACCGGCCGCCTGGTCTATTTCTTTGAGGACCGCCTTGAGCCTGTCCTCGAACTCTCCCCTGTACTTGGCGCCGGCGACGAGCGAACCTATATCCAGAGCAAGCAGTCGCTTCTCTTTGAGGCCCTCGGGAACATCGCCGTCGATGATGCGTCGAGCCAGCCCTTCGGCGATCGCCGTCTTTCCGACGCCGGGTTCCCCTATCAGGACCGGGTTGTTCTTGGTGCGGCGTGACAGAACCTGGATGACCCTTCGTATCTCATCGTCACGACCGATGACGGGGTCGAGCTTACCTTTACGTGCTTCAGCCGTCAGGTCTCTCGCGAAGCGCTCCAGGGCCTGGTACTTTTCCTCGGGGCTCTGGTCGGTCACCCTCTGTGCGCCCCTGATCTCGGCAAGCGCTTTGAGCAAGTCCTCGGCCGAGACCCCGAAGTCTTTCAATATCCGCGCGCCCGGACCGCCGGCCTGGACTATGGCCAGGAGCATGTGCTCCGTGCTGACGTATTCGTCCTTGAACCCCTGGGCGAGTTCCCGGGAGGCATCCAGCACCTTGTCGAGGCGGGGCGACCCGTACTGCTTACCGGCACCCTGTACCTTCGGCCGCGCATCGAGCTCCTCTCTCAGTTTCTCTTCGAGCGAAGTGATGTTGACGCCGAGCCGCTGCAACAGCGGCATGATGACGCCGTCGCGTTGCCCCACCAGTGCAAGCAGAAGGTGCTCGACATCTATCTCCTGATGGTTCAGTGTCTGTGCGAGCGACTGAGCCTGGCCTATCGCCTGCTGGGCCTTAATAGTGAGTCTCTCAGGGTCTAGCATCGTTATTTTCCTCCCGGGCAGATGTCACCGACTTATTCGCGCGGCAACGGAAATAGCCTGCAAAGCTCGAAACCATTGTAAGCGGAATTCGCCGTTTTTATAGACTACAATAAGGCACGTATTTGAGAATTGACTCGTAGGGGTTTGACATGTCCGATACTCCTGCCGCCGGCATTGCCGGTCAGATGGGAGACGTAAGAGCCGACTTCCGGGCCCTGGTCCGCAACCATAACTTCATGAAGCTCTTCTGGGGGCAACTCGTCTCCGGTATGGGCGACTGGGCAGCCACCCTCGCGCTGATGTCGGTGGTCTATAAGATCACGAACCACAACGCGCTGGCTGTCGGTGGGATGCTCGCCTTCAGAATCGTGCCCGCGTTGTTCTCCGGCTCGGTCGCGGCGCTGGTAAGCGATCGGGTCGACCGCAGGAAGCTCATGATCGGGTGCGACCTGTCGAGAGCGTTGATAATACTCGCTGCGCCGTTCATGACCAGGTTGTGGGCTGTATTCGTGCTTATATTCTTCCTCGAAGGTATCACTATCGTGTGGCTCGCGGCACGCGACGCGAGCATCCCCAACCTCGTCGATGACGAGCAGTTGACCATGGCCAACTCCCTCTCGATGGCTACGACGTATGGTGTCATACCGTTCGCCGCGGTCATGTTCGCTCTTGTCACGGTACCGTCACCGATCACCCGGCATCTCGTCAAGGGAGGGTTCCTGGCAAGCCACCCCACGACAATCGCTTTCATCGTAGATTCACTCAGCTTCCTTATTTCCGCGGCTTTCTTCTTCCGGATGAAGCTCTCGTCGCCGAAAGACCATCACGAGGTAGAGCAGTCATGGAAGTTCGGGGAGTCGCTCACCTTCGCCTGGAGACACCCGTTCGCGCGCTCCCTTCTGCTCGGCGCGGCAGTGGGATGTATTGGAGGTGGCAGCCTCTACGCGGTAGGCATAGGTTACGTGAAAGAGGTCCTTGGCGCGAAGAGCGACGCTGCTTTCGGCCTTCTGATGGCCCTTTTCGGGGTGGGCATGATAATCGGCGTTGTGGCCCTGCAGGTGCTGGGAAAGAATGAGGAGAAACCGTGGATGCTGCGGATGGCGCTGGTCACGGCGGGTGGAATAATGGTCGGAATGAGCTTCGTGCACGTGGCACTCTTCGCATTTCTCCTTGCCGGTTTCTTTGGAGCGGCGTTCGGCATCCTGTTCATACTGGTGATCACCATGGTGCAGGAGCGGGTCGAGGATAAAGACAGGGGCAAAGCATTCGCCGCGTTTCACGCCATATCGCGCATATTCCTCGTCCTCGGCGCCGGGCTCGCCGGAGGCGTCGCCTATGCCTTTGGCAAGCACCAGTTGCACATATTCGGCTTCAACTACATAGTCTACGGCTACTCCGTAGCCTTCTTCGTCGCCGGAATCCTCATAGCCTCCGTATCTCTCGTCCCCTTCGGCGGCGAAAAGAAAGACCGCGTCCGCGACTACTTCGTCCGCCGGAAAGTCGAACCCCTCACCGAGCCCGAATCCACCGACACCTGAAACCTGCCGTTACTCACCTCATCCTGCCTGCCGAACAGGCACACCGGTGGAGAGCGCCGGGTAGGACGTTACCTGCGGACGTAGAATTCCCGGTTGTGGCAACAGAATCGCGCGAAACCATCTTGGGGGGTATCCACATGGAAGCGGACGTGAAGACAAGGCAGGAGATCCTTGATGTTCTGGATGATTACGCCGCCGCCTACTCGTCGAAGGATGTCCGCCGGCTGCTCTCGCACGTGGGGCCCGATCCGGACGTGGTGT
Source organism: Actinomycetota bacterium (assembly GCA_003154635.1). Classification (GTDB taxonomy): domain Bacteria; phylum Actinomycetota; class Geothermincolia; order Fen-727; family Anoxymicrobiaceae; genus FEN-727. The sequence goes on along the minus strand of PMDX01000061.1, from coordinate 22,247 downwards.
TCATCGGGACGGGTCGCGATGAATGGGTTGCAGGGACCGCTGCCCTGCGCGAGGGGATGCTTCGCGATATGGCACAGGCCGAGACCATCAGGGTCGCCTTTCGCGATGTCTCCGTATCCAGGGCGGGCTCTGTAGCCTGGATTTCATGTGGGCTGAAGTTCGACGTAACGGTTGCGGACGGCCATGTGATCATTGACGGTCGATTCACGGCTTTGCTCGAGCATCGCGACTACAAGTGGTTCTTTATGCAGGCCCACTACTCCGTCCCCGCCGAAGACCAGGAGGTCGGCCACTCCTACCCCTTGAGCTGAGTCTTCCTCCCTCCTCAAGAGGGGAGTACCCACCTATGATTCTTGAGTCAGTCGGAGGACCCCACTACGTCGTGTCCGCCCGTCCACCCCTGGTAGTCGAAGTACATCGGGCGCTCCACGATTATCGGGTTGTCGGAGGAGACCCTGGCCGATATGTCCTGGTTGGCACCNNCCTTCACCGTCCAGGACTTGTTGATCGCCTGCCCCGATGCGGTGTAGTAGGTGATGGTGGCGTGAGCGTCGCTGTCACCGGGGTTCTGCAGGCAGAGCCACTCGTTGAAGTTATCCCTGGTGGTACCTTCCGCGAAGAACCAGGTCCTGGCTGTGCTGTTGGCTCCCAGAACGTCGTGTCCGCCCGTCCAGGCTCCCTGGTAGTTGAAGTACATGGGCCTCTCGGCTATGAAGCTGCCTGTTGAGGTGAGCTGTACGGAGTCGTCCTTGTTGGTGCCTATCTCGGTGTTCACCGATACGGTGAGCCTCTGTCTGGCCGGGACTGTGTAGGACTTGCTGATCGGGGCACCCTGTCCCGAGCCCAGCAGGTAGCGCGCGTTCACGGTTATGGGAGAGCTTCCCGGGTTCTGGAGGCAGAGCCACTCGTTGAAGTTGTCGCGGGTTGTGCCTTCCGCGAGATACCATGCCTTGGCCGGGGAGTTGGCACCCACCACGTCGTGTCCGCCGGTCCAGACCCCTTTGTAGTTGAAGTACATGGGCCTCTCGGCCACTACCGCATGGTTTGATTCAAGGTAGAGGCTGGCGTTCAAGTTCGAGCCTATCTGGCTTCTGGTGTTAAAGGTTGCTCTCGAGTGGGCTCCCACGGAACCTGTGACGTCCTTTTCTCCCTGTCCTTCCACCATGTAGTGGAATGTGAGGTTGGCGGCGGTGTTGCCGGGGTCCAGGACGGTAACGTACTCATCGAAGCCGGGCAGGGTGTTGCCCTCGGCGAAGTACCAGTTGGTGTTGGGGGACGTTGCGCCTACGGCGTCGGAGCCTCCGGTCCAGAGGCCGTTGTAGTTGAAGTACATGGGGCGCTCGGCGACCAGGTTGGCGGTGTCGGAGAGTACCTGTATGGATACCTCTTTGTCGGGGCCCACCTCGGAGTTGACGTTGACCGTGGTGCGCCCGGTGGCCGGGACGTTATAGCTCGCGGGCCTGGTGGTACCGTCTGAGAAGAGGTAGGTCACGTTTGCTGTGGCGGCGGCAGAGTTGGGGTTGCCGAGGCAGAGGTATTCTGCGAAGTTCGCACCGGTGCAGCCCTCGGCGAAGTAGAAAGCGGAGGATGCAACCGTGAAGGTTTTTCCGTTTGATGTCCCGCCCAGCGCCGTGACAACGGTGACCGGTCCCGGAGTCGCGCCGTCGGGGACCACGGCCTGTATCCGGGTGTCGCTCCACTCGGGGTACCGGGTGGCTTGAACCCCGTTGAAGGAGACGCGGGAGGCCGAGCCCCCGGTCTTTCCCGCTCCTGTCCCTCTGCTGGAGCCGAAGTTGCTCCCGTTGATGGTCACGGTGGTGCCGGGGGCGCCAGAGGCGGGGGAAACGGAGGTTATGGCGGGGGTCGGCGGCACGTACTTGTTCACGGTGAAGCCTCCGGCAAGAGGGGCAGGGGTCTCTGAGGCCGTGATCACGTTCACATCTCCCGGTCCGGGCGCCGCGCCGGCAGCGACCGTTATATTTGCGGTGGCGTGGGTGAGGCCAGTGACAGTTGTGGAGTTGACCGTGATGCCGCTGTTGGAGAAGGTGGCATGTGAACTGCCGCTGAGGAAGTGGGTGTCCGTGCCGGTTATGCCAACATTAATCGTATTGCCCTGCCTGGCGGAGGTTGGGGAGCATGAGGAGATGGTTGGGGCGGCAACAAATTCCTTATCGGTGTTGGATGTGCCTGCTGCCGTCGTTACCACCACCGGTCCGGTCGTCGCACCGGAGGGTACTGTCGTTGTTATCACGCCATCAGCCCAGTGATCGGAGGCGACGGTCGCGGGCGTCCCGTTGAAAGTGACGGTGGAGGTTTCCTGGCTGGAGCCGAAGCCACTGCCGGTGACAGTCACCTCGGTGCCCGTGGGACCCGCGCCCGGCGAAACTCCGGTCACGCTCGGTGGGGTGGCGACGGTGAACGCGTCAGCAAGTGGATCGGGGGTCTCGCTGCCGGTCGTAACGTTCACCGACCGGGGGCCCGGCGCGGCAGATGCGCCAACCGTTATGTTCGCCGTCACCTTGTATATGTCGCGGTAGGTGACGTTATTGACGGTTACACCGCTTCCGAAGGTCGCCTGGCTGGCGGGACTGAAGCTGGTCTGGCTGCCCGTTACGTCAACGTCGCCGGTCCATCCTCTCGGCGCCGACGATCTGCTGACACTCGCGATCGTGGGCGCGGCCCCGACCACGAAGCCGCCTGCCAACGCGATCGGGGTCTCGCCAGCGGTGGTCGCGTTGACGTCCCTCGGCCCGAGGGCCGCGCCGGGGTCCACCTGTACCTGTGCGAGAATGTGGGTGTTGTCCACCACTTTGACGGAGTCGGGCACCACGCTCACTCCGGCACCGAAGGAAAGGGTCGGGGTCGACGCCTGAAAGTTCGTGTAACCGCCTATAACCTCGACATCAACCGTGTCGCCGGGATTAGCCCAGCCGGGCGCGCACGCTTTTATGTAAGGCGGGTCCGCGAAGAGAATCGTACCCGCGTCACCAACGATCCAGGCGTCGTTGGCGTCCTTGGCATAGACTGCCCAGAGGGTGTTCGTTGTCGGGCTGGTCTGCGCCGCCCAGGATGTCCCGTTATAGAAGAGTATCGTGCCACCGGTTCCCACCGCCCAGACGTGGGTTCCGTCGAGGGCGAAGCCGCCATAGAGATTCTGGGTGGTCCCACTCGTCTGGGGCGTCCATGTCGCTCCGGCGTTGTTCGTGTACAGGATAAGCCCCCCGTCGCCGAAGGCCCAGGCGGTGGTGGAGTTCAATGCGGTTACCCAGTCAATATTCGTGGAGGTGTTGGTGGTCTGCTTGGACCAGGTCGTGCCGGAGTTGGATGTATATATTATAGTGCCAGTATTGCTGCACGCCCACGCGTGTGTCGCATCGGGGGCCGATATGGACCAGATGCCCGAAGAGACACCCGTGTTCTGCGCGGTCCAGGTGCTCCCGTTGTAGTAGGATACCTGTCCATTTCCCGCGCCGACATAAACCGCGTTCGCCGTGGCCGCGTCAATAGAATAGTAGGTTTGCGAGGAACTCAGCTGCGTCGACCATGCGCTGCCGTTCCAGAACAGGACGCCTGGTCCTGCAACCCACACATGCGTCTTGTCGACGTTGGCCACCCCATATAACGTGCTTGTGGTTCCGCTTGACTGGGTGCTCCAGATGTTCCCGCCGCTCGTCGTGCTCTGGATGTTGCCGAAGGTTGTGTCGTTGGACCCGACGGCCAGGAGGTTGTTCGCGTCGTAGCCCCACACCTGATAGAGGTTGGAGGTCGTCCCCCCCGTCAAGACAGTCCAGGTCGGAGTACTGTATCGCATGAACTTCGCATCGCCGGCGGTATATATATATGAACTCGTGTAAGCGTCCACGTCGTTGAGGTCATTGGTGGTGCCGCTGCCCTGGGTAGCCCAGGAAGTGCCGTTATACATGGCTATGCTGCCGCCCCACCCGACGGCATAGATATGCGTCGCATCGAGTGCGCTCACACTGGAAGGCCACTTCGTGCCGTAAGCAGTTCCGGTGTTCGGCGGCGCAAGCGCCGCGTTCCACGTCGTGCCGGCGTTCGTCGAGTAAAGCATGGTCCCGTCCCAGTCCACGGCCCACACGGCGGTCGCGCTGTAAGCCGAGACCTGGTAAGGCTTGTGCGAGGACCCGTCGTTGACTTTCGTCCAGGTCGACCCGTTGAAGTAATACGTCCAGCCCGCGCTGCCGCCAACAGCCCAGACGGCGGTCGCGCTGTATGCCCACACATCGGTGAACCCCCCCGTAGCGAGTGTCAATGCCTGGTTCCCGGTTGCGGTCCAACTCGTCCCGTTGTAGTAGAGGATCACCGCGTTCTTGAAGCCGTCGTAGCCACCTACGGCCCAGACACGGTTGTTGGCCCCCGCCGAGACCGCGAGCAGGTCGTAGGAATAACCCAGGCTCGGGGTCGCCTGCGAGGCCCAGCTCGTCCCGTTGTAGAATAGGATCGTCTGTGCTTCTCCGACCGCCCACACGTGAGTCGTGTCATAGGCCGAAACGCCGTACAGGTGGTTGGTGGTCCCGCTTGCCTGCTTGGTCACGGTCGTGCCGTTCCAGTACTCGATGCATCCATACGCGCCGACAGACCAGACCGCGTTGTTGCTCAACGCGGAAGTGGAGAATAGCTGCTCGCTGTACCCGACGGGGTTCTGCCAGACGTACGTGTAGCCGTTCGTTCCCGAGGCCAATGCCGCGCCGGACCCGGCGAAACACAGCGCGGCCGCCAGCAATAAGGCAACCGTCACCAGGCCTGTCAAAGTTCTAGTTCTATGGCAGCACATTTATTTTGGGTCTCCTTCGATCCCCGCCGGCCCGAACTTCCACCATGTATAACGAAATCCGGTGCCGGCGCGTAACCGGGACGCGTCTTGTTTGTTATCGGCAGAACCACCCATTTCACATTAGCCTTCGCTCCTCGCGTGGGTGACTGTTTTATCACCCGTTAGTTTCTGATATATTCACTCTCGCAGGTGACGCAGGCCATAACCATAAGGACAAAGTTCTCAAGCGTTCGTCGGATACGCGAGGCGGCGTCTCTTGTCGATACTATTAATGGCTGGATGGTAGTAGTAGTTAGAGGTGTAAAATGCGTCGCTTCAGGTTTATCCTGGTGATCGGTCTCCTTCTCCTGGTCGCTCTCGCGATCACCAGCACCGCCATCGCCTCCGAAAGCGGGGGCGTCACTGTCAGCGTGCGGATCGCGCGCGTAATCGACGTCGGTCCTTCGGGAACAGTACGTTCGAACTCGAGCGTGGTCTCGCTCGACAGTGGAAACATGGTCACTTACATAGCCCCTTAGGATCTCCCTCTGACCCTGACACCGGGAGAGCGTTTGCCGCAGGGCGTAGCGCTCTCCCTTCTATTCTTCTTCATCCTCGCTGACGCCGGTCCGGCTCTCCGGGCGGAGTCTCTGCTTCTTCGTCCGAGTCCGGTGCGCGCCTTTCCCGGCTCTTTGTTCCCTGATCATCATCCGCGTTTGTCTGGCCTGCGGCTCCTCTTTGTCGCCGTCTTCAGCCGCCTCGGGGGTGTCGGCCGACGGCTGCTCCGGCCCGGCCTCCTCCCCGCTCCCGGCGGCGAGAGTAGCTTCTTCTTTTTCTTCTTTTTCTTCTTTTTTCGCTCTTCTTGCTCTTCTTGCTCTTCTTCTTTTCGCCAGCATCACAAGCACGATGATTATCGCGAGCAACACGAGGAGTATCAGCACAAGCACAAGCGGGTAGATGGAGAACGACGTCGCGCCTGTCCTGGTGGTGTCGAAAACATCAAGCGACGGGCCGTAGTAGGCCTCTGCTTGCACCTTGAAGGAACCGAGGAAAGGCGGGCTGCTGATGTCTTTTTCCAGGTACCGCGTGGTCTTGGGCAACACGGTGATCTCACCGAAAGTGACGGTGCCCGACCCCCAACCGAACGTCGGCACGTATGTCAGCTTCCCCTTGACCGTCAGGTGAACGTTGCCGGAATTATAAAAGACGATACGGGCGTGGATTGTTTTCACCGGAAGGAGCGGCAGCTTTTTCGTCGGCCGGAACCAGGAGCTCGTGACCTGCACCGAGGTTATCTTACCCTCCCTTATTATCCGCCCCGGGACCGTTACGAGAGTGATAACCCCAATCCTGCCCTTTGCGGTTACCTGTTGACCTTGCGCTTCGACCTGCTCGAAAAAGATGACCGCGTAGTGACCGCCCGGCTCGGCCTTCTTTGGAACGGTAAGTGTAAAAACCTTCTGGGCGGTTTGCCCGGGAGCCACCACCACGCTGGCGGGATTCGTGGACAGCCATTTTGCGCACGAGTATGAGTAATGTCCGGGCGGTTCAAACACGAAGTCGTTGTCGGGTTTTATGAAGTAGTCGTTGAGGTACACGCGCATCGTCTGCGTGGCGGTGCCCATATTAATGACGTTTATCGCGAATCGTTGGGAACTGCCCGGAGGCCCGTTGAGCTCGATCTTCGAAGGGGAGACCCTGATGCTGAAGCCCGTCTGAGCTCGCGGCACCCCCGGAACCAGCAGGACGAGACCGGCAGCCAGGCAGAAAAGGGCGATAAGCTTCTTCATATCTTTCTCCAAAATGAAATCAAGGGGCTTTCACCCCTTGATTTCGTGCGAACCTCTCCGTAATCCTTCGGAATTACACCTATTCGTGCTTTATGGCTGGGTGGCAGTATAGGTGTGCGTCGCCGTGTAGGTACCCGGTTCAACATTCCAGGGAACGGTGAGGCTGTATGTTACTGTGACCGCCATCGCGGGACCGCGGCCGCAAGTGTTGCATACGTTAGTGCTGGCGCCGAACTGCGTGCCGGACGCCTGCAGATTCAGGACGTTAGGGTTAGCGGAAGTCGACCCGTAGGTGAGGTTGGCGGACGGAATGCTCATCCCGCTGACTGCATCGTGCAGGTCGCTGCTCTTGGTTACCTTCAGGCTCCAGATCTTGTTGCTGTCAACAGTTGCAATGTCGGTGTCCGTATGCGTGCTACCCGGCTGGAGTACGCCGCCGAAGTCGACGGTGGCCTTGCTCATCGAGAGCTGGAGCACCGAGGCTAAGTTGGCCGATACTGTCACCGTGGACGGGTTCGCCGCGAACGCGCCGGTGCACATGAAGGCCAGGAAAGCGGCCATCAGGACTATCCCTGCCAGTGCCAGAACCTTCGCCCTTCTCCTCATGGCCAAGCCTCCTTTCCTCTCTATCTCAGAAACTGTCATCTATGGCTGGCTTACGGTGTAAGTGTGCGTCGCGGTGTAGGTGCCGGGGTCGACGCTCCACGGAACGGTGAGGCTGTAGTTTATCGTGACCGGCAGGCTGCCGCCTCGGTTACAGGTGTTGCATATGTTAGTGGGCGTCACGAGGAACAGCGTGCCCGCAGCCTGGAGGTTAAGGACATTGGCGGGGTTTGTGGTGGTGGATCCATAGGTAAGATTGGCGGAAGGGATCGTGAACGCTCCGAACGTCAGGTCGCCGCTCTTGGTTACCTTCAGGCTCCAGATCTTGTTGCTGTCAACAGTCGCGGTAACCGAGTCCGTATATGTGCTACCCGGCTGCAGTGCGGTGACGCCGCTTCCGAAGTCGACGGTGGCCTTGCTCATCGAGAGCTGGAGCACCGAGGCTACGTTGGCCGATACTGTCACCGTGGACGGGTTCGCCGCGAACGCGCCGGTGCACATGAAGGCCAGGAAAGCGGCCATCAGGACTATCCCTGCCAGTGCCAGAACCTTCGTCTTTCTCTTCATGGCCAAACCTCCTTTACTCTCTATCTCAGAAACTGTCATCTATGGCTGGCTTACGGTGTAAGTGTGCGTCGCGGTGTAGGTGCCGGGGTCGACGCTCCACGGAACGACGAGGCTGTAGTTTATCGTGACCGGCAGGCCGCTGCCGCGGAGGCAGGCGTTGCACACGTTTGTGCTCGTCGTGCCGAACTGCGTGCCGGACGCCTGGACGTTAAGGACATTGACGGGGTCGGTGGTGGTGGACCCATAGGTAAGATTGGCGGAAGGGATAACGAACGTTCCGAACGTCAGGTCGCCGCTCTTGGTTACCTTCAGGCTCCAGATCTTGTTGCTGTTTACAGTAGCCGTGGTGCTGTCATTGTAAGTGCTACCCGGCTGCAGTGCGGTGACCCCGCTGCCGAAGTCGACGGTGGACTTGCTCATCGAAAGTGCAATCGCCGGCGCGACGGTGGCTGACACCGTAACAGGGGAGGGGTTTGCCGCGAACGCGCCGGTGCACATGAACGCCAGGAACGCGCCCATCAGGACAACCCCCGCCAGTGCTAGAATCCTCGTCCTTCTTCTCATAACAAAACCTCCTGGTCTAGGTCGGGTGTCTCCCGTGAGGGAGGGATGATGATTGCGGTTTTTTCCGCTCACCCAGCCAGTTGAACCTTACTCACTCAATAACGGCTCCATAGAATTGACACTAAAGACCTCGGAGCCTACTTTGGTACGAAGTAGTCCTAGCAAGTAACGAATGTATGCCTAGCAGGAACGAATTTGTTGTAAAGAGAATCATATCCGGGTCGCGGTATGGGTGTGAGTGGCTGAGAAAGCACCCGGTTCGACGCCTCGGGGACCATGATGCCGTACGAGGATTGGAGGCCTTCAAAGAGTGGGTGGGCGAGGGCTATCCGGGGCAGCTCTCAGAGACCAAGCCTGCCCTTTACGGAGGCAAGATATGACCCGCTTACACGGAGCACCGTGGCCTGTTCGTCGGCCATCACGACAGCCATGCTCTTGCGGACATCACGAGTTATCTTCTGCACCACGTCGGTGTTCACGACAAACGACCTGTGTATTCGCAGGAACCTTCCCGCGGGCTTGAGCTTCTCCTCGAGCTCTCCGATGCTGAACCCGGTCAGGAACCGGCGGTCACGCGTGTGGGCATAAGCGTACTTGCCGGATGCCTCGAAGTAGTAGATATGGTCGAGTGGTACGAGATAGGTCTCGTCGCCGACTTCGACGGCCAGGCGTTCCGGTACCTGCTCGGTAACCTTCGGCACTTCCCTGGCTCCCCTCGAGGTCCTCGACAGTATCTTGCGGATGCGTGCCTCGAGCTCAAGTGTCCGGAAAGGCTTGAGGACATAGTCGTCGGCTCCTTTGAGCCCCTGCACTATTACGGCTTCCTCTCCGACCGCGGAGAGGAAAAGGATGGGGATGTCCTTGATCGCCGGGTTGGCCCGGACGTCCATCATGACCTCGAGGCCGCCCTTTCCCGGCATCATGACGTCCAGCAGGATCAGGTCGGGCCTCGCCTCCTCGACAAGCCTGACGCCGTCGACGCCGTTCCCGCAGACGGTCACCTCGAACCCGTCGAGCGAGAGGATGGTGTGGAGCATCTGAAGCATGTCCAGATCATCGTCTATGATAAGAATGTGTGAGGCCTCTTCGTTAACCGCCAGAATGCACCGCCTAAATGTGTGTCGAAACAATTATAGCAACAGGAGCGTCCGTTAGACTAACCATCTCGGAAGCTCCTGTCCCGCCTCCAGGATCGAAGCGCCGCCTTCTCTTCAGAGGCCCGCGTGTTCTCGGGCAATCCTGAAGCACTCGTTTATATCTTCGCCGATCTGGGCCTCGGTCCATCCACCGGCTACCTTTGCTTTTCCGTCTCCTTCGGGAATGGAGCGTGCCTCAGCCCATGCGATAGCGCGTATCTCCTCCGTGAGCCCGTCGGTGACGTCGGTACCCAGCTTGCTCTCCAGATATCGCTTCGTCCTGGGGAAAGATTCCTGGAGCAGGGCGTTGAACTCCTGCAGCAATTCGGTATCCGCGATACCTTCCGCCGCATTTTTCATTATTTCGAGCTCGAGCTCGAGGAACCTTATGTATGTTTCTCTCGCTCCCTCTCCGGGCCATGGAGACGTCACGTTTCGCCCCTGTCAGTAGTTCTCAACCTTAATGATAGTACGGATTCCCCAACCCAATACCTCCTCTTGCCGTGCACTTGAAGAGAACAAGAATACTATAATCTGGTTCTCTTACGTCTTGAGGATGGGATCATATGGGAGGGGAAGGGTGTCGGGAACTTGATATGGTAGCAAGTCGTCGGAGTAAAGCGGAGTAAGGTGACAGGATTTGATAAAATGGGAACAGGTCGCACCTGTTGAGGCGGAAGGAGAATGCGATGGCAAGCGAGGCAGGGGCCAAACCCCAGAAAGAGATGAACCGGCTCAAGGCTCAGATGAAGCATCTCGAGAAGGACAAGGAAAAGCAGTTACCGAACCTCGGACATGCCACGTATCAGGCTTTCCTCGAGGGCAGGTTGACCGACGTGGGGTTGATCGAGATGTGCGAGAAGCTGCGCGCTCTGGATAACGAGGCCAGCCAGGCCCGAGCCCAGATCGCCGAGCTTCAGGCGCAGTTACAGCAGATGAAAGCCGGGTTGGCACCCGCGGGGGTTCCGTGCCCGTCTTGTGGGGCATCCGTAGCCTCCGGGATCCGATTCTGCGGCAACTGCGGCTCTCAGGTTGCCATCCAGGCCCCACAGGCCCCACAGCCTGCACAGGCACCGACAGCGGGAACATGCCCGGCGTGTGGAATCCCGGTTGTTCCCGGAGCCAGGTTCTGCGGAGAATGCGGCGCCACCATCGGGCAGCCCACTACGCCTGCGCCGCAACCCCAGGTCATGGCCCCGGCGCCTCCTCCACCACAAACTCAAGCGGCAACGCCGGCACCACCTCCGCCACCCATGGAGGAACCTGCCGCCCCCGCGGAGCCGCAAGCCGTACCTGAGGCCTCCGCGCCGCCGCCGCCGGCCGCTCCGCCGGCCGCTCCGGAAAGCCAGGCGCCTCCCAGATGTCCGTCGTGTGGTACTCCGATAGACGAGGGGGACGCGGCGTTCTGCGGTGAGTGTGGAGCGAGATTGAAGTAGCGACCGATCGTGTCACGCAAACGTTCCGCTGCCTGCCATGAAGGCACGTTCTTGTCGCGCCTTCATCGAGGATGCCAACAGGAGGCGCTCTTTTGAAAGTGCTGGTCACCAGCGCTTCGAGACAGCCGGGGATCAGCCTCGCCGGTCACCTGGTCGAAAAAGGCTTTACGGTCCGCGCGCTTCTCGATGAAAACGACGCCGCCGCGCAGCTTTCCGGCATCCCCTTTGAGCGGGCTCCGGGAAGCCTGCTCGACCCCGAGGCTTTGCAGGCGGCCCTCGATAGCATCCAGGTGGTTTTCAACTGCGGGCTCAGCCTCCGGTACTGGCCGCCTCGCGCAAACGAACTCCTCTCGTCTGTTACCGAAGGTACGCGGAACCTCCTGCTCGCGATGGCGCGGGCTGGAATAGAGCAACTGGTCCACGTCGGCTCCGCGTACTCATTCGGGGGTGGCCCGCTCGACAATCCCGGCGACGAGGAAAGTCCGTACGACGGCGGACGTTTCGGGCTCGCCTGTCTCGATGACGCACATGCCTCTCAGGAACTCGTGCTCCGTTATACCGGCTCTGGAAAGGTTCGAGCGGTGGTCGTCGACCCCACCCTGGTATTCGGGCGAGGCTGTGACCGCTACGGCCCTGCGGCGGCGATGGTGGAATACGCCGCGGCCGCTCCCGGCCGCTATCCCGGAGGAGGGACGAACGTGGTAGCCGCCTCCGATGTGGCACGGGCCGCTCTCAAAGCTCTCGGTCGCGGGAAACCCGGAGAGTGTTACATCGTAGGGGGCAGGAATATCACCTACCGCGAACTCCTGGGGCTGGCATCGGCCTCGCTGGGCGTGTCAGCCCCCGACCGCCTGTCGCCCGATGTCGAGGTGCTGACGCGTGGCTTCATGGGTTCTCTATTGGGAGCAGTATCACGCCGGAGGCCCACAGTGACGCGTGGTCTTGCTCGCATAGCGATCGGCTCTACCTTTTATTCGTCGGAAAAGGCCTCCAGGGAGCTCGACTTCTCGGCCGGCCCCATCGAAGAGGCGATCGAGGACGCATGCCGTGACCACACCCGCGCGTGAGCCGTTTATCCGTACCCATGAGGTCCCCCCGATGTCCCTGTGCGCGCTGGTTTTGCTGTGCTAACATCTTCATTGGAGCACCCGTGCCGCGTTTATGCGTTTTGCCTTTCACAAGCGAGCTTCACGAAAGGAACTGGTGATGAGCAAGCAGCTCAGACTCGCTCTGGTCCTGTTACTGGTAGTGCTCACGGCGGCTTCGGGCATGCTGTTCGTTGTTGCGGCTACTTCCCCTGGAACCGGCTACGACCCGTCCAAGGTCAAGCTCGATGTAAAGCTGATCACCCGCAGCGAGCTGGTTACGGCGGCCTACAAGGTGTACGGCGACGATAACCAGGATATGTGGGCGGCCAAGACACTGATCAAGAACACCGGCAAGATGCCCGTGTACGATTTCAAGATATCGTACAAGGTCGGCGAACTTACCGACTGGACATCGGGCCAGGATTACCCGGTCATAGCGCCCGGGCAGACTGTGCGCGATTACTGCTGGCCGACACTGGACCCCACCAGGGTCAATGCCATTACGACCAAGACGCCTGTCGAGCTCGTCATGAAATACGAGTACCGAGGGCTCAAGGAGCCTGCCGAAGATTACCAGAAGATATTCCTGCTGGGCCGCAACGACTTCGTCTTCTCCAGCATCCCCGAGAAAGACCGCGTCACTTTCGCCGACAGCTTCGACAACTACAGGTTTATCGCCGCCTTCATCACTCCAAACGAAGAGACAATCAAATCATTCGCCAACATGATAGGTGCAGGGCTCGAGACGCGGACCAGCGATGATGACGCCTACCAGGCTTTCGAGCGCGCCTTCGATGCGCTCCGTGCCCAGGGGGTCAAATACATCATGGAGCCCGATGCGTTCTGGGCTGGCTCCGCCGCGCAGTACGTCCAGTACCCAAAGGAGACGATCGACCGCAAGTCAGGCACCTGCCTCGACCTCGCGATAACGATGAGCGCTCTGATGGAGGCTATAGGAATCAAATCGTACGTGGCGCTCATTCCCGGTCACGCGATCCCTCTCATCGAAATGCCGGAGAGCGGGGACGTCTACGCTATCGAATCGACGTTCCTCGACAAGGACTACGCCCTGACCAAGCACGGCGATGTCGTGTCGGCGGATGTCACCGCCGGAGAATGCATCACGCTCGCCTCAAAAGAGATAAAACAGGCGCAGGACCAGGGTGAGATCGTCATGATAAATCCAAGCTACTGGTGGAAAGCGGGGGTGATGCCCTCATGGTAAGTAACACCAGGCCCTGGAAACTGGCGCTGGCACTGATACCGCTGGTGCTCTGCGCGGTATTGCTTCTCGGAGGATTGAGCCGAATCCTGGGTGAGGACAAGCCCACGATCACCGAGGAATACAAGGTAACAGTCGACAATGTCGGAGACGGCCACATAGTCGACACTATTACTTACAGCAAAACCGATTTCAACGCGGTGAAAAAAGCCGCGAGCAAGAACAAGTATTTCCTGACACGAAGGTTCACCACAGAGGATAACAGGGGCGAGGTCGTCCACTTCAAGACCGACATCAACAGCTCCAGGCACGCGGTGGTCATCACCTACGTCAAGCCCGGGTATGCCTATTATGAGGATTCGGGCTTCGTAATATACGGGGTCGACACCAAGCCGAAGAAAAAAGCTGACGGCACATTCACTTACGAAGAAAGATCGACGGTAAACAGTGAGTTCACCCTCTTTACCGACCAGGTCTTCCTCACGAAGAGTGCCATCCAACTCCCGCAGTCGGCGAAAAACGCCCGGTATGAATCCAGTGACAAGTCGATCAGGTACGAGATGCCGCCGGCAAGCGCGCAACTGGGGTTCCTGAGTGATAACAAGATTACGATGTCCGTGGTCCTGGGGATTTGCACCCTGCTCTTCCTGGGCCTGCTCGGGTTTGTCCTGACCCGAAAGCCGGTGGAACAGACGGCAGTTGCATTCGCTCCGCCGGTCCAGGTCGCACCGAGTTCGGTGCCCCCTGCGGCGACACCGCCTGCTCCAGCACGGGAGAAGACCGGATTTTGCAGGAATTGCGGCCATCCACTCACGCCAGGCAAGGCTTTCTGCATAAATTGTGGGGAGCATGTCTAAAGGCTGAAGCACTCTCAGACAAAGGCTATCGACATAGCCCTGAAGCATTCATACTGTCCGGTTTTTCACATGCGTTTCAACCTGTACCTGAGGCTTATTTGCTCGGCTTGGCGATGGTTTCAATCCCTTCAGTCACCATGGTGTTGACATTTTTTGCCAATTATTGTATAATGACTTCGCCCTTTTTTTTGCCCGTTTCGATGTGGAAGGTGGAAACATTGAGGAATTCGGAACCCTTGCAGGTCAATGTGATGAAACGGATCCGCGACGATCTCAACGAATGCCTTGGCGCAAAGCTTAGAGTAAAAGCCAATAAAGGACGCAAGATAGTCATCGAAAACATGGCTGTTCTCGAGGAGACTTACCCGCACGTCTTCGTAGTAAGGGTCGAGACGAAGACCTCACCCAGCCAGAGGGTTTCCTACAGCTACGCTGACATAATCACGAAGACGGTGGAGCTCTCTCATCCTGAGACCGAAGAAGCGCTCTTCCCCTGGTTGAGTTGCTGACGAGATGGGCAACGAGAACGGCGCCCACCCGGGCGCCGTTTTTTTTCGCGGACAATCCGTTTGCCGAGACGTCCGACCGTTGTATAGAATACTCGAGGGCATGCCGGTCTTGGTTGCTCGTTGCGACGATCCGGGCCCGAGATATCCGGCCTTGCACCCGGAAGATGAATCCCTAAGGAGGCACATGTGGAGAATGTTGTAATCGTAGCTGGAGTAAGGACCGCCTTTGGAACGTTCGGCGGTTCGCTTAAGAGCATGACGCCAACCGAGATGGCGAAACTGATGATAATCGAAGTCCTCAACCGCGCTGGCATCACCGGCGATATGCTGGACGAGGTCATATTCGGGCAGGTCATACCTCGCACCGACGAGAACAACCTCGTTCCCAGGGGCGCGGCGCTGGCCGCGGGGATCCCCAACACCGTACCCGCCCACACGGTCATACGGGGCTGCGGCTCCGGCATGCAGTCGATCTTCGCCGGTTCCAGGCAGATAATGCTTGGCGAGGATAGCATCATCCTCGCTGGTGGCGTAGAGAGCATGAGCACCTCGCCGTACCTCTCGAGAGAAACTCGCTTCGGCGCCCGCATGAAGAATGTCACCCTCATCGACAGCCTCTGGGAGGTCCTCATAGACCCCCACACCCAGTTGATAATGGGAATGACCGCGGAGAACATCGCCGCGAGGCACAACATCAGCAGGGAAGACCAGGACAAGCACGCTTTCGAATCCAACCAGAAGGCGCTCAAGGCCATCGCCGAGGGCAAGCTCAAGCCGCAGATCCTCCCCGTCGAGGTCAAGGAGCGCAAGTCCGTCAAGATATTCGACACCGACGAGCATCCCAAGGACACCTCGCTGGAGAAGCTCGCAGCGCTCCGCCCCGCTTTCAAGGAAGGCGGGAGCGTTACCGCTGCCAATGCCTCCGGCATCAACGACGGCGCGAGCGCTGTTGTCATCATGTCGGAGTCACGCGCGAAGGCCGAGGGCATCGAGCCGCTGGCAAGGATCATCAACTTCGCCGCGGCGGCATGCCCACCCGAGTACATGGGTTACGGCCCGGTTCCCTCGTCAAGGAAAGCCCTCGAGAGGGCTGGTATGAAGGTCGAGGACATCGATCTCTGGGAGATCAACGAGGCTTTCTCCGCGCAGTACCTGTACTGCGAGAGGGAGCTTGGCCTCAACCCCGAGATCGTGAACATCTGGGGTGGCGCGGTAGCATACGGGCATCCGGTCGGTGCGACCGGCAACCGTATCACGCACTCCCTCATCGAGGCGCTCCGCGACCAGGACAAGACTATCGGCCTCGCCACCATGTGTATCGGCGGCGGGCAGGGCACGGCCATAATAATCGAGCGCCTCAAGTAGAGCGCGCCCGACAAACCATATTACCCGGGGGTAGCGGGTGGCGCGTTGCCGCCAAGAGCGGCTTCGATCCGAGCGACCGCGTTCTCGAGCTCAGCGATATCCTCGCTGGACGTCTGGCGCGCGAACCGGGCGCGGGTGAAAATGTCCGCCGCTTGTCCCGCCAGCCTCATTCCCAGGCGCCTGTCGACGCAATCACCGTATTCGACGGGTGTCTGGGATGGACTCCGGGGTATTCCGGCGGCCGTGAGAACCTCCGTCATGCGGGCAAACAACCGGTATGCCACGTCCCTGGGACCCGTCACCGGCGGTGGACCGTGCCCAGGCTTACCCCTCCGGCGCCTGCGCTCGACAAGGAAGACGCAGAGAACGATGACCACAATCGCCGCCAGCAGCCACCAGAACCGTGTCGTGAACCACGTGATCCCTCTTGCCGCGGCCCCGAGCCCGCGTCCGACCGACTTGACCGAAGACGTTATCACCCTGCGCCAGCCCGCGGGAAAGACCGACGAGATGGCGTGCCCTATTCCTTTGAAAAAAGTGAAGCCGGACCACATTGTGTTGGTCGAAGGAAGGCCCGACGGGTCCGACCACCCCGGCGTCGGGTCGAACGGCACCCAGCCGAACATGGGAAAATACGCCTCGACCCACGCGTGCGCGTCGCGGCCGCTGACCTCGTAATAACCGGTGAGCGAATTATACCGGCCCGTGTCGTACCCCACCGCCACCCGTGCTGGAATCCCCTGTGTCCTGCACATAACAGCGAGCGCAGTCGCAAAATGCTCGCAGAAGCCCCGCTTTTCCTTGAAGAGGAAGAACTCGGCCGCGTTCTCTCCGTTCCCCTGCTTTGGCACGTTGAGATCGTACTTGTAGTTGTTCTTGAGGTAATCGACCATAGCCTGCACGCGGTCGTAATCGTTTGTCTCGCCCGCCGTGACCTTGCGCGCCAGGTCGGCTACCGCTGGTGACATCTCCGGCAGCTGGCAGTACTTTTCCTTGAGCGTGACCGGGTACCCGCCCTTCACCCGCCTGAGCATATCCGGACTTGCATCGCTCACCTCGGATACCACCGTGTAGATCAGCCCGGGGTCCAGTTGCACCGGGGTCAGGACCGTCATCAACGAGTCCACCTTCAGGACCCTCGTGGGGAAGAAGACGTCACGCATGATGAATCCGCCGAACAGCGTGTTCGGCAACTGCCTCTGGATAAAGAAAGTCTGAACCAGCTCTTTCGTCGCGTACCTGGGCGGTTCTTCCGGGTAGCTGACGTTAAGCGGCAGGTCGCTGGACTGAATCTCCTTCATGTCCCCCTTGCGGTCCGTATTCTCCCAACCGTTTCCGAGGAATCGGTCAAAAGCGGTAGACCTCCAGTACGATGGCTGCGCGCTCCTGACCTTCATCACGGTGACGTCCGCCGGCACTCCCCTTACCCGCAAGTCCATAAACTTGTTGAAGCCGAAATAGGAATCAGGGTTGAACGGCAGCGGTGTCGTCGGGAACTTGTCGGGCATGTCCCCATAGCCGGGGTTCTTGATGATGGGGTTGAAGTCGTACGGCATGTTGCTGGAGTGCGACACCGGCAGGTAGTAGGCATTGAAACCCGGAAGCCTCGGCAGCGCGACAAAGAAAGCCAGCGTCAGCGGCAGGAGCATGAGGCCGGTAAGCGCCATCCGCGCTCTCGGCACTTTGCCCGCGCCGGCCACGTAGACATCGGCACTCGCCCGCAGGTTCGAATGGTACCCGAGGTAGAGTGAAAGCAGGGCGGCGATGAAGAATGGGACCAGTAGGTACAGGAACTGGTTCGATATGCTGAGCGAGCCTGCGAACGCTATGAGTATCGCCGAGCTGATGAGGGAAAAATCGAGGTCGCGCCTCGTCGGCAGGTCGAACGAGTGCAGCACCTGGAGCCAGAGGAACAACCTCACCAGCGGATATCGCAAGTCGTGCACCGAGCCGCCCAGCTCCGTCCAGAAAAAGGCGAAGACGACGAGCAGCAGGACGCTCAGTATAAGCTTCAGCCCGATGTTCGCCCTGTCGCGATACCTGTAGGAGAACCAGGAGCCGGCCGCGGTGCCCACCATGACCAGGATGCCCATGAGGGCACCCACCGCCCCGTAGTGGACCGCCGCGTATACACTTATCAGGACGCTCACCAGCACCGATATCCTGAAAGGTATCGAGTCCTCCGGGATGCCGGGCCTGTTTATTCTCCTGTAGTTTTCAATGGCTCGCTCAAACATCTGTCGATCTCCCGGCCGTGGGTCACCACGAACAGGTTGATTCGCCGGGATACTGCTTCCTCCAACTGCCCGACCTCGAGCAGCGCGAGCCCCGTATCCCATTGACGGCCGTACGACTCGTCAACCACCACGACCAGTGAGGCGCCCTCCATGTCCGGCCGGCCGGCGACATGCCTGGCGATAGAATCCACGTCGGCGTTCGTGACCACGGCCAGCGCGCTGCCTGCCGGGAGAACAGCCTGCGCCTCGTCGAGTGCCAATGCCAGCCGTTCGGCGCCGCCCGGGAGACGGAGCGGAGCGTAACGGGCCAGCGCATCGAACGCCCCGAACACGCCGGGCTCCTCGATTACCCTTACTTCTTCGCCGGAGGCCAGCACCGTGACCGGCGCCACTCCCACCGCGGCGTAGTAATCCAGTATCGAGGCCGCGCACCTGAGGCCGTCCTCGAGGCTGTCCTCCCTGTCCTCGCCGCACCGGGGCTCGACGAGCCCGACGACGAGGCCCGCGAAGGGTCGGAACTCCTGCTGGTACTCTTTGACTATGAGCTTTCCCTGGCGGGCGCTGGACCTCCAGTGGACATGCTTGAGTGAATCACCCTGTGTATATTCTCTGACGCCGTAATAGTCCAGTCCGGTTCCCTTTCGCGCCCATTCAAGGGCCTCGATCGGAGCGGCGCTCGCGGGTGGGCGGAACGGGAAGTACTCGAGGTGGGAGACTCGCGGGTACACGACGAGCGGGGCGCTGACGGCGGACCTCCGTGTGAACTGTGCCATCCCGAAGATCCCACCGCTGCTGAAGACGAGCTTGGCCTCGTCGTACACCCCGCGTGCCGGGGCTATCAGCTCGTAGTGCGCCTCGGTCGATTCCCCGGGTGCGATACGCTCAAAAGCGATCGTGGCATTGCGTAGTCCGCCCCCTCGCGCATCCGGCGACCCCTCGTCCGGATGTCCGGTACGCATCGCATCCAGGTGCTCTTCGCGCATCCGGCGGACAGCCGCCAGCATGCCCCGCGGTTTTTTGCCCTCGAACGCGTTGTCCAGAATTACCAGGAAGTACCGCGCCAGCCTGCCCCCGTTTTCGACGCGAAGCCTGACGGGCAAGGCGTCGCCCTCGAAGGCGTCGGGATGGCACTCCCGGGATATTTCGAGCTTTCTCGACGCAAGCCAGCCTGAGGCGAACCCGAGCACGACCAGGGAGAACATGAGGCTCGCGACCAAGTACAGCCAGCCGGACCTAATCGTCGCCGCAATGAGAAGCAGGGCGAGACCAACCATTGTGACGACGAACGCGCGGCGCTTCACCTGTCCTCCCGCAGACCCCCGACCTCGATGGGAACCGGCACCGTGTCGAGTATCTCGCGCATCACTGCGGACGCTTCGCCCAGAGAAGTGCGCGAGCGCTCTCGCGTTACAAACCTGTGCGGGAGCACCCACAATGCCATCTGCTTAACGTCGTCAGGGCTCGCGAAATCTCGCCCGTCCAACATCGCGGAAGCCTGTGCGGTGCGAACAAGGGCCAGGCTTCCGCGCGGGCTCGCGCCGAGGAGCAGCGAGCTGTGGTTACGCGTCGCGTGCACTATCGAGACAGCGTAATCCAGCAGGTCGGCGTCGACGTGTACGTGCCTGACCGCCGACTGGAGCTCGCGGACGTCACTCACTGACAGGACGGGCTCGAGCGATTCGATCGGGTGTCTGAGCATCTGGTCGGCGGCGATCTCCTTCTCTGTCTCCAGCGACGGGTAACCCAGCCCGACAGCTATCAGGAACCTGTCCCTCTGTCCCTCCGGCAGAGGATAGGTCCCGTAGAACTCCACCGGGTTCTGGGTCGCCATTACGAAGAAAGGCTCGGGCAACTCATACGTGCGGCTGTCGACGCTGACCTGGTGTTCCTCCATCGACTCCAGCAGGCTTGACTGGGTCCTCGGGGTCGTACGGTTGATCTCATCGATGAGGACGATGTTCGCGAAGATCGGCCCCGGCTTAAACTCGAATTCGCCGGTCTTCTGGTTGAAGATCGAGACCCCCGTGATATCTGAAGGCAGGAGGTCGGGGGTAAATTGTATGCGCTGGAACGAGGCGTCGATAGACTTGGCGAGAGCCCGGGCAAGCATTGTCTTGCCCACGCCGGGAACGTCCTCGATCAAGAGCTGTCCGCTGCAGATCAAGGCAATCACTGCCAGCTCGACGGTCTGTCTCTTGCCCTTGATCACGGTCTCCACGTTCGAGACGAGGGCCTTTGCTTTTTTCTGAGCTTCGATCAGGTCCATATCACCATTGATAATCGACTAAAATGGCTTCGACCAGTAGAGTCTATCGGATTTTACATCTAACCGGCATGTGCTGTTCCCACCTGATGATGCGGGTGAACGTAGCCTGCGATAGACTTCTCCGTGACCGGTTTCGAATCGAGGTGTACACTGCGTTCTGAGAAAAGCCCATTCAAGATATGCGACCGGGTCTATCAGGTCGGAGGTCCGGATCTCTCTTCCGGGCAGGACTGCTGCGTATACCTGCTCGATGGAGACGGGCCGCTCTGCCTCATCGATAGCGGCTGCGGCCCCGGTTACAAGTCTATCGTCGCAAACATAATCCGGGTCGGCTTCGAGCCCGAGCGGATCGACACCTTGCTCCTCACACACTGTCACATCGACCACGTCGGGGCGGCTTCACTTTTCAGGGTCGAGTACGGCGTCGATATCGTGGCGCACGAAAAGGACTCCGCTCCACTCGAGGCGGGAGACCGCCTGATGACAGCGGCTTTCCTCTACGGAGTCCGGCTCGACCCGATTGCCATTGACCGCAAGCTGGAGCTGGACGGGGAGGAGATCGTCGTCGGGGACCTCGTCCTGCGGACGCTCCATACGCCCGGACATACGCCGGGCTCTATCTCCGCCTACACCGATATCGACAAGACGCGGGTTCTCTTCGGCCAGGACATACACGGCCCGTTCCACCCGGACTTCGGCTCCGATATCAAGGAGTGGCGCCACTCCATGGACAAGCTGCTTGCACTTGACGCCGATGTCCTCTGCGAAGGCCACTTCGGCATCTATAGCCCCTCGGACGCAGTCAGGGCGTACATCGAGGGCTATCTCGAACACTTCGCGCGTTAACGCAACCGAACCATCCCTTCAGAATTCGGCAATACACTTGCACAATATATCGAATCGATATATACTTGCGGAAAATATATCGATTTGATACATTAACCGCTCGTGTGCTCGGAAAGGCAGTGCGAAGGTGCTAGAACTAGCGATTCTTGGGCTACTGAAAGAGAGGCCCATGCACGGATATGAGCTGAAGAAACGACTCTCGTATATGCTTGGCCATTTCTGGACGGTCAGCTACGGGTCGCTGTATCCAGCATTGAAACGGCTCGAGAAATCCGGGTCCATCGAGCGCGCCTACTCGATCAAGGAAAAGACCAGGAACCGCAACGTCTTTCGCATCACGCCCAGAGGCGAAAAGGCGTTCATGAACATGTTGGGCGAGGAGATAAACGATACGGCTCTTGCCGATACCGAGAAGTTCGACTTGAGGATGGCGTTCTTCCAGTACCTCGAGCCGGAGAAGCGGCTGCACCTGCTCGAGATGAGGCGCAACTACCTCACCGAGCAGTTGGCGAAGTTCAAGGCGTACCGATCGGTCAACAAGGACGAGGATCTATACCGAACCGGCCTGCTCAAGCACAAGTTCAACCAGACAAAGAGCGATATCAGGTGGCTGGACAGGTTGATGGCACACGAAAGGGAGACAATCCGAAAGCGCGATGGCGCGGCCGGCAAGCGCAATATCGAAGTGGAGACCGCTGAAGGGCAAGTCTCGGCGGTCTGACAGGCGGACACAAGCCCTGTGTGGGGTTTTGGCAAGGAGGACGCGATCAATGGCAGAGGTTAGGGTAGCAATAGTAGGGTCCGGCAACTGTGCGTCGTCCCTGATCCAGGGGATCGAATATTACAGGGGGGCGTGCGAGGGGGACAAGATTCCCGGCCTCATGCACGTCAAGATCGGGCCTTACCACGTAAGCGACGTCAAGTTCGTAGCGGCTTTTGACGTCGACGAGAACAAGGTCGGAAAAGACCTCTCCGAGGCGATCTTCA
>PMDX01000114.1 GCA_003154635.1 Actinomycetota bacterium | reverse complement strand
AGCATGAGGATATACTCATCGAAGTAATTACCGGTACACCCTTCGGCGAGGTACCACGTCTTTGCCGTCTTGGTTTGACCGGTGACCGTGTCACCGCCGTTGACGTCGTTGGGGTTACCGGTCCAGTCGTAATACTCGGACCGGGCGGCTACCACCGGTTGGCTCGAATCAACACGGATTGAGATTTCTTTGCCGTTGCAGCCTGGAAGCGCGTTCACAAGAGTCGTTCCGCGGCTTTCCGGGGGCATGGTGAAGTCGTGGAAGTAAGACTGGCTGCCGCGGATATAGTAAGTAACGTGGCATTTGGTAGTCTTTTTGCTCGGGTTGAAGAGGAGAAGGTACGTGCTGAAGAGGGCACCCGTGTACCCCTCCGCGAAGTACCATGTCTTTGAAGGGCCGGTCGCGCCGAGATAGCACGTCCCACCCCTCTTGCCTGCCATGTTGAAATACTCCGACTGCTGGACGACCACGGGGCCGTCGGCCGCCACTTTTATCCCGTGGCCGTACGAGTAAGGGAGTCCGCTCACCCTGTTGACCGACACCGTGAACCTCGCCCCGGGCGCAAGGAAGTAATTCTCGACTACCTGTGGATGGCCCTCGGGGTAATAGGTGGTGTGCGCATTGACCGGCGAAGCCCCCGGATTGAAGAACGTGAGATACTCGATGAACTCGGAGTCTATAAAACCCTCGGCGAAGTACCACGTCTTTGACGGAGCCGGAGCGCCATTCGAGCAGAGAGCTCCCTTGAGAGGCATCCGCCCGTATGAGCCGGGGATTATCGTGAGAGGCGTGCCGTCAGGGGCCCAGTAATACGGCCAGTAGGCCTCCAGTGGATGAAGCCGGATGCAACCGTGCGACCGCGGGGTCACACCGAGGTTCTCCTCGTAATCGCCTAGGTAGCTCGGCCAGGAGTGCATCCCGTAGTCCGGCTTCCAGTCCATCCAGTAGTTGCATCCGCTGACGGTGCCGCGATGATCCATTATGTGATAGCTGCCGGTGGGGGTGATCCCGCCAGCCCCGGTGCTGCATCTCAGGATATTGACGATGACTCCGTTCTCGAAGAAGTACACGCGCTGGTCGGCCAGTGATACCACGATCGACTTTGACACCGCCGTGGCTCGCCTGTATCTCTCGGACCGCGCTTTCACGGGCGCGGATTGCGGGCCTTCCCGCCAGTTCTGGTCAAGGGCGGCCACGCGGTAGTAGTAAGTCATCCCGCCTTTGATGTCGTTGTCCAGAAAGAACGGAAAAGCTTCCATGGTGGAGGCCGAAACCCCGCCCACATATACGTAGGAGCCGTCCACTTTCCCCGATCGATACACCTTGTATCCCGCGCATTCCGCGCGATGGTTCCAGGAGAGTGTGATGCGCAGGCCGCGGTCTTCCTGGCGTGGAAAGACCTCCAGTCCGTCGGGAGGTTGAATCCCCGCCGTCCGGGTCGTGGCCGCCAGGCCTTGCGTCTGGCAGGCAATCAGCGTTAAGAGGACAACAAGGGTGACCATGACGGCCATCTGAAAGGTAAAGCGAGCGCGCGGCGCCTTGCTTCTCCGGGCGGAATTCGGGCGCTTGACGTCCATTACGACCCCCAGTCCGGTATGCGAGCTTTCCTTGTTTCGGCAATAAATATGATAACAGAAGTTATAGAGTGGAACCTCTTGAGGGCGGGGGGCCGGCAGATAAGATTTGAAGCGTTTGTGCCAAAGGCGTCATCGAGAACGCCTTCCTGATCAAGGGCCCGAGAATCGTAAGAACCGACCTCTCGGTAACGAAGGCTAGACGTTTGACGAACCTGCAACGGTTTTCAGGTGTCGATTCTTGCGATTATTCAGACATTATTCCGTGTCGCCCAAACGGGTGAAAAACCTTCATTCCTGTTGAAATTATCCTAAAAATAGCATATTTATAGAGAGGAAGCACGTCATATTGAAAGAAGGGGAGCATACAGTTTCTTGTTCTTGGTGCTGATCGATCTGAAGATCTTTCAACGATGTTGTGCTTGAGGCCCTATCAGCTCCGAGTAGGAACCGAGAGGGATGCTGTGACCCGCGGGTTGTAATTTGGTCACCTGGCCCGCGGCGAGCGAGTGGTGAAACCGGCCCGATCAATACTTGATCGGGTTCTTTTTTTAACGGGAGGTATGTGTGAGACGGGGAGTTATCTGTTTACTGGTTCTTGCCTTGGCGGTCGGTTCATGTTTGATGGTGATGGGGATGGCACTCGCCGAGGGCACCTCGCAGACAGTCACGAGCCAGCCTGCCGCGACTCAGCCACAGACCGGGCAGGATACCCAGACCGACAGCTACGGTGTGGTCGAAGCCTTGATCTGGGATGATACTGCAAATCAAAACGGGATCGCCGACGAGAGTCCGCTTGTCTACGTCGACGGCGTGACCGCAAATCTTTACAAGATCGAGGACGACGGTACCAGGACGTTCATAAGCTCAAAGGTTTCCGGCCCCGGCGCATACGGGATGTTCGGCGTCTACCAGGCGCCTCCGGCGGGCTACGCCCACGGGTGGGTCGGCTGGAACCAGCTCCCTCTTCGCAACGGGGATAAGGCTTACGTCGATTACATGATCGAGATAGTTGCTCCTTCGGGCTACTTCATAACGGGTGGGCCTTCGGGCAACGTGAGGATCGGCCGCGTATGGGCGAACCAGGATGGACATTTCTGGTGCTTCTGGAGGTACTTCTATCCTGAGGCTTCGGACCCCGCGAACAGGGCGTTCTCTGTCGCTCGCTACTCGTCGATCACCGGACACAAGTACAACGACAAGAACCGCAACGGGAAGCTCGACGCTGGAGAACAAGGGCTCAAAGGTGTTGCTATAACTCTTACGGGAAAAGAGGCGGCAAGCGGGGCAACGTTTACCAGGAAGACTGTAACGGCGGACGACGGCAGCTACTCGTTCACCAATCTCAATTATGGGACGTACAGCGTTTCGGAAGTGGTGCCCAGCGGCTGGGAAGCTACGGCGCCCATCACGATAGACGGAGATCTTCCTATGGGGCAGCAGGCAACGGGCCTGGACTTTTTCAACGCACAGAAACAGCAGTGTTGTTTCTTCAACTGGTCTAACTGCCTGTGCAACAACCACATCTGGTGGTCGCACTTTGGTTGCAACCCGGGTAACAACTCCGGATGCAATGCCGGATGCAAAACCGGATGCAATACCGGAACCGGGAGGACCTCCGGGTGGAAGACAGGCTCTTGTAAGTA
>PMDX01000297.1 GCA_003154635.1 Actinomycetota bacterium | reverse complement strand
TTCAAGAATGGAAGGCTTCGAAGTGGGAAAGAAAAAAGGCGGACATGATGCCCGCCTTTTCATTTATGTAGTTTAAACCGAGCTGCTCGTATTAGGGAGCTTCTTCGCCGGAGACCAGCTCTTTGTACTCGGCAGCGGAGAGAAGGTTGTCCATCTCTTTCGGGTCGCTGAAGTCGACTACCGCGATCCAGCCCTTGCCGAAGGGCTCCTCGTTGATCGTCTCGGGAGCGTNNACCGACTTGCGCGACTCGATCTCGCCGAAAGCTTCTCCCGCCTCTATCTCAGCACCCGCCTCGGGTACCTCGATGAAGACTATCTCGCCTAGTTGGTCCTGAGCGAAAAAGCTTATTCCAATGGTGCCATCCGACCGCACCCACATATGTTCTTTGTGGTACTTTACGTCCTCGGGGTAATTCTCCATCTTTTCCCTCCTTGTTGGCCTGAACGGAAATATACCAAATGGACAATCCGATTTCAAACAAATAACCATGTCAACCGCCGACGATATAGAGAATATAATACTTGCATGGCCCAATCCAAGGTAGAGAAACGCGTAGAGATACGTGTCGACCAGGCAAAGAAATACGTGGAGCGGAGCAAGGGGTGGCGCCCGCAGCCACGTACGATCGCCTATCTCACGGTGATGCTCGCTGCACTCGTGCTGTCTGCTTTCATAGTGCCGCACATTCTGCCCGGGAAACTTCAAAACGCGGAGACCCTGGTCGGCAGGTCCGGCGGCATATCCGTCGTGCCGCTTGGAGGAGGGGCCACGCACGAGCTCATTACGAGGCCGGCTCCCGACGAAGGGTATACGTCATGGGCGATATCCGAAAGCAGGGAAGAGGTGGCCGTGGGGTGGTTCCACAAGACCGGCGGGAAGGTTGACAAGGTAACCGTGCAGAGCAGGAGCGCGTACAGCGGCCGGCTTCAGGCCGAGTGGGTTGTTCCGGGCGAAAAGCCGCAGAAGATAGATGAGATAGGTTTTGTCCGGCAACACAACCAGATCTGGTTCACTTCGGGTGGGCGGATGTGGCTGGTGGATATCAAGAGCGGCGCGGTGATCGAGTTTCCGTTCAAGGGTCCTGAGGGAACCGGCGAGGTCAAGATGCCATCTGCTGTGAGTTACGCTACGTTCTCTCCGAAGGACGGTCGCCTGGCATACGCGGAAAACGGAAGGATAAACGTTGTGACCGGCCTGGCGACGGGTCGAGGTGACAAGAAGATCACGCAACGGGCCGTCCTGGAGGCAGGGTTCACAAGGGATTCGCAGGGCCGGGTCATCAAAGGCAAGATAGATTCGTTCACATGGCTGAGCGAGGAGTCGATAGCGGTACTCATCACCGAAAGGACCGGAGCGAAAACGGTTACAGCGATCTACCTCGTAAAGTTGAGCGCCAGTGGGGCTTCGTCGGTGGACCCCCTTATGGCGCCAACCGAAGACACCTGGTTCACGAGCATCTCCACGTCTCCGAAGTCGGGTGAGTTCGCCGTGCTGGTCAAATCCGGGGGTCCCGGGGCCGACAGCCTGTCGCATGCTTCGGTCAAGCGGTACGATCCTGCTGGAGTGCTGAAGGGTACCGTTGACCTGACCGCGGGCGACTGGCGCGCTCCAATAAGCTGGACTTCACCTTGAAAATCGCGCAAATTCGCGAACAAAGGCAGGAAAACTTTTCAAAATCCAGCAAAACAAATACAATTAAATTTCAAATCGTTCCCCATCGGGGTCCTCCGGGGCCTTAGAGGGGAACAATGGTTATTGGAGGAATTTAAGCGTGGGAAAGACCATTTCCGAGAAGATCCTGAGCTCGCATTCAGGCGCCGATGCAAATGCCGGCGAGATAGTGATCGCCGAGCTGGACTATATGATGGCACAGGACGGGACAGCGCCCCTTGCCATCCGCTCGTTCGAGGGTATGGGGCACGATGAGGTCGCGCGCCCGGAGCGAGTCGCGCTCTGCATAGACCATAACGCACCGAGCCCACTCAGGTCGGTGTCCCAATTGCACGATATCATGCGCCGTTTCGCTTCCGAGCACGGGCTCGAGTTGAACGACGTCGGCGAGGGCGTATGCCACCAGGTGATGCTCGACAAGGCTCATGTAGTGCCCGGCAGCCTGGTTATCGGGGCTGACTCCCATACTTGCACGTACGGTGCTGTCAACGCTTTCGCGACCGGGGTCGGCTCGACCGATATGGCGGCCGGCATGATGTCCGGTTCACTATGGTTCAGGGTTCCCGAGACCGCAAAGGTGACCGTGACCGGCAAGCTTCCCGAGGGGGTCTGGTCAAAAGATATCGCCCTCATGATGGTGGGCGGCATAACGGCTGACGGTGCCACGTATATGGCGCTCGAGATAGGCGGGCCGGCGATATCGGATCTCAGCCTGGACGGCAGGTTGACGATCAGCAACCTTGCTGTCGAGATGGGGGCAAAGGTGGGCCTCATGGAAGCCGACGAAAAGACTCTTGAGTTCTTCAAGGGAAGGACAAAAGCCGAGTTCCAGCCCGTCCGGGCTGATTCAGACGCGGTGTATGCCAGCGACCTTGAGTTCGATGTGACCAGCCTGGAGCCACAGATCGCAAAACCCCACACCGTCGATAACGTTGTACCGGTGGGGGAGGTCGAGGGTACTCCCGTGGCCGAGGGGCTCATCGGTACGTGCACGAACGGCAGACTCGAGGACCTTCGCGCCGCGGCCGGAATACTCAAGGGCGAGAAGGTAGCTCCGGGAGTGAGGCTCATAGTAGCGCCCGCTTCTCGCGAGGTCATGCTCATGGCACTCCGGGAGGGGCTCATCGAAGTATTTACCGAGGCCGGTGGCTCCGTGCTCTGCCCGGGATGCGCTTCATGCGTCGGGACGCACCAGGGAGTGCCGGGCGANNAATTTCAAGGGCCGCATGGGCAACCCAGAGGCTTTCATCTACCTGGCCTCGCCGGCTACGGTCGCTGCGAGCTGTATCGAGGGAAAGATCGCCGACCCGAGGCGCTATAACGGCTGAAGCTACAAGAAGCGCCGGTAATGATAAGGATTTGAGATGGTCATAAAGGGAAAAGCACACAGGTTCGGTGACGACATAAACACCGATTACATCATCTCCGGGCGCCACAAGTTCAAGACGCTCGATATGGACGAGCTGGCCTGTCACGTCATGGAGGACCTCGACCCCAGGTTCTACGAGTGCCTCGAGAAAGGCGACTTTATCGTCGCGGGTAAGAACTTCGGCTGCGGGTCGTCGCGCGAGCAGGCGCCGCTGGCACTCAAGCACGCCGGGATCGCGGGGGTCCTTGCAGGCTCGTTCGCGCGGATATACTTCCGCAACTCCATAAACAACGGGCTACCCGCGCTGGTCTGCGATACCAGTGACATCGCCGAGGGTGACGAGCTCGAGATCGACCTCGAAGCCGGCGCCATTCGCGACGTCACAAAGGGATTGGAGCTGAATTCCAGCCCGCTACCGAAGGTAATGCTCGACATCCTCTCTGAAGGTGGGATGGTGGAGTACATGAAGAAACATGGACGCCTCACGCTCAAGCGTGAGAGCGCGTAACAGGTAAGGAAAAGACATCATGGCAAAGAGACGAGTAACACTCATTCCCGGAGACGGGGTCGGACCTTCGCTCGTGGACGCGGCGCTCAAGGTTCTGGAGGCCGCGGGCGCTGAGATCGAATGGGACTGGCAGGAGGCGGGCGCGGACGTCATGGAGAAGTATGGCACCCCGCTTCCTGAGGCTGTGCTGGACAACATACGTGAGAACAAGATCGCCTACAAGGGTCCGATCACGACGCCGGTCGGAAGCGGCTTCCGCAGCGTCAACGTCGCCATCCGCAAGGAACTCGACCTCTACNNTCTACGCCGGTATCGAGCACATGGTGACCCCTGACGTCGCAGAGTCGATCAAGGTCATCACGAGGCAGGGCTCCGAGCGCATCGTACGTTTCGCGTTCGAGTATGTCCGGACGAACAACCGCAAGAAGCTCACGGTCGTTCACAAGGCCAACATCATGAA
>PMDX01000152.1:4721-4983 GCA_003154635.1 Actinomycetota bacterium | reverse complement strand
GCGAGCGTGTTTTTCGCCCGCGAACTCGACCAGCCCCGTCCGAGGTGAGCGCGTTCATTGATGCGCATCGTGATCGCTTCGGGGTCGAGCCGACATGCCGGGAGATCGAGGTGGCAGAGACGGTGACGCACTCTGACAACGGTAGCCAATACGCCTCCTATGAGTACACGGAGCGCCTGAAACGCGCCGACGTCGCCCCCAGCCGGGGAAGGACAGGGACCGCGTTCGATAACGCCATGGCCGAGAGCATCATGTCCACGCT
>PMDX01000152.1:0-4712 GCA_003154635.1 Actinomycetota bacterium | reverse complement strand
TGAGATGCTCGAGCGCTACAATCAGGCAGTCGCCACTCTAGTCGTGGCATCCAATTGAACGAGCCGTCGCGGAACCCGGGGTTTCAGTGTGGATCTAACTGGAAGCTAGACATGCAAGGAGGACCTGGCATGGGTGTTTTTTCCAGCATCGAGGTTCATGGCCACATCATTCCGCCGGCTTATAGGCAGGCGTTGATCGACACCGGCCTGGTCGGAAGAGACAGATTTCCCGTTCCCCCGTGGGATGCGCAACTGCATCTTGAGTACATGGAGAAGATGGACATCTCAGCCGCGGTCCTCTCGCTCTCCTCGCCGGACGTCCATCTGGATGAAGATCAGAAGACAAAGGCGCTCTTTCGGGCTATCAACGAGGCGGGAGCCGAACTCGTCCGCGAGTATCCCGATAAGTTCGGCTATTTTGCCGCCTTGCCTTTGCCGGATCTCGCAGGTGCTCTCGAAGAGCTTACTCACGCGTACCACGATTTGAAAGTCGATGGGGTCAGACTGACGACCAATACGAAGGGTATCTATCTCGGCGACGCGACGCTGGAGCCTCTTTTTGAACGTCTGAACCACTACAAGGCCGTGATCTACATCCATCCCTGCATGCCGAGTGCGGTGCCGGCCAACGTGCTGACCGGCTATCCCGTTCCCATGATGGAATTCCTCTTCGATACCGCCCGCGCCGTGACGAACCTCGTCGTCAACGGGGTTGTCACCCGGTACCCCGAGATAAGATATGTGATACCTCATGCCGGAGGCGTCTTGCCTATCTTGGTTCCGCGGATACATGGCCTCGTTCAGCTCACCAGAAAGCCCGAAGACAGGGCTGATGTGCTGGGCGGCTTCCGGAGCCTCTACTACGACACGGCCGGTCCCTCGATCATGCAGCAATTGCGGCCCCTTCTCAATGTCACCGATGACACCCACCTAGTCTATGGAACCGACTGGCCGTTCGCTCCCGCCAACGAGTGCGCAGATCAAAAAGAGATGATCATGAACACAGAACAGATAACCGAGGATCAGAAGCAGAAGATCATTCATGACAATGCCCTGGCGCTGTTCCCCCGCTTCAGCTGAGAGATCTTGGTGGCGCGGATCGATACCGGCGTTGTGGTGGTGGGCGCAGGCGGCGCCGGGCTGGCCGCGGCTGCCNNGAGGAGGGAGCCAGGGTAGTCGTTGTCGAGAAGCGCCGGATCGTCGGCGGTAACGCTGCTTGGGCAGAGGGCATCTTTGCCGTGGAGAGCCCGGCCCAGAGACGAAACGGCATCGACATCCGGAAGGATGAGATGTTCCGGCTCGCGATGGACTATGCCCATTGGGGTCTCAACGGCAAGGTCGTTCGCGCATTTATCGATAAGTCGGGAGACACAGTCCGCTGGCTGGAGGAGAAGGGCGTCAGGTTCAACTCGATACCGCCCTTTTCGTGCCGGCAACGACATCGCGTGTTCCACAACCCTGACGGGGGAGGCCCGGAAATACTGCAGGCCCTCCTCGAGGAGTGTCGAGTTCGTGGCGTCCGTATCCTCTGCGATGCGGCTGTGGAGCAGATCCTCCTCGACGAATCGGGCAGGGCGCGCGGGGTGGCGTTATCCATGCACGGCACCCGGTTCGAGATTGGGGCGGCGAGCGTGATTGTCGCGACCGGAGGCTTCGCGGGGAACCGTGAACTGCTGAGGAAGTACTGCGACTTCTACACCGACGATTTCTCCCTGCCGGGACTTCCGCACATGGGTGACGGCCTTGCTATGACGACGGACGTCGGCGCGGCGACTGAGGGCTTGGGGAGGGTCCAAGGCAGCGGTCCCAACTTCCCCGGCAATATCTCATCGTTGGGAGTGTTGGCCCGCGAGCCAGGCCCCATCTGGATCAGTCAAAAAGGAGAACGCTTCATCGATGAGGCGACCTGCTTCGAAGACTTCGAATGCATCAACGCAATCCTGCGGCTGCCCGGCAAGCAGTGCTACGTATTGCTCGACCAGGAAATGGTCAGCAGCATCGTCGAGCATGGGTTCGTTCGGGTGTATCAAGGTTCGCTGCGACCAAGCGGCGCATCCCCGGTTCCCAGCCTGCCCGGCGATCTCGAGTTGGCAGCGAAAGGCCTGATGCCGGTCGCCCAGGTGAAACAGGACCTGTGCAATGGTTGCGGTGTCTGCGCTGATTCCTGTCCAGACACCGCCATCCAGCTCGAAACCTCTTATGCCGCTGGGCAAGGAATCTCACCCTGTAGCGCTGCCTGCCCGGCAGGGGTCAACGTCCGCGCGTATGTCCACCTCTTGCGGAACGGCCTCCTGGAAGAGGCGAGCGCCCTTCTGCGGGAGTCCCTACCCCTTCCTGCCGTGACCGGCCGTGTCTGTCCTCATTTCTGCGAAGCGCAATGCGCGCGCAAAGAGGTGGATCAACCGGTCAACATCAACGCGCTCGAGCGGTTCGTGGCCGATAGCGGACGCGGGTGGACGGCCACGCCCGCGGCTCGGAAGTGCGAGACCAAGATAGCCGTGATCGGCTCCGGGCCCGCCGGTCTCTCCTGCAGCTACTTCCTCGCACGGCTGGGCTATCCGGTGACGGTGTTCGAAGCAGAGGCCTTGCCGGGTGGCATGCTAAGGATGGGTATTCCCGAGCATCGCCTGCCGCGCGACATTCTTGATGAGCAGATCAGCTACATCAGGAATATGGGCGTCGAGTTCCGCCTGGGCAAGGCGGTCGGTCGGGACGTCGCCCTGGATGCTCTCGAGCAGGAGTTCGGCGCCATCTTCTTTGCCGGGGGCGCGCAGTCGAGCAAGAGGATAGACATCGATGGCATCGAGCTCGCGGGCGTGCACTGGGGCCTCGACCTCCTGCGAAGCCTGAACCTCGGACAGCGGGTCGAGATCGGCAGCAAGGTGGTCGTGATCGGCGGAGGCAACGTGGCCGCGGACGTGGCGCTCGTCGCGCTGCGGCTAGGGGTGGAGGAAGTGAGCATGGTATGCCTTGAGAGCGGGCCTGAGGTTCCCGCGCTCGAGGAAGAGATAGCCCAGGCGGTAGCAGAGGGCGTGGCCATCCAAGAAGGCTGGGGGCCGAAGCGCGTCCTCGGGGACGCCGGCCGGGTGGTCGGTGTCGAGCTCATCCGTTGCGCCAGCGCGACCGACCCAGAGGGCTGCTTCAATCCTTCCTACGACGAAGCGAGCACCATGAGGCTCGAGGCGGACACCGTCGTGTTCGCTATCGGACAGGCCGTCACTCCGTCGTTGGTACCCGACCCAATGATGATCGGGACCGACGGGACGGTCACAATCGACAGTGGTACCCTGGAAACGAGGCGGAAGGCTGTCTTCGCCGGGGGCGACGCCACTGGCGGTACAGCGTCGGTCGTGAAGGCTATCGCCGACGGTAGGAGGGCGGCCCAATCCATCGACCGCTACCTCCGGGGAGAAGACCGAGAACATAGAGCCTCTGCCCCGCCGGAGAAGATGAAGAACCCACCGCGCGAACGGATGACCCCGATGGCTAGGATCGAAACGCCCGCCCGCCCGGTGACCGAGACGATCGCCGATTTCGGAGAAGTGAAGCTCGGCTTTGACGACGTCATGGCGAAGATGGAGTCGGAGAGATGCATGATGTGCGGGAGTCGGCCAGTTGTCACCATGGCCGACTGCAAGTACTGCCGGGCCTGCGAGGTGAACTGCCCGACTCAGGCGGTGTACGGCGCACCTGTTCGGCAGGGCACGCCTCTCGTGAGGGTTTCGGAGAGTCTCGAGGACATCGCCCGCTGGATGGGGACCGATCCGCAGGTGCTTCGGGCAACAGTGCAGGAGTACAACGCATTCTGCGACGACGGTCACGACCCTGTCTTCGCCAAGGAGCGGATCTATCTCCAGGCCTTGCGTACTCCCCCCTACTACGCACTCAGATGCAACATCGTGCTTCTCACCACGATGGGGGGCGTCAGGATCAACGAGCGCATGGAGGTCCTTGGCGCCCAGGAGATTCCCATACCGGGCCTCTATGCCGCAGGAAACGACACTGGGGGCTGGGAGTGCGAGACCTATAACGTCCTCTTGCCGGGCAGCACGTTCGGTTTTGCCATCAACTCGGGCCGCACCGCCGGAGAATCGGCGGCCCGGTATGCAATGGAAGAATCAGGAACACCATCCGAGCGAGGGAGCGCGCCATGGACCTGAAAGCTGAGATCAATGCCATCAAGATAATCGACCACCACGCACACATCATGGATCCTTTCTACTGGAACGACGCGCTCGGCCAGGCGCCGCCATTCCCGCCCGAGATCCACGGGCTTGACCTTCCCAAACC
The DNA here is from genome assembly GCA_003154635.1 of Actinomycetota bacterium. GTDB lineage: Bacteria > Actinomycetota > Geothermincolia > Fen-727 > Anoxymicrobiaceae > FEN-727. The sequence continues at coordinate 422 of PMDX01000152.1, read as the reverse complement.
CCACACCTCTCTCGGCAAGACCAGCAAGCTGATCCCTATGTTTCGCGAGCTGTATGACTTTGCCGACTCGGCCGTCACCGATGAGAACAAGGCTCAACTGCAAGACGCCTACAACGCGTCGAAGGCCGATGAGCCCGCGCTATACCACCCGGTGATGGACTTGGCCGGGATAGAGTTGATCGGTGAACTCGGTCTGAGCAGACCCATCCTACCCCCGGGGCTCGATCCAGAGCGGTTCCGGTTGGTCGCATTCACCGATGGGCTCATCATTCCCTTGGATAACACTGCCCTGATGAAGCCTCTCATGAAATCCGAGAACTTCATCAAGCTGGCCCAGATCGCCACTGAGAACCTGAAGAAGGACCTGGATTGGCATCCCACCTCGTTTGATGACTACCTGAGATTCATAGCCGCTGTCGTTG
>PMDX01000164.1 GCA_003154635.1 Actinomycetota bacterium | reverse complement strand
CACGAGTAGTGAGACCGCCATCAGGCAGAGTGCGAACAGGAAGAGCCAGGATGAAGCAAAACGCCCGAGCACGATACCCAGCGCCATGCACCCGAGACAACTGATATATAACGTGCCACGCAACTTAGATCGTTACCAGGTCTTTTAGCGAATCGAGCTTGCTCGGACCTATGCCCGACACGTTATCGAGCTCATCAACCGACGAGAACGTGCCGTTCTTTTCGCGATATTGCACGATTCGTGTTGCAAGCGCAGGGCCTACGCCGGGAAGCGCATCGAGCTGCGCTTCTGAAGCGGTGTTAATATTCACTCGTACCGAGGAAGTCGAGCCCGTCCCACCAGTGGCCTCGGCCGCAGGGAGATCAGCGGGAACAGTCTGTCTCGGTACCATGACCTTCTCACCGTCGGTCAGGCGCGCGGCAAGGTTGATGTCGTCCAGTATCGCGCCCTGCGCAGGCCCGCCAGCTCTTCCGAGAGCATCCGCAACACGCGAACCTTCGTTAAGCTTGTATAACCCAGGGTTGTTTACCGCACCGGCAACATGTACGGTGAGCGTTCTTGCGGTCGGTTCACTCGACGGTGAAACTGATTTATCGAGCACTCTCACCATCGACGGCCTGGCTCGAGCGAGCGTCATCAACGCCCCGGTTCCCAGTAACACGATAAGCGCAATTACTGTAACGACCTGAGCTCTTGTTAAAACAGAAGCCGCACCGGAGAGAGATCTTAGCGAAGCCCCCACTCTTGAGCGTAATTTACTGTTTGCCTGCATTGCTTCGTTATCTTATCACACCAATACAAGCATATCAATGTGCCATCACTGAAATATCTCTGAAATGATTGGGTCGAATCTTACCCCAGGATTCATTTTCAATCAGCGGTTCTGTCAGATGGTATGCCAAGTGGAAAAAGGGATCCTGAGACCTTCAGACGACGATGTTGACGAGTTTGCCTGGGACGATGATGACTTTGCGGATATGCTTGTCAGCGATGAACTTGCGGGTATTCTCGCAAGCGAGGGCTCGCTCTCTCATATCGTCATCTGCGATATCGGCCGGAACGGTCAGCTTGTCACGGACCTTGCCGTTGACCTGGACCACGAGGGTCACTTCCTCGGGCTTAGCAAGCTCCTCGTCGAATCCTGGCCAGGCGGCCGCATGGACGCTTCCCTCCAGATCGAGGACGCTCCAGAGCTCCTCACTGAGAAATGGCGCGAACGGCGCAAGAAGGCTCAGCACCGCTGTTACGGCTTCTCGGAGTATTTCCAGGTCGACCTCGGGCTCCGAAACATAGTGGTATATGCCGTTGACCAGTTCCATGATGAAGCTAACGGCAGTGTTGAAAGCGAATTCCTCGATGTCGCGGGTGACGTAGGCAATGGTCCTATGCGTGAGGCTGCGCATCTCGCGATGGCGACCTTTGCCCGTATCGAAACCGACCTCGCTTCCCTCGCCTTGCTCCACGAGTGGCAGGTACCTCTCAAATACCATCCTCCAAACGCGGCCCAGGAACCTGTGCGCTCCTTCGACCCCCTGGTCGCTCCAGTCCTTGCCCAGCTCGGGTGGACCCATGAACAACACGTACAGCCTTAGCGTGTCGGCCCCCAGTCGATCTATGAAATCGCCGGGCGTGACGACGTTGCCCTTGGACTTGGACATCTTCGCGCCGTCCTTGGTTATCATCCCCTGGCAAAGGAGGTTGATGAACGGCTCGTCGAAATCGATGAGCCCGAGATCGGCGATCACCTTTGTGAAGAACCGAGAATAGAGAAGATGCAGGATAGCGTGCTCGATACCGCCGATATACTTGTCGACCGGCATCCAGTATTTCATCTCCTCAGCATCAAAAGGCGCTTCGGAGTAGTGCGGGCTTACGTAGCGGAAGTAGTACCACGAAGAGTCTACGAATGTGTCCATCGTGTCGGTCTCGCGCTTCGCGGGCCCGCCGCACTTCGGGCATTCGGTCTCGTAGAACGATTTCGAGAGGGGAAGCGGAGACTTGCCTCCCTCGGCAAGCGGGAGATCCTCGGGAAGGAGCACCGGCAGGTCCCCCTCTGGAACCGGAACCGTTCCACAGTTGTCGCAGTATACTATCGGTATCGGGGCTCCCCAGTAGCGCTGCCTGGAAACCAGCCAGTCGCGGATCCTGTAGTTTATGGCGCGCGCGCCCCACCCTTTCTTCTCGAGTTGATCGCAGACGTCTTCTTTGCCTTGCACGTTGGGCGTGCCGTCGAATCCGCCCGATTCGACCATCGTACCCTCGGCCTCGTAAGCCTCGGCCATCTCTTCGGCGACGAGCTTTCCATCGGGCGGCTCTATTACCACGCGGATCGGCAGATCGTACTTGCGCGCGAACTCGAAGTCCCTCTGGTCGTGTGCCGGCACCGCCATGACCGCGCCGGTGCCGTANNCGCGCTCGCCGTTGACGGGATTGATTACGTAATCTCCGAGGAATACACCGTCTTTCTCCTCCTCGAGCGCGGTGCGCTCGAACTCCGTGCGACCACTCATCCTCTCACGGAAAGCTTTCACCTCGGCTTCGCGCTCCGGGCTTCCCTGGACGAGCCGATCGACCAGCGGGTGCTCGGGCGCCA
>PMDX01000085.1 GCA_003154635.1 Actinomycetota bacterium | reverse complement strand
GCCTGGCGCGCCAGCAAATCCGCGAGGGCGATGTCGTCCTCCGAGAACTTGACCTCGCTGGAGGTGAAATCGAGGCTCATCAGTCCAATGAGGTCATCCTTGACCACAAGCGGAACCTGCAGGTAAGACCGGACCCCCGGCCCTCTGAATATCCTTGACTCCAGGCTGAGCTCATCACTCACGCCCTCCGCGAGCACCGGCTCCCTCGTGCGAAGCGCCCTCGCGGTAGCCTGTCCCGACTCAGTCATCGGGAGGTGAAACTGGTTTAGCAACCAGACCTGCAGCGTGCTGCGACCATAGCCCGCCATAAAGGTCAGAGCGTTGGCCTCGGGCTCATAGAAGTAGAGCGAGCACCGGTCCACCCCCAGCGCTATGGCGGCTTTCTCCGCGATCATCCCGAGCAGCTCGTCCAGGTCGCGAGTCTCGCTTATCGCCTGCGCCACCTCGGTGAGAAGTATCGCCTGCCTTCGGCGCTTCTGTTCCTCGCGGAAGAGCCTCGCGTTCTTTATTGCGACGCCCGCCTGCGGACCGAACGTCTTCAGCATCGTTATCTCCAGGTCGGTATACGACCGTGGGGTGGTGTCGTAAAGCTCGATTACGCCAATCGCTTCATCGTCTACCGTAATCGGTATGGACAGGGCCGATCGTATCTTACGCCCCGCCGCCGGCCGAGGAAGCTCGAAACCCGCCAGCTCGTCGTCTCTTGCAAGTACCGGCTCGTGCCTCTGGAGCGCGACGCCGGCCAGGCTGTTATTCACAGGCATCTTCTCATGCGATGACCAGGAGCGGGCCAACCCTATTTCCACCACCGCTTCCAGGTTCTTCTTATCGGGTTCGAGTAGCAGGACGGCGCCCATCTTGGTCGCCATGAGGCTGGTCGTTACCTCGAGGACCTGCCCGAGCACCTTCTCGAGGTCCACGCTGGAGACTATTGTCTGGCCGAGATTAGCCAGCGCGCGGAACTCCTGGAGCTGCCGCTCTGTGGCGGATTGCTCTTCGGTCACGTAGGCGCGCCGCATGTAGTGCCTGACGTTCTTGTTAAACCGGTCGCGCATGTTGGCGAATTCCACCCATGCCTGGCTGGAGTACCCCGCCGGCAGCAGCGCCCGGGTCGCCGCGTTCCATACAAAAGTTTCCCCCTGATCGAACGAGCTGATAATCTCATCGAGGCGCATCCCCTGCCCGACGCGCTTCCTCCCGACGTCCGTGGCGAGACTCTTAATAAACTTGATGGGGAGCTCGGCAGCCTCGAAGTAGTCCATGTATAGCTGTACGAAGTCACGGAATGACTGGCGTACATCGGCGAAGACTTCGGCGGGGAACGTTTCGTAGTTCGGGATCTGCGTTTTGATTAGTTCACCGATCCCGGTGATAAGCGAATCCTTGTTCTCCCGGAGGAATTGGGCCATGGCATGCCGTAGTTGCTTCAGGTCATTTGCGACCTGTTCCGGGACGGTTTTCTGAATGTCGTGCATTTTTTCATCCATCTTACAGATAATTATAGAGTAGATGGGGCGGAGTGGGTCACGTCGGACGCAGCGATTATTTCACAGCCCGCCGCATCGGTCGCTCATCCAGGTTGTTGCGCGAGCCCCTTTGCCCTGTTGCATGTTTTCTTATATATTGTTTGTCTGTACCGGAAACCGGCACGAGCAAGGGGCTGATGTTGGTAGCAAAGATATTCGAGGTCATCGGCGCGCTGGCGATAATCCTTTTCGGTATCATCTTGATCGTGTTGCTGTTCTTCATCGGTAAAGGGCTAAAGAAGCTCAACAGGATGATCGCCGACCATCGCGCGGGCATCACCAGGAACCTGGACGTGTCACTGGGAGGGGTCCAGGAAGCACAAGTGCAGATCGATGCGCTCTCGGTGATGACCTCGACCGTTAGGACCGGGCTGGGCTCGGCCCTCTCCGGCGCGGACGTGATGGTGTCGTTCCTCAAGTCAAGCGTATTCCAGACGGGCCTGCCGGTCCTTCTCTGTATAGGGCTCATCGCGGTAACAATGCCTCGCGCGCTTTTCGGCAACCTGAAGAAGAAGAAATCCTCCACCAAGCCCATCCCACCGCCCTCCTGGGAGCTCGAGAACGAGTAACCCTCCAGTTTTCGCGATGATTGCTTCTCGGGAGAAATAGAAAGGCCAGGCGCTAACTAAACAGGTATTTTCTACTCGGCGTAAGTTGCCGTCCTTTTTAGTTAGAGACCGGCCTAAAAATCATCATCCTGATTAATAGTACTACTCAAATCTATATCGGCCTCCAGCGCTTAGTCAAGTACCATCGATCCGTCCCACCCACACCATCTGGACTATTGACATCACGGAGAAGCTGGCATAACGACCAAGGCTCAAGCGGGAGGAGACCAAAGGGAGCGGGGCCACCCATGATCATGTGACCCCGCGTTTCTTTGTGATCAGGCCAGTGGCTTATAAGTGCAGAGGCCTGTTGTCGACTACCCAGTCGGCTTTCAAGCCGTTGCGCTCGAACAGGCGTTTTTCTATCTTGTCCGGGGATTCGACATGGATCTCGTCGGGTGAAATCTCGGTGTCTATCTTGACCTGCTTGGTGATGTTGGATTTGGCGGTATCCTCGTCTGTGCCTTCCTTAACGGCCGCGTAGACGATGACTCGGTCCCGGCTCGCGACATCCTCCGGGTCTTCCTTGGTGATAATGACCTGGAAAGAGTCGACCCCATCCACACGCCGTATGGCGTTCTGGAAGTTCATCAGCGGCACGCGGGCGCCCTTGATCTTGGTGAAGTCCCTTGTCGCCCTCCCGATAGGTGGCCTGAGGATCGGAAGTGTCAGGCCGCAGTGCTTGCACTTCTCCCAGGTTACGCCTCCCTGGATCAGATCGCCCATCCAGTAACGCAAGTACACGGTTCCACGCCAGTCGATGTGGCTAAAGCAGAGCACGCCCGGATCTCCCCAGTTCTTGACCGGTTCCTTGGTCTCCGGGTCGAGGACCTCCCAGAAGTAGAACTCGGGGTTGAGGTGCATCTTTGTCTTTTCGCCGCACTCGAAGAACGCCGCGCGAAGCTCGGTCGACCCGTAACCCTCGATGATCTTGACGTCGGGGGAGCCGATCGTGGCGAACTGCTCCTTGAGCTTGTCCCTGTACTCGTCCGAGAGCGGCTCCGCGGCCATAACCGCGTACTTGACCGGGTCGGGCTTCGGCACGCCCATCTCGATCATCTGCGCGGCGGTCTTGAGCCAGTAGGTCATGTAAGACGGAATGGCGATGTACATATCAAAAGGCATTATGCCCGCTATGACGACCTGCTTCTCCGTTGGGATAGCCTTGCCGCCACAAGTGTGGAACATACTGAGGCCGTTGTCGACCATGAACTCCGCGAAGCACACCTGGAAATACGCCAGGTGCGGCAGCGCCGGGAACATGTTGAAGCCCCTCATCGTGGGCTCCCAGCCAAACAGGTACAGCATCGACGCGATATGCGGCATGACGTTCTTGATGTCGTGGTATGTGTATGTAGCCATGCTCGGGAGGCCGGTGGTCCCACCGCTCATGTGGAAGTGTATCGGGTTCCACTCACCGGCTGCGGTCTGCTTCACCCTGTCCATGAAAGACCGTGGCTGGCCGTAGACGTCGCGCAGGTACTTGGTGGTCAGAGTCTTCCAGACGTAGCCGAGCTCCTTGGTGCGGGACAGCTCCTCGATATCGTAAGTCGAGCCCTCCAGCTTGGGCTGGAGGATAAATGCCTTCTGGTCTGCGGCGGTGTCCTCTTTTGTGGTGATCGGAATCCGGCGCAGGTCGTCGTATGACCTGAGCTTGTCGGGATCGATATTGTTCTCTTTGAAGACCTTCCTGTAGTACGGATGATACGGGTACACGTAATCTTTGATGTACTTGAAGAGCTTCGCCAGGGAGTATTCCCTCTGTTCCTCGGGAGTCCACTCATAAGACAATGCCATGCCGGTTCACCCCTTGAATCGATAGTGCCACTTCCCAAAAAACACCGACAACAAATCATATTAGCGCAAGCAAGATTAGGCAAGTTCCTCGACCCACCGGTCAATCCCCACTTCACACTCGATCTACGGTGGATGAAAGCGATAGTTGACCTCTGCGTACGGGCCTTGAGAGACACGGCTCAAGAAATAATCGCGCAAAGCGGTGTTTGACCCTCGTTTGCTTGGTATCCCAGGCCCCCTAGAGGAGCTCGAGGATGACCATGGGGGCGTTGTCACCCTGGCGAGGGCCGAGCTTGAGGATGCGGGTGTAGCCGCCGTTGCGGTCGAGATATCGCGGGGCGACCTCGGCGAAAAGGCGGTGCACCACATCGCGGTCGTTGATGACCTTGAGCGCCTCGCGGCGCGCCGCAACGTCGCCCTTCTTACCGTAGGTGACGAGCCGCTCGACGACCGGCTTCGCCATTTTGGCCCGGGTCTCAGTCGTAGTGATCCTCCCATGTATGATGACCTCGCGCGCGAGGTTCGAGAGTATCGCCTTCTGGTGCGACGCGCTACCGCCCAGTCTTGGTCCTTTTTTCGGTCTAGGCATCTAATTCACCAACCCTACTCCGGTGACTTGAGTGACAGGCCGCGAGCCTGCAGTTTTTCTTTGATGAGCTCCACGGTCTTGGCGCCCAGGTTTCTTATCCCCAGCAGCTCCTCCTCGGGGTGGCTGACCAGGTCCGCGAGCGTTTCGATCTTCGCGCGTTGCAGGCAGTTGTAAGCCCGAACGTTCAGGTCGAGCTCGCTGATGCTTGTGTCCAGGCCGGCGGCGGCGACTGCCTCTGTCGGCTCGAAGACGTCAATGAGTCCGGCCTCCTCCGCCAGGTTCGCGAGCAGGCTGACGTGCTCTATCAGTATCCGTGCCCCCTGGCTGACAATTTCGTCGGGCTTGAGGCTCCCGTCGGTGCGGACCATCAGCGTCAGCTTGTCGAAGTCGGTACGCTGTCCGACGCGAGTGTACTCGACCTTGAAGGTCACATTGGTCACGGGCGAGAAGACGGAATCCACTGGGATGACCCCGATGGGATCCCCTTCCCTCTCGTTCTCCTCGGCGGAGGCGTAGCCGCGCCCCTTCTCGACTGTCATCTCGATCTCGAGCTTGCCCTTCTTGGTCAGGGTCGCGATATGATGCTCGGGGTTGACGACCTGGATGTTGGACGGAGCCTCGATATCCGCGGCCGTGACCTCTCCGGGCTTGGTTACCTTGAGCTTGACCATGGTCGGCTCTTCACCGTCCATTTGCAGAACGAGCTCCTTGATGTTCAGAAGCATCTCGATGGTGTCCTCGCGAACACCCTCGATCGCCGAGTACTCGTGCTGGGCCCCGACGACCCTAACGGATGTCACGGCTGTGCCCGGGATGGACGAGAGCAGAATGCGCCTCATCGAGTTCCCGAGCGTATGGCCGAGGCCGCGCTCGAGTGGCTCGATAACAAAAACGCCTTCCGTATCGTTCAGGTCGAGCACCTTTATCTGGGGCTTCTGGATTCCTAGCAAAAGACCACCCTCCGTTGTCTTTTATTTAAACTGGATGCCGCTATTATCGCGAGTATAGCTCTACGATCATCTCGTCCCTGATGGGGACGTCCACGCTCTGGCCAATGGGTCTCTCGACTACGACCGCGGATAGTTTCTTGCGGTCAACTTCGAGCCAGGATACCTGTTCCCTCTGGAAGCTTTCCAGGGCCGCCTTGAAGACGGGACTCTCTTTGCTGGACTGCTTCACCGAGATCGTATCGCCCTGTTTTGTCTGGTACGACGGGATGTCCACCTTGCGCCCGTTCACGGTTATGTGGCCGTGTGCGACCAGCTGCCTCGCCTGCTTGCGGCTGACGGCGAAGCCCGCGCGGTATGCCACGTTGTCCAGACGGCTCTCAAGTATGCGGATGAGGTTTTCGCCCGTGCGCCCCTTTTCACGGATCGCCTGCCTGTAGTACGCGCGGAACTGCTTCTCCAGGACGCCGTACACGCGACGCGCCTTTTGCTTCTCCCGGAGCTGCATCAGATAGTCGGTCTCTTTGACGCGGCGCCTGCCATGCTGGCCCGGGGGATACGCGCGCCTCTCGACAGAGCACCTGTCGGTCAGGCACCGGTCACCTTTCAGAAAGAGCTT
>PMDX01000145.1 GCA_003154635.1 Actinomycetota bacterium | reverse complement strand
TTTTTCATTATCCCGAACCATACTTCATGTTACGATGGCGTCTACTAATTCTGAAAGGCGCGACATTTCAAATCCTTATCAGCTAAACTATTATCTTTATCCGAAGCCGTCAAGAGATGAAGTTTATTGGTAGTGACTCATTTTGAATGCCCCTCATGCAATCATGTCCTTGCCGGGAAACAAGGTCCGCAAGGTTCCTGCGGAAATNNTTGATGCCGCCGTCCCGTGGATAAAAACAATATGAGTTACCGTTGGTCATCGGCGTTTTACAGAGGGTGCAATGATCCAGTACCGGTTCAAAACCGGTTAATTTTAGCAGGCGCATTTCAAAAAGCGTATAGCACGGTCCTATGCCTTATCCTGAACTTGCACTCATCCCCCTGCGCTTGGGCAGAGATGAATGCCACGCCAACCACTGCCTCCGTGTTTCCTCGAAGAGGACTTCAGGCGGTACGATGACCGCCCCCTCGGCAAGGATCCACTTTATCGCCCGACAGAGATCTTCTGGTGAGTTCGGGAACAGAACCGCTTTGCGCCAGTCGCTCCTGATCAGCTCGGGGGTGCCTCCAACACTGCTGGCGAGGAAGGGAATACCGCGCCCGATGCACTCCAGAACGGCGTAGGGGCTGTTCTCCACACGAGAAGGCATGATTGCACAACGCCCTGGCACCTTCAGGAATGCGAGCGCCCGTTCGCGGGGCATCTCGGAGAGAATCCTCCATGGCGGATGCCAGCTCCGGGCGCGGCGTTCGATGTAGGACGCGGCGCCCTCTCCGTCGATCGTATTCTGGCGTCCGAGGAAGGTCAGCCTGATGTCTCCAGCCTCCGCACGCAGCAGGTCTATGGTGTCGCAGAAGATGTCGAGCCCCTTGAGCTTCTCGAGTCGGCCGAAAAAGACCAGCTCCGTGACAGGACGAGTTCTGACACCCACGGACAGGGATGGGGAAGACTGGCCGAGGATGTTCTGTCTAACGAAGCGCGTACGCGGCACTTTCCACCCGCGCCCGATGACCTCATCAAGTAGGAAGCGGCTGGGGCTGAAGACGACATCCGATCCCTCAACGGCCCGGCGCTCCGCGAACCCGACCTCCTGCCGCTGTGGGGATGGCGCCGAAACCTCGTTCCCTAGGTCCACCCAGTGCGTGGGGCCATGCAGCGTTGTGCACAGGAGTGTGTCCGCGAAGGCTGTCCCAGCCCTTTTCATCTGCACGGCATCCAGGCCGAAGCCCAGCCAGTCGTGAAAGTGGACGACGTCGAAATCCCTGCTTTTGAGCCAGCGGCAGGCTTCAGCACTGATGACGTGCCGCTGTCCGTTGTAGTCCTCAATGCCGTGTGGCTGTAACGCGGTGAATTCGATTCCCTCAAGCGCAAGAGCGTATTTCCAGAATTCCTCGTTGTCGTGGTGAAATGGTCCGGCGAAGAAAACCGACACTTCGTGTCCGACCTCGCGCAGGGCCGAGGCGAGTTCGCGGCAAGCGGTGCCGATACCACCGTTGCGGGTCGGGCCCTCGAACTCGACAGTGACAAGTGCGATGCGCAGAGGAGCGCAGCAGATTCCATTGCCCTTTTCCAGGACTGATCGTGAAAACGTCATGGCGCTGGTGTCGTCAGGTGCTGATCCAGAGGACTAGAGAAAACCTCGATCTTGGAAACGATCAGATCGCAGGTCCCGTGCCAGTAGACACGAAACTCCAAGATTTGGTGGCACTCTCCCTGAATGGTTAGTGCGTACCATGTATGACCTGAATACAGATTTTTGCTAGTGAGATGTTGAATGGCCAGAATGGATGCGCTCTGCTGATCGTAGATGTCAATGCTGACCATAGACCCGCGGTGCTTTTTGTCCATGGCAAGACACTGCAAGAAGAAGCGGATTTCGAGGAGACTCGGTACGGCGAGGCGATATTGCGGACCGAAAACGCAGTGACCGGGTTTGTGGACATGACGGTGGCACAGGACATAGTCTCCGAGCACCATCCCGGTGTTGTGCAGGAGCGGCTCCGACCCTGCGGGATACGTGACTACGTCCGGATTAGTGAGCACGGACCCCGCGGGATACGTAACTACGTCCGGATCAGAGAGCACCGGCACCGCAGGAGGCACCCAATTTCTACCGCTCTCACTGTAGCGGGTCTTGCCTATGAGCACGGCGAGCTGTCCGCGTAGGGATGGTGGCAGATACTCCTGATAGATGCATAAAAGACTCTGATCCTTTTCGTAACGGGACCCGAAATCCTGTCGGGTGCCGAGAGCCCTCCGGTACCAGTAGAGAGACTCGGGGACCACTTCGATCCTGACGCCGTCAAGGGCTGCCCGTGCAAAAAAAAGCCAGTCCTCGGGGACATGGTAGCGCTCGTCGAAGCCTCCACGGTCGAGAAACCAATCGCGGCGCACGAGACTGTTGGTGTCACCGAAGCGGCATTCGAAGAGGCCAAGTCCATGACAGGATCCGAGTGGCAGGAGGCGACGCTCGGGCGCACCGTCACCCATGGGAGGTTCGGAACTCGAGAAGACGTCAGCGGCGCAGGCGTAGATTTCCTTCTGCTCCCGCGCGGCGATTCCCGCCAAGATCTCCAACTCCTCGGGCTTGGCATAGTTGTCGTCGTCCATGAAAAGCAGATACTCGCCGATNNCTCCGGCTCGCGTCGTCTACAACGATGACCTCGAAGTTCTTATAACTTTGTGCGCGAACCGAGGCCAACGCCTGGGCAAGGAACGCGGGGCGTTCGCAATGCGGGATACATACGCTGATGAAGGGGAGATTGGCTTCAACCGGTGCCGTGATAGCGGTCTTGACCGGGCTCGCGACCGTCGCCTCGTGCCAGGCCACCCACTGCTTCCGATTTGCATCCAGGTCGGTCGCGAGACGAGCCGGGGCTGCACCGTGTCCAATGACTGTGAGCAGTGCATCCGCAAGGTCCCCTGCCTGAGGCGGAAAGAGGACCCGCGCTCGATCCTCGTGATGGATCATTTCTGGTGTCCCGCCAGCGTTGCTCGCTATGAACGGCACCCCGTGCAACAGGCATTCCATGGCGGTTAGCGGCGAGTTGTCCTTGCGCGATGGCATCACGGCCAGACGACCCTCCCCGCATAGGTGAGCGAGCGCTTCGTCAGTGTTGCAGTCGCTCATTACCCGGCAGGGAACGTTCCAATTCCGCATCCTTTCGCGTAGGTACTCCTGACTTCTGATACCCCGCACATTGTGGTGCTTGCCGAGAAAGGTCACCGAAAAGAGGGCTGCGCTGCGTTCGCAGACAAGATCGAGGGCATCGCAGAACATTTCGAGACCTTTGCGGATCTCAAGACGTCCGAAAAAGACGATCTCGTGGACGGGTCGTGTTTCATAGAATTGTGACACCGGTGCTGCGCCCGCTCTCGCCGGCTCCCCGTGCCAAGCGTGAGGCTGAACATAGGCATTTTTAGGGATCTCCCAGCCCTCCTTCTCGATCCAGTCTAGCATGTAGTGGCTCGGACTGATGACGACATCAGCGAGCCTCACCGATTCTCGCTCCAAGTGGTCGACCTCGAGATAGTAATACTGGTGCAGGTGTTCCTCGTTGCCGGGTTCCGACCACCAGACCGGACCGTGGGTGGTAACGCAGAGTAGAGTGTTCCGAAAGGCCAGCCCATGGCGCTTGGCGAGCAAGGGGTAAAAACCGATTCCCATCCTCTCATGGAAGTGCACGACATCGAAGTGCCGCCCCTTCAGCCACTGGTAGCATGCGTAAGTCGTTTTTGTACGTCCGGCGCAGTAGTCTCCCGGATCGCGCCCTCGGCCGGGGAGGTGGACGAACTCCAGTCCCTGCCCGCGGTAGTGCTTCTCCCAGAATGCCTCGTCTCCCGTCGCAAACGACTCCTCGAGATAAAGCAAGGTGACATGGTGGCCAGCGTCGCGCAGAGTGTGTGCTAAATGGAGATTGGCCGTGCCTATGCCGCCGTTGCGGACCGGCCCAGGGATGTCGTTGCTGGCGATGCATATCTCCAGTCGCCGGCCTGAGGCCGGTCGTGCTGCCGGGATTGGTAAGGATGGCCAGGTCTTCATCTTGCGTCGCTCCCTTCGCCCGTCTCTCGGAGTGGGCCGTCCTGTTCGCCAAGATCTCTTTCCCAGGTCGAATCCTCGGCGGAGGTGAGGAACGCGCGCACCAAGCCGGGTAAACAAGCGACATAGCCGCCCTTCTTGCTGATGGAGTCCGGACTCCAGACTGAGATCCAGAAATCTTCCTCGGGCCCCTGTCCGGCCAAACCACCCCCAGGCCTGGGCGCGCCCAGGTAGGGGCTGGGGATGGGGAGGACTCCTCGCCAGTAGTCCCGATGGGCGTGGATGTGCTGCCCCGATATGCCCCGCATGAGGATGATTTCCTCACCGCCTACGCACTCGCGCCCATAGGTCGGGTGGCGTCCGCTGAGGCGGCCGGTGAGAATGGGTCGGACGGTTGGTTCCTGTACCTTTTCGAGATGTGCAAAAATGGAAGGGTGGACGTCGACGTCATCCTGGAAGCAGGAGATCCACGCCACCTGTGGGTCTCCCAACCAGTAGGAGATGCCGACGTTGAGGGCCACCGGAAGACCACGATTGCCCGGCAAAAGTAGATAGTCCGCCCCGCACGCTGCGGCCGTGTCCCGGTTCCACGCGCCACCTTCACCTGTCGTGCCGTCATCGACAACAAGTACAGGGGCTCCGGCGCGGCAAATTTGGGGTAGCGAACGCGACAATGCGTGGGGCCGATTGTAGGTTGTGACGACCACCCCGCAGAAGGCTGTGTCCTTGCTGTCTCCGCAGCTCACTTCGCGGTGTTCGCATCGTCGGAGATCTCCAATCGCGATTGTAAAGGCCTTGTAGTGTACGTCCGGAAAGTACACCGCCCCTTTACGGGGTCGATCCGCGAACACCACGAAGACTTCATTGGCGAAGATTGGAACGAACCTCGCGCGCAACTCCTCCAGTACCTCGAGCGGAAAATAGTCATACATGCCTTTGTGAAGTACCACAAGCGAGAAAAAGCGAAGAGGAAAGGCGTACTGGATTCCGTAGCCGAAAACACCCGGATGCGCATCGAGAAAATCCTTCGGTGCCAAGATCCGATCGTCCTTCGTCGCGCATCGGCGCAAAAAGGCGAGGACATCCTGCCAGAATTTGTCTCGTGCGGAAAAAGAAGGCATCATACAAGAATCACACGCTAGGGCATTCACACATTGGACTTCGAAGTCACCAGCTCTTATTAATAATTCATAAGAACTTGCTTTTTTACGGGGGACAATATAATAAAACCGAACTTGTGTGTCAAGGAAATCTTGGCCACCGAATTGCCTCAAATAAAATGTTA
>PMDX01000258.1 GCA_003154635.1 Actinomycetota bacterium | reverse complement strand
GGTGGAAAGGTAGTAGGCGGTGCCGTCGCGCATTTCTTTTCTTACTTTGTCACTTTGTTCGAGAATGACAAGGTGCCCAAATACTTCACGCATGGCGAGGAAGACATTGGTGCCGTTCATCTCAGCGTTGATGTGTTTCAGAAGAAATAATGCAAGCTGAATGACCGTCTTCTCTTCGTCCCTGATGTAATCGCGGAGGAATCGCAGGCGCTCCCCGTGGTGAATGAGTACATCGTCAATACGGCTCTCAAAATCCGTGATCGACTTGCCGTGGCCCGGTAAGGCCATCACGGTATCGATGTTCCTGATCTTGTAAAGCGAATCGATGTAGTCGGGCAAACCGCTGGGCTTGTCACTCAACCACGGTGGGTAGATGTCCGGGTTCGGCGTTATCGATTGCAGCAACATGTCTCCGGTGAACATCAGCCGCTCGGCAGGGTCGTAGAGGCAGATGTGATCGATTGTATGCCCGGGCGTGTAAACGACCCGCAGGTCGCGCGAGCCGGCATGGACGATGTCCCCGTCGTCGACGGTCCTGTCGACGGCCACGGGCTCCACGGCCGCGTCCCAGTCACTGGATCCGAAGAAGGACTCCCGGGCCCGGTCCGGGTCGAGACCCACGAATGGGGCCAGGCCTATCAGGTACTCTCGCAGCAGCACCGATTGGCCGTGGTACTCGCGGAGGATCCCACTTCCGAGGTTGTGGCACACGACCCGGGCTCCACTCGCGGATTTGAGTCTCGCGGCCAGGCCCATGTGGTCCGGGTGATGGTGGGNNGGGTAATAATGATCTGGCCAATAGTCCCGACGGGGTGCCCGACCTCATCGAGCGCTGCGTAAAGGGCATCGGGGATGTCAGCAAGTATGGGGCCCGTGTCTACAAGCGTAACGGGATCGCCCGATAGTACGTAGACGTTGATGGCCTGAACGCTATACGGCATCTCGAACTGGAGACCGAAGACGCCATCAGAGATCTTGGTAATCGCTGCGCCGGAATTGTTCATGTTCCCACTGGCTCCCCGTTCTACACGGCCGACCGGACCGACTGCCCAATGCACGTACAGGTTATCAGAACGTGATGCGCCTTGCCGCCGGCGCCTGCAACAACGGCTATGGCTGATGTAGAATCGTTCCGAAGTCCGAATTAACGCGTCAAGGGGGCGATATGAAACGGCTTCTTCGCGCACTTGTCGTTCTTTTCGCCGGGGTGGCGTGCGCCACGCTCGCGGCAGTCCGTCGAAGGCGGGCCCGCATCCCGGCCCTTACTCCTTCCGGTGACATATACAGGTTGACTACCGAAGATGGTGCCAACCTCGCACTCAAGCATTACCGCCCGGAGCCGGGCGCCGGGTTCAATACAGGCAAGCAGCCTGCACTGATGATGCCTGGCTCAGTGACCAACTTCAACACGTTCGATATCCGGACCCCCGAGGGCATGGAGTGTAGAGTTCGCCTTCCGGCGGAGCTTCCCGACTGGGCCGAGGGTGATGAGTGCATCGAGCGCGATCCCATGAAGCTCTACAGCATGGCTCATTACCTCTACAACGTGGGCTACGACGTTTGGCTGGTGAATTATCGAGGCCAGGGACGGGGCGAGGAAGCGAGTTACGGACCCAACAAGGATATCGATCATTACGGAGTATACGACGTCAAAGCGTCCGTCGAAAAAGTCCGCGAGCTCACGGGCAAGAGGCCGGTGTACGTCGGCCACAGCATGGGCGGCGCCATGTTGTACATGTACCTCCAGGGCGCCCGCGGCGCTTCCAGATGGAATTTCAAGGTTGAATCCGACCCCGCGCTCGTCTCCGAACGCAACGCCGGCACCGGGCCGGGCGCTGTCAAGGGATTCGTGAACCTCGACGGCCCGCTCGTCCCATCGGTGCTCGGGGAAAAGGCAGTTCCCCGGCTCTTGTGGCTATTATGTCTGGCGCCCACCTACCTGGACGTGCGCGGTATTAGCCAGAAGCTTCCGGAAGGCTGCGGCGGACCCGCGAACAAGATGCTCGAATCACTGTGGGCGGCAAGAGACCTGCTGAGTGAAGACCTGGAGCGCATGGTCGCCGCCATGTACTCGGTCAACCCTGGGAATATTGACGCGAATGTTATCGAGTATATGGGCAGGTACGCGTTCGACGGGATGGCCGCGCATACCGTCGCGCAGTTCATGAGCGCTTCTTCTTCCGGCAGGATGACGGAGTACTACCGCAACGGTTTCCCCGGCAGACTTCGAGTCTTCCCGCCGCCGGCCGGCTCGGGCGGTCTCTACTGCTACTCGGATAACATGTCCAAGGTGAGCCTGCCTTCCATCTTCATCGTTGATGCAACACTCGACGTGACCGACCCGGACCTTATCAGGGACTGTTACGACGCCAAGACGAGGAACCCGCTCGACGAGTTTCACCTGATGCCAGGGACCGCGCACCTCGATGTCGTGAACGGCCTTAGAGCGCCGTACGAAACGTTCCCAACGATCGGCGCGTGGCTCGAAAGGCTAGGTTCCGATTGAGTTGAGCCCGCGGAGAGACCGCCTGCCCTTGCCCGCCGGCCCGCATCCGGCAGGTCTCAGTGGTTCATCTGTTGTAGAATTGCTTGCGAGGGCGAAACCCGATCGCTGGGGGTGTGGTATGAGGCGCTTTACGGTTGCATTTCTTGTATTCCTGCTGGCTTTCTCGTACGTCGCGTTTGCCGTAGGGCCGGCGTTCGCGGCCTCCGGCGAAGATTACAGGGTCATCACGGAGGACGGGGCCAACCTCGGGCTCAAACATTACCGCCCCGAGCAGACGGCGGAGTTCAACACGGGCAGGCAGCCGGTCCTGTTCATGCCTGGAGCGCTGACAAACTCGAACGAGTTTGACGTGCGCACGCCTGACGGGCAGACGTGCAGGGTAACCCTCCCCGCCAACCTGCCGGATTGGGCGAAGAACGACAAGTATATCAAGCGAGACCATGCCAAGCTCTACAGCATGGCGTACTACCTCTACACCCAGGGTTATGACGTCTGGCTCACCAACTACCGCGGCCAGGGGCGGGAGCCCACCAGGAGCTACGGATGGTGGAACGCCGACATCGACCACTATGGCATCTACGACATGAAGGCGACCGTTCAGAAGGTCCGAGAGCTGACTGGCAAGAGCCCGGTTTATGTAGGCCACAGCATGGGCAGCACCATGGCCTACATGTACCTTCAGGGCGCCTACTACTCGCCCGGCTGGAATTTCAAGGTCGAGTCCGACCCGGCGCTCGTCGCGGAGCGAAACGGAGGGTCCGGTTCCGGCGCGGTGAAGGGCCTGGTGGACCTGGACGGACCGACCGTGCCCTCGGCAACGGGAACCATGCAGATGCCCGGCCTGGCGTGGTACGCGATGGTGTT
>PMDX01000198.1 GCA_003154635.1 Actinomycetota bacterium | reverse complement strand
ATCATGAACGCGATAGCCTGGCGGGAACCGATCGGCTCGCCGAATGCCACGCGCTCCTTCGCGTAATCCCTCGAATGCTCGGCGGCCTTCCTCATGAGGCCGACAGCCATTGCGGCCAGTGCGAGCCTCGAGCGTGAGAGTAGAGTGAGGAAGTCGACACCTCTGGAGCCTCCGACCTTGGCGGCTGCGGGGACTCTCGTGCCGTTCAGAGCGACGTCGTACGTTGCCAGCGCCTTGAGTCCCATGTTCTTCTCGCGCTCGCCGATCGCCAGGTCGCTTGCGCCTCGAGGCACGATGAACGCTTCGACACCCGCGAAACCCGCCCCTGGACTCGTGCTCGCGAAGACCAGCAAGTTGTCTGACTCCGCTGCGAGCGGCACCAGGCACTTCTTGCCGCTCAGGACGTACTCATCACCGTCTCTTTCGGCGGTGGTGAACAATGCGGATGGGCAGAACGAATAGCGTGGTTCGACCAGCGCTGCGCTGGCTGCCTTGAATTCCTCGCCGCACGCGGCGGGGAGCAAAGCCTGCTTCTGCTCGTCAGTGCCCTCGAGGAGAACCGAGTATGCCATGGCGGTCGGGGAGCAGATATGCAAGGCCGTGGAGAGGTCTCCGTGGGCAAGCTCCTCGTAGGCGATTACTCCCGTGAGGGCCGATGGCCCCTCACCGAACCCCCCATACTCCTCCGGCACGCACGAGGAGATGATCTCCAACTCCCATCCGGTCTTCACAAGGTTGGCGGACACGTCACCCGATTCATCCATCTCCCGCATCACAGGCTCGATCTGGTCAGTGGCGAAGCCGGCGATAGTCTCCTTGACCATTGCCTGTTCTTCGCTCATCTCGAACGACAGCATAGGCTTGCCTCCTTTCTACTGGAGTCCTGGTCGGACCCCGAGAAGATCTCTTCCTCCATGAGCTGTTTGCTATTTTCACTGCCAGGCGCTCTGGGCGCCTGTGTCAGCAGCGTTTCATCGAAGACCCTGAAAGGCCGCGGAAGCCCAAATGCCACGCGGCAAGTCGCGGAGTCAAGCCAGACCGGGTCGCGGTTAAGGGATTTATCGCGGATGGTGTCATTGGGGGATTTGGATCTCCGGATGTTTTCTGGGGTTGTAACGTCGCGCAGATTCGCACCATGAAAACCCGACACGAGTACCCCCTCCCTCCAATGCTGGTTAATCGGCCGCTATAATTTATAACTGTTGCAGGCAACTTTGACAATAGACATTAGATTCTATTCGTGAAGTCGCATCATTTTCGACAGGAATACTGGTACGGAGCGTATCTTAACACACATCCGGAACAGGAAAACCGGGCCGCTCCGACCAGCGAATATGGTACCCTGAAGTTTAAGGGGCCAGCCGCAACCGCTATGGAAGGAGCGCGGATGTCACGCGAGCGCGTTGCCGCTATTCTTTTTCTCACTATGGGCTTCATGCTCATGGCGGTAATTGCAGGATGCAGCAGCAGCGGTTCGACAAAGAAGACCACTGAGCCCACAACGCCTGCCGCACAGGCATCGGTCCCGGCATCGAGCGGACAATCTTCACAAGCCGCCGGCAGGCCGGAGTTAATGCTTTTCACGTCGCCCGGGTGAGCGGCGTGTGCGGACGCGAAGCTCCTGGTCAAGGAGCTCCAGAGTGAGATGCCCGGCAAATTCGATTACCGGGAGATAAGCACCGCGAGCGATCCCGAGACAGCGATCAAGTATGGCGTGCAGGCTGTGCCTACTCTCGTGGTCCGCACGGCCAGCGGCTCGACGGTTTCGACTTTCACGGGCGTGCCCTCGAAGACCGACTTGCGTAACGCCCTCGAAAAGGCCTCTTCATAAAAAAGAGCGCGGCCCGTAGACCGCGCTCGATATCTCTTTGATCATCCGCGCTCGTCAGTCTGAGTAGCCACCGATCGTGCAGGTGCCGGCGCCTCTGTTGTTCCAATACATCGAGCGCTCAACCATTATCTTCTTTCCGGCGGTTTTACACTCTACGAGAGTGGCGGCTCTCTGGTTCATCATCTTATCGCCCATGTTGTACGTCTTGCGCGAGTTCGCAGGTACGGTGTCGGTGAAGTCTACGTTGCCCTGGCCGCTGGGGGTCAGGTAGGTGATCTTCACGGTCACCGGCGTCGAGTTGGGATTCTGTACCAGGGTCCAGGTCTCCCAGCCGATGTTGGACTGGCCGTCCGGCAGGTAGAAGGTCTTGTGCGCGCCGGCTACACCGATGGAATCATGGCATGCCTCGCCCGTGCCGGTGGTCCAGTACATCGAACGCTCGGCGATGATCGGCAGCGTGCCGTGCACCCTGATCGAGCAGTCCTTACCAGGCAGGATGTCGTTGAGCCTGAAAGTCTTGCGTTCGTTTGCGGGAATCGTGACCGTCGGCCCCTGGGCAGCGCCCGTCGGGGTCATGAACGTGAGCGTGACGTCGGTGGCCTGGCCGTTCGGGTTCTGAACCAGGACGTATGTGGTGAAGCCCCAGTTGGTGGTGCCTTCAGCCAGGTAGTAATCCTGGTTGGGCTCGGTGCTGCCGATGCTGTTTTGCCCTTCCCTGCGGTTGTTGCGATACGTCGAACGCTCGGGTATCACGGGCTGATCGCTGGTTATCTTGATGGATGCGTCAGCCGCACCGATATCGTCGGCCATGAAGAAGCTGCCCCTCGAGTTTGGAGCCACTGTCTTGGTGACGCTCTTGGGTCCCACGCCCTCGATCATGTACGTGAGCGTGCAGGTCGCCTTTACTGAGTTGGGGTTCTGGATAAGGAGCCAGGTCTCGAATCCCCACTTCGAGGAACCCTCCGGGAAGTACCAGGTCTGGTCCGAGCCCGGTACTCCGATGCTCGAGTGGCCTTCGGATGAAGCCGCGCCCGGCCCGGTCCAGGTCATCGTACGGTCGACAGCGATTATCTCACCGTCAAGGCACTCGACCTTGGTTGAGAAGTCGCTCGCGCCCAGATCATCCGCCGGGTTGATCGTCGTCTGGCTCATGGCCGGCAGCATGAACTTGGGCCTGTTTACCACTCCGCTGGACGTCATGTAAGTGATTCGAGCAGTTACAGCGCGATTGTTCGGGTTCTCTATCGTCAGATACGTTGAGAATCCGTGGTCCGTGCTGCCCTCGGCGAGGTACCACGTCGAAGCGGCTGGAAGCTGGATGCCGTCCGGGATTGCCAGGGTAAACCTGGAGAGGCCCGTTACCTGACCGGTTATCGTCTTTTGGGTCGCATCTCGGTTCAGGGTCACCTCTACCCACTTGCCACCCTCCTCGTGGAGCATGACAAGGCCTTCCTCCTGAAGGCGAAGCAGCGTATGGCCGGCGTACGACATGGTTACCGTGATATCGCCCGAGTAGCCCGCGTCCGTGCCGATCTCGCGGGAAGTCCCCCTGAGGGCGGTATAGCCGTCCACGACCGGGTCCTGGATCACCGTTCCCAGCGTGTTGCCGGGAGAACTGACATGGTCGAACACGACCGTGACATCATTGCCTGCATCGACGCTGATGTTGTTGCCGGGGATTGTGTTCACGACGGCGAACGCCTTGCCCGCGCTGGAGCCTTCGCTGGTGGTCACCACCACGTTTCCGCTCTTCGCTCCCGACGGCACTTTGCACGTGATGGTGCTGTCGTTCCAGGAGGTGCAATCCGCGGTCTTGCCATTGAACTTCACAACCGAGTCCAGCTGCAGTTTCCCGAACCACTCCCCGCTCAGGATGACGGTGTCGCCGACCCTGCCATACGACTTGCTCAAGGAATCGAGTCGTGGCGGCGCCGAATGGACCGTGAAGCCCGATGCGAGCGGGTCGGTGGTGACTCCGGGTGTGGTGACTGTGACATCACGCGCCCCCGGCTGCGCCTTGTTGTCGGCCGTCACATTCACCTTGATATGCGTGGTATCGAGGACGCTTGTCGAATTGATCGCTACGTCCGTGCCGGAGAAGGACACCGTGCTGCCGCCCGTGAATGTGGTCTCGGCACCGGTGATGGTCAGGTCGCGAGTCTCACCCTGGTTTATCGAGGTCGGTGCCACACCCGTCACTCTCGGATCGAGCACCGTGAAAGCTTTGTTAAGAGAGGTGGGTGTGTCGTTTGCGGTGATCACGTTGACGTCACGCGCGCCGGCCTGGGCGTCCGGTGCGATAGTTATGTTCGCGGTTGCATGAGTAGCATTCGATACCGTTGTCGAGTTGACCGTTATCCCCTTTCCGGAGAAGCTGGCCGCGCTCGTGCCGTTGAGGAAGTGAGTGCCGGCGCCGGTTATCGCCACGTCCAGCGTCTGGCCGTGCGAGCCCTTCTGGGTGCCGACGGACTGGATCGAACCCGGAGGTCCCTGGCTGGACCATATCTGGGCGCCGTCCTCGGAGTTTGTCGTGCCCGCCCATATCTTGTTGTTGAAAACGGCCAGCGAAGCCACCGATGTGTTCTGAGCTTCGCCGAAGCCGGGAGCGGTTGCCGCTACCCAGGTGGAGCCCATCAGGCGTGCCACGTTGCCGCTATTGTTCGTGCCGGCATAAAGAACGCCGCCGAGAACGGCCAGCGAAAGCGTTTCGGAGTTGCCGGAGGCAATAAGGCCGTCAGCCCCGACCTGAGTCCACGTGGAGCCGTCGTACCGCATGACCTGCGCGTTGTGGCCCGAGACGCCGACGTAGAGGTTTCCATCGCAGACGGTCATCGCTGAGGCTGCCGTGTTGCTGGCGTTGCTGAACCCATCCACGTTTACTTGCGCCCAACCACCAAGGCCGTCTCGCCTCCAGATCTCGCATCCGGTCTGGATGTTTCTCGTTCCCACATACAGAGAGCCGCCGTACTCGCACATGGAGGTGACGCTCATGTTATAGCCGTCCCCGAAGCCAGCCGCCTGTTCGCGGGTCCATGTCGTCCCGTCGTATCTCCACACCTCGGCTCCAGGGGTGAGGTTATGCCACGAAGTGACGTTCTGCGCTCCTGCATACAACTGCCCTCCATAGACAGCCATGCACGGCACGTCGTCAAAAGCATTGTAGGTCGAGCTGGGATCGGGACCGAAGCCGCTGGTGTTGACTTGCGTCAGCGTGCCGCTATCATACCGCCAGACCTCGCCTCCATCCGTCGTGTTCTTGGTCCCCAGGTAAAGCTTGGAATTATATTCAGCCATAGAGGAGATCTGCAGGTTGTTCGCGTCACCGACGCTGTTGGCGAATGTCCAACCGCCGCCACTGTTGGTCCACAGTTCGCCGCCGTTGTTCCCCGCCGTGCCGGCGAAAAGCGTGCCGCCCACCGGCAGCATGGACGCGACGCTGTAGTTGCCATTACCCGCGAAGCCCCGGCTGCTTACCTGCGTCCAGCCTGAGTTGTAGTACCAGACATCGGCTCCGTTCACCTGGTTCTCCGTCCCGACCCAGATTTCGGAGCCCGAGGTTACCATGGAGGAGGCGGTGATGTTGTTGATGTTGCCAAAACCGCGCGTGTTCAACTGGGTCCAGGCCGAGCCGTCGAAAGACCAGACCTCGCAGCCGTTTGCTTCGTTTTTCGTGCCGACGATCAATGAGGTGCCTGTAACGGCGATCGATATCGCCGGATTCTGCATTACCCCGGCACCGAAGTTGACGGTTCCGTACCCCGCCAAGCCTCCAACACCGGTCGTTGGTGCTGAGGTCCAGCTGGAACCGTCGAAGCACCAGACGCTGCGCACCCAGTCTTTCGGCACGAGCATATAGATGGCCCAGATATTGGCATCCCATTTGGTGTTAAGGCCCGCATAGAGCTTGCCGTTGAAAACGGCCATGACCGACACCGAGGTGTTCTCGGAACCGCCTCCAAAGCCCGGACCCGTTCCGAGGGTGCCGTCGGCGGCCTGTCCGACTGATTGCGCCCAAACGCTGCCGTCGTACCTCCAGACAGCGCACCCCGAAATATTGTTGTAGGTTCCGGCGAACAGCCCGGAGCCGTAAACGCAAAGGGATTCCACGTAAAAGTTGTTGGCATCTCCAAAGCCACTTATCTCAACAGCCGACCAGTTGCTACCATTGTATTTCCAGACCTCGCCACCAGTGGTGCTGTTGTTGGTGCCGACATACAGGGAAGAGCCGAATACCGCCATCGAGAAGGCACCCTTGTTGCGTGGGCTACCGAAACCGTCGGTGTTCACCTGGGTCCAGGCCGAGCCATCGAAAGACCATATCTCGCAGCCGGCGAGGCCGTTCTTCGCTGTTCCCACGTAGAGCTTTGAGTCGTACACGCACATGGACTTGACGGTAGCGTTCGTCTTGTCGCCGAACCCACCCGTGATTATCCTGGTCCATGTTCCCGCATTATAGGTCCATACCTGACACCCATTCTGCGAGTCTTCCGTGCCTGCATAGAGCACCGAGTTGAATCTCACCTGTGCTGAGATCTTGGGCTCTGTCTGGCTGTAATGCCCCTCGAGCCCTCCCCCCGCCGTCTTGGTCCAGTTATCCGCCAGGCATGCTCCAGCCCCTATGCTCGCAATCATCAGCAATGCAAGGACCAGCACGGTGACGAAATACGGAGATAAACGTCCAGAGAAGCGCCGCATGATGCCCTCCCGACTCACGTGCCTGACACCTAGTCAGCACATATATAATGGTTTTCGCCCGTGTTTGGATTGTAAGACTGCTCTACTAGAGCGTCAATCCCGCGAACAGGTGACCGCCACCACCTGGGGTTCCCCAGGTCCTCAAAGCCTAGCAACCACCTTTTCAAGTATTCATAACGTCCACATGAGATAAAAGATTCCAACGGATTCCTGAACTCATGATTAAAACTCGTATACATGACCCCCTTGAAAAGCTGGGGTCTGTCTTTTCAAGGAGTGGCTGCGCAGGAGATAAGACCTCGGAAATCATGTGGTGTGATGGGCTGGTGGAGCCGGGGGGAATCGA
>PMDX01000266.1 GCA_003154635.1 Actinomycetota bacterium | reverse complement strand
CCTGTGCGGCTTGTTATTCAATTGTTGGAAACATTTCATGGGCCGATGATGGGCGAGTCAAGGCGACGAGCTTGAGGCATTCCCCTTCTGTGACATGTTCTCCGCGGGGCCTTCGGGTAAAATCAACGTGAGCGGAACACCAGCGAAGCGGGGGTGCCTGTGATGAAGAAGTTCCAGGGGATATTCACCGTTATGATGACGGCCTACGATGCCGACGGTGGTATCGATACAAGTGGCATGGCGGCAATGACGAGGTATCTCGTGAACTCCGGGGTACACGGTCTCGTGGTCCTGGGAAGCAACGGTGAGTGCCCGTACCTTACTCACGACCTGCAGAAAGCCGTCATCGACGCCGTGGTCACCGAGTGCCAGGGTCGGGTCCCTGTCATCGTCGGGATAAACGAGAGAGGTACCGAAGACGCCATCGCGATGGCGAGATATGCCGGGAGCGCCGGGGCGGACGGAGCGCTCGCCGCGCTGCATCTCTTCTATCCACTGGACGAGGACGCCGTTTATGCCCATTACGAGAAGCTGTGCGAAGCGGTAGACATGCCTTTCCTTTACTACAACTTCCCGGGCAACAGCCACCTCCTGCTGACGCCCGAGCAGATCGCCCGTATCGCGAGCATCCCGAACGTGGTGGGTGCCAAGGAGACTATCTTCAACGTCGACGAGGTCAGAGCGCTCGTCGACGCCACGGATGATGATTTCAGCGTCTTTACCGGGATGTGCCTGAACCTGACTCAGACGATGGATGTCGGAGCGTGTGGCGCGATATGCCCTCTGCCGAACGTGCTGCCGCACAAGGCGGTCTTGCTCTACGAGTCGCTGTACGAAGGGAACCTCGAGATCGCCGCGCCGCTACAGGCCGATTTCTATACGGTGGGCCCGCTGATAACGGGCTCTCCCACGCCTCACGCGCTCATCAAGGAAGCGATGCGCCAGCTCGGTCACGATATAAGGGTCGAAGTGAAATCGCCCTTGCCGCAGCTGACCCCGCAGCAGGTGAGCCATGTGCACGACACGCTCGTAGCCGCGGGGCTGCTGGAGGATTGAGGTTGGTGGCTCTACTCCTGGTCGGACTGTGCCTCCGATTCCTCCTCGGATTCGTCCAGCTTGACGAAGGACTCGCCCGCTTTCCTGTAGTCGCTGCCGTACCTCATGATTATCGAGGGGTGCGGCATGAGCTGTCCAGCCATCGCCGGTTGCGGCAGCGAGGCCGGCGCGCTGATGGCCACCTGGCTCTCTTCGTGCTCGTGCTCCACGGCGTCGGAGCTTATCTCTTCGTGCTCGTGCTCGCCTGTGCGCTTCGAGTACCAGACAGAGACGGCCACCGCCGAGAACATCACCGTCACCACCGCGGCCAGCCCGAAGCTGAAGTGCGTGTACCGGATGATTATGGGCGCTGAGAGCAAGGCGACGAGGTTGATGACCTTGATCATCGGGTTGAGCGCGGGCCCGGCCGTGTCTTTCAACGGGTCGCCCACGGTGTCCCCGACGATCGACGCCCTGTGAGCTTCAGAGTTCTTGCCCCCGTAATGGCCGTCCTCGATCAGCTTCTTGGCGTTGTCCCAGGCTCCGCCGGAGTTGGACATGAAGACCGCGAGCAACTGCCCCGAGACGATGACCCCGGCAAGGAAGCCGCCCAGGCCCTCCACGCCCAGCACCAGGCCGACGATTATCGGCGTGAACATCGCGAGTATGGACAGGCCGAGGAGCTCTTTCTGCGCGGCGGTCGTGCAGATGCTGACAGCTTTCTTGTAGTCGGGGTCGACCTTGCCCTCCATCAGGCCGGGAATCTTGAACTGGCGCCGTACCTCGTGGACGATGAGTGACGCCGCTCGCGAGACCGAGTTGATCGTGAGAGCCGAGAACAGCCACTGCATGGCCCCGCCGATGAGCAGGCCGATGAATACCTTCGGCGTGGATACCCTGATGCCCGTGGAAAGCAGCCTGGAGGCGGCGGGAACGTGCAGCCGCGCCTGCGCAAGCGATACGTCGGTAAGGAACGAGCCGAACAGCGCGACCGCCGCGATGACCGCCGAGCCGATGGCCACACCCTTGGTGATAGCCTTCGTGGTGTTGCCCACGGCATCGAGATCCGCGAGTATCTGCCGGGACTTTCCCTCCATGCCCGCCATCTCGGCGATTCCGTTCGCGTTGTCGGCTATGGGGCCGAACGAGTCCATGGCGACGTTGTTTCCCGTCAAGGTCAGCATACCTATGCCGGTCATAGCCACCCCGTAGAGGACGTACGTAACCGGCTGGCCATGGTAGATGATCACCGCGGACAGTATTGTGGCCGCGATGACGAGTATGGACCACACCGTGGACTCGAATCCGACAAAGAGTCCCTGCAGCAGGAGGGTGGCGGTCCCGGTCGTCGATGCGCGCGCGATTTCTTTGACGGGCTTGTGAGCCGGGTCGGTGAAGTGCTTAGTCAGCTCGTCTATCGATATGGCGAGCAGGATGCCCACCGCGACGGAGAAGAAAGCTCGCCACTCGTGCATGTAGAACTGCGCCAGAAGCGCGAACGCCACCATGCAGATGGCAGCCGAAGTGTAGAAGCCCTTGTTGATCGATTTCATCGCGGCGTTCCCGGTGTTCTCGCCGGATTTGCCCCGCACCAGGTACGTCCCTATGATCGACGAGAACACCCCGATGCCTCGCACTATCAGGGGAAAGATTATCCTCTTGATCTGCCCCGTTATCGCGACCAGGACGAGGCCGAGTATGAGCCCGGATACCATCGTCACCTCGTAGCTCTCGAATATATCGGCGGCCATGCCCGCGCAGTCTCCCACGTTGTCTCCGACGAGGTCCGCGACCACCGCCGCGTTACGCGGGTCGTC
Source organism: Actinomycetota bacterium (assembly GCA_003154635.1). Lineage (GTDB taxonomy): Bacteria > Actinomycetota > Geothermincolia > Fen-727 > Anoxymicrobiaceae > FEN-727. Next base: position 148 of record PMDX01000266.1, on the reverse strand, counting down.
TTCGGGGATGCCCGCTTCCACCTTCCCGACCAGGTCGGCCCCTACATCGGCCGCCTTGGTGTAAATGCCGCCGCCGACACGCATGAACAAGGCCAACAGCGTGCCGCCGAAGCCGAAGCCCAACAGGGCCTCATAGGCCTGCTCGCCG
>PMDX01000005.1 GCA_003154635.1 Actinomycetota bacterium | reverse complement strand
AAGCCCGCTACGATGCGGCGGCCTGCGAGAGGTACTTCAAGGAAGGAGCGAGTCCTGACGGTCGTGTCGCGTGCGGACTATGCATCTATTCCTGCCCTTGGGGAAAAGCTGAGCTTGGCAAGGCAACCTGAGGCGTCCCGGCCGGTCATGTCGTAGATATCCTCAGAAGCTCCAGATCGATCTTCTCAGCAAGCAGGCTTTCGTCAATCGATTCCGTACGCCGTGCCGACATGCCCACCGACGCAAGTGTCGCAGTTGAAGTACATGGGCCTTTCAACCGTAATAGGCACGCTGCTGGTCAACTTCGCGGAAACGTCCTGGCCGGTGCCCACGCCAACCTCGTCGTTCACCTTGATTGTGAGACGGGAATGGGGAGCAATGGTATGCCTGACACTAGGCGTGCGACCATCACCCAGCATGAACTTGATGTCGACAGTAGCCGTGGTCGCATTGGCATTTTCGATGCAATAATAGGTATCGAAGTTTTGTTGCGTACAGCCTTCAGCGATGAAAAAGGTCCTGCTCGTTGAAGGTATGCCCATGGCGTCACTGGCCCCATCCCAGGTATCGTTATAGTCGAAGTACATTGGCCTCTCGGCGACAATTGGCTGGTCCGAATCGACATTAGCTGAAGAATCCTTGTTATCTCCGATGTCGTCAGAGACTTTCACCGTACTTCGACTCCTTGGTGGCACAGTCTTGTTCGCTACCACTACGCCACCACCGTTTTTACCGTTCGAGGTCTGGCTCAGCATATAGGTCATCTTTACGTGAGCAGGGATGTCACCAGGATTCTGAAGGGTGATCCACTCCTCGAATCCGTCCCTCGTCGAGCCCTCCGCGAAGTGCCAGCTCCTCAAGGGTGAAGTCGCGCCAACAGCGTCGTGACCGTCCACGGAGAAGCCGCGGTGGTAGTTCTGGTACTGTGGCCTTTCGACAGCGACCGGCACATCCGAGGCCAGCCTTGTTGAGACTTCCTTGCCATTACCAACGTCCTGGTTGACACTGACAGTCGTCCTGCTATGGGGAGCCACCTGGTAAGCCCTACTTATGTTTGAACCGTCACTGAGCATATACGTAATTGCAACATTGGCGAGTTGTGTATTCGGGTTTTGTACCGTCAGCCACTCATCGAAATGTCCCGAGGTGTCATCGTCGAATGTTGCCCCCTCCGCGAAGTAATAAGTCTTTTGAAGCGTGTGGATGCCAGGAGCGATATGGCCCCCCTTCCAGTTGCGCCCGGGATCAGTTGACTTATAGTGAAAATACATTGGTCGTTCAACGACCACTGCCTGATTGTCACAGTGCACCTTGGTGGATACACCTGAATGCCCCTCAGGAACAAACTGCTTGACGTCATAGGTGGTACGCGAGTGGGCGGCGAGAGCAACGTCGGCTGGAACGATGCTGCCGTCCTCGAGCATGAAATCAAAGTGTACTCTGGCTGCTTGTTCGCCTGGGTTCTGGAGGCATAGAAACTCCTTGAAATCCGGCAGGGTGTTGCCTTCCGCGAGGTAAGAATCTTTACAGAATTCATCGAGCGCGACACGCTTCTCGGCGGTCCCAACGTTGCCAGCCCTGTCCCTTACCGTGACTTGAATGCAATAGACGCCAGCTCTTGCGTGAGCGACATTCCAACTGGCACTTACCGGGGTGTTGAAGGAGCTCGTTTTCGAGTTCTTGAGCATAACCTTGCCGTTCAGAAGTATATTTTCCGAAGCAAGGCCACTGCCACTGTCACTGCCTGTGCCGGAGACAGTCTCGGTCTGGGTCGACTCAAACCCCGTCTGTACCGCATCCTTTTCCGGCCTCAACACGGAAGCGTCTGGAGCCGTGGTATCGATCTTTACATATGAGTTTCTGATATTCTCGATGTTGCCTGCTTTGTCGGCAGAGTAGTAATCGATGGTCCATCGTCCCTCCGTCAATACAAACGAACCGCCGTAAGTTATCCACTCGCCGATCGTGCCTTTGACGTCGTCCTTGATGCGGTATTTGGTGCAGTCGAGCCCTCCGGCATCGGTCGGCGAGAGAACAATGGAAGTGTTTGTTTTGTACCACCCGTTGTCGCCATTGAGTTCACCTGAGCCAATAGTTGTTTTGGGCGCAATTGTATCAACCACGATCTTCCCCGAGACTGCGGAATCGGCTGAGTTCCCGGCGGTATCGGTCACCGTTCCTTTGAAGTAGTAGACTCCGTCACCAAATCCGGGAACGGTAACGCCTGACTTCCAGCTCAGTCCGGAAGAACCCGTGGCATTTATGGTCTTTAATGTCATCCACGGACCTTTGGTACCCCCCTTGGAGTACCTGAACGCGACAGACGTTACTCCGTTATTGAACAAGCTCTGTGAATCGGAGCCTGTTACATTCCAATTCGCATCCTTCACGTTCGAGAGCGACAGCGGGAAAGACGACTTGAAATAGGTGGGAACCGTGGAGGGACGCTGGCCGTTCACGCAGATAGGGTCGCAGGTCGGAGCCACCGTATCGGTTCTCTTTATTGAGAGTGTCTTGTCGCCATCCAACCACACGATGAAAGATGGCCCGCCGGCGCCATCGCTCTCGGCCCGAAAATCGGTGATTGCAGCCGAATTCTTCACGACGCGGTTGTTTCGGGTATCACTTATCCAACAGGGATTGTTGCCACCGCTGACCCCCCTGAGCAATCGGATCTCCCCGCCACGGCAAGCCGCCGGGATCGATGCATCCGACGTTACGTTATCAGCATAGACAATCGGCGCACTGAAGCTGTTTGTGTTTGTGCTTACGCATTTGGCCCTATATGTGGCACCACTCACCTTGTAGTCGTATACCAACCTCATGTCAGAACCTGAGACACACTGATAATCCAGGTTCTTCAGGTTTCCGGTCGTTCCATAGTCCGTGCTTTCGACCGCCGGAGCCGGGTTGCTGCTCCCCCAACGGCCAAAACCGGTGTGCTCATTAAATCGCGTGATTCGAACCGAATCTTTGGTGCCGGACCCCGCCTTGAGTGTTCGAGCGATATAGGCCATACAGTAGTCAGCGCCATCATTGCATCCGACCACCGGAGTGAGACAATCAACTGCATCCCATCCTTCACCGATAGGAGTCGCCACCTGGATAATTGAATAGCCTGCCGTGGCCATCGTGGATACATTTGTAAAGAAGCAACTGTGGCTACCGCTCCCAGGGTAGTTTTCCCAGACTACTATCGGCTGGGAGTTTCCACCGACGTCCATTGAGATGTTCCGCACGTTCGTACCAATCCCGTTAGGCATGGTAGTCGGGGTCGCGCCCTCGAAATTGAAGCTCGCACCATTGTTGTTTGATACTGCCGAAAACATGCCGCTATAGGTAGAGAAGGATGGTGATTTTCCTGTCCAGGTAACGAAGACCGCAGAATTGACCACCGCGATCTTGGGAGTATACGAGTCGTTGGCTCCATCATTGACGGCAACCTTCGACATCCAGGTCAGTCCGCCGTTGTTGGACCGCCGGAAGTACACATGCTTGTTGTCCTTCGTATACGTCAAATAGACGGTATTCCCGCGCGCCGCGACGTCAAAAGAGGAAATCGACGTTTCGAAGTCGAGGTGATCGCTTGACCAGCCCGAAGGGTACGATAGCACACTGCCAGCGAATAGACCCGTCAGACAAAACGAGATGGCAATGATAATCGTAAACAGCGCTAGAAACCTGATGCAACTCCTCATATCCCACTCCTCCAATCCCCCACGCATCAGTTGGCTTTTAGACCGCAGGATGTATGCCCCCCGGTCCAACCGTTGTAATCAAAATACATCGGCCGCTCTACAACGATATCGTTGTCCCCGACGACCTCGAGAGAGACGTCCCTGAACCCTCCCGCGGCCTTGTTGATATCAATAGTCGTGCGGTGTGTCGGACCAACGAGGTACGAGATGGGGCCATCTTTCGTTCCATCGGGATACAGCAGAACAACAGAGGCCATCGCCCCGTCCGAGGGCGAAAACACTGTCGCCCACTCGTCGAATCCAGGCCTCGTGGTACCCTCCGCGAAGTAGAAGCAGCGACCGAGAACGCTCGCTCCGAGAGTGTCGCTGCCCCCGGTCCAGCCCTTGTAATCAAAGTACATCGGCCTCTCGGCCACGACCGGCACATCGGAAGTTACTCTTGTCGCAACATCATGGTCCGCACCTGCCATGGCTGCCACGTCACACGTAGCCCGCGACCCAGCCTCGACATCGACTTTCACATCCTTCCCGGATGAATCTTCGGGATAGAAGTGCAATGTCACGGACGCCTTCCTGGCACCTGGATTCATGACCGTTATCCACTCAGCAAACCCTTTGCGCGTGCAGCCTTCGGGAAAGTACCATGTCTTGCCGGGATCCGGGGCTCCGGCAACGATGTGCCCGCCGTCCCAGGCACGGTGGTAATCAAAGTACATCGGCCTCTCGGCCGCCACTGGTCTGTCTGACTCGACAAGGGCGGAGACGTCCTGCTCGGGCCCCACGTCTGAATTGACGTTGCACGTGACTCTTGTATGTGCTGTCACGGAATAGGTCTTTGTGATATTCCGGCCGGTTGCAAGCATATAGGTGACCCTGACATTCGCCGCCCGGTCTCCGGGGTTTTGGATCGTGATCCACTCTTCGAACGGACCCCCGTTACCAGCTGTTCTCGTTGTGCCCTCCGCGAAGTAATAGCGCTTCTGTAACGAGTTGGACCCTGTCCCATCGTGCCCCCCGGTCCACTTGCCCTGGTAGTCGAAGTACATCGGCCGTTCAGCGATCACCGGCGAACCATCGGAGTGCAGGTGGACCGAGACATCGTGTCCTGGCGGGACGATGTCTTTGACGTTGAGAGTCGTCCGGCTCCTGGCCTTCAGAGCCAGGTCTTTCGTCAGCACCTGACCTGTTTCCAGCATGAAATCGAAATGCAAATGAGCGTCCCTGTTATTAGCGTCGAGCACCGAGATAAACTCGTCGAAGCCTTCCCTGGTAGTGCCTTCGGCGAAATACCAATCGACTGCCGGGTTTTCAATGAGCTTGAACGTCTTGAGAACGGACGCAGCGGCATGGCCGGCTTCGTCGGTGCCCTTGACCTGTATTGTATGGTTGCCCAGGGGCACGCCCTCAGTGTTCCAGTTGTAGCCCATATTAAAAGTTCCGGCGTCCGTGGTCTCATAGACTTTCTTGCCGTCGATCCAGATACTGCCCGATGCCACCACCGCCGAATCGGTCACCAATCCACCGAGCATGTGGTACGTGCTATCCACGGCCGGGAAGACCTCGGTTCCCTTGGGGTCAGTGATCGTGCAGGTGGGCGGGCTGGTATCCACCCATGCTCCCAATACATACTCTGAACTCGCGTTACCGGCTTTGTCGTATGCGCGGTAGTGGATGCTGTTTTTCCCTTCCGGTGCAGAGAGCGGCCCGGTGTATGTCGAAGACGTGCCCGTTGCCTGCCCATCGGGCAGCACGACATACTCCACATGGTCGAGATTGGCGTCACTCCCGGTGATGGTGATCGTGGTCGGTGACGTCCTCCAGGTCGCCGGGTCATGGGCCGGGTCAGTGGACGCGCTCGCCGTGGGGGGCGTGGAATCTATCACCACGGGGCCGGAAGCGACGTCGCGAGTGTTACCTGCGGTATCGGTGAGCACGCCCTTCATGTACCATGTCCCGTCTCCCATGCTCGACGTATCGACCCTGGCTGTCCACGGGGCGTTGTCGAGAGTCGAGCCCTTGTCCGTCGGCAGGTTCCCCCACGGGCCGCTCGGAGCGCTCGAGCACTTCATCTGGATCGAGGAGACCCCGTTGGTAAATGCGTCTCCGCTGGCATCCGTTCCGGTCAGGTTCCAGTCGTCGCCCACGGTGTTGAACGTGATGGAGCAGTTTGCCTTTGCGTAGGTGACGCCGCCAGACTGGTTTCCCCCCACTGTCAATCCGGTCGCGGATGGTGGGATGGAGTCGGTCCGCTTCACTCTGATGTTTCCGTCAGAGCATCTGCATGCGACGAAGGTCTCGCCTCCGGAAGCCCTGTCCGTTGCCCAGCCTGCCGGCGCAGATCCTTTGATAACATCAACATTAGACCCAAACATAGCCCACTCAAGACAAGTCCCAGTGCTATCCAGGCAAATAGCAGAGTTATCTGGGGAATAGGGAACGGCGCGAGCGGCTGGCTGCTGCGAGCCAGCGTCATAGAGGATGGAAGCGCTTCCCCAGGAGGAGCCGTTCCATATCCTGCGAAATACCTTGTTGTCACCGTTGTAGGAATCTGTCCAGACGACATCAAAGACACCCGGGCTTCGACAGGAGATGTCAGGA
>PMDX01000168.1 GCA_003154635.1 Actinomycetota bacterium | reverse complement strand
CGAAGGCTATCTCGGTCGGCTGTATCTCCTCGACTATCGACGCGCCGACGTCGAAATGAAATCCCTCCTTCTCGAACGTCGAGCAGCAGCCGCCCACCCTGTCGCTCTGCTCGAGCACGAGCACTTTCCTGCCCTGGCTTGCAAGGATCGAGCCGGCCGACAACCCTCCACAGCCCGCACCGATCACAATCACATCGTAATCAGCCATCATTAACCTCCCTTTAAAACTCCAAATCTTCTCCCTCTTCAAGAGGGAGAATCAAAGAGGGGGTGGCGTATCGGCAAATACCTTACGCGCACTTCTTCTTTGACTTAATGCCAAATAATCATGGGGGCGTTAGCGTCACCTGATTGATTTTTACGCGTAGTACCGGGCCGGCAGGTACGGTACCTGCTTGCCAAGGTGCTTCAAGAAGCGTTTCTTTGACTCGTCCTGGCGCGAGTACCACACGGCTCCCACGACCACGATCAGCGTAAGGCACGCGATGCACCTGCACTTCGGGCACTTCATATAATGCTCGCATCGCCCCTCGGCCTCTTCACCCTCGTTCTTAGCGCATCCACACGACATTTCCGCCTCCTAATGTGTCAACTCTCAACTGATACCAGACTACTTTATATACGAATCCTCAAGTCCTCCACGGGATAGCTCATGCACGGGTGGATATAGCCTGACGCCCGGTCCACGCGTCTCAGCGCGACGCGTTCGGGCGCGAAGACCTTTCCGTAGAGCAACCGGGTCCGGCATGCCGCGCACTCACCCGCCCTGCAGAGCGCCGGGAGTACTATGCCCTCCCGCTCCAAGGCGTTCATGAGCGGCTCTGAAGCCCGGGCCTTTATCTTGCGGCCGCTTCGCGCCTCCTCCACCTCGAACACGGCGTCCGGAGACACGCCGGGCCAGCCGGGCTCGGATGTGACGTCAGTGGGCGGGCCGTAGACCTCCCGGCGAACAAGTCTGCCCGGCACCCGTAGCGCCTCGAGCGCCCCACCGCACAACGGGTACATGACGGGCGGCCCGCAGATGAAGAACGTCTTGTCCTCCACCGGGCCGACCAGCTCGGAGATCATGCCGAGGTTGAGAAATCCGCAAAAGCCCGTCCACTCCTCCGTGGGCTCACTTATCACGATGTCCAGCCGGATGTTGGAGCTTGCCGCGGCAATCCCAATGAGCTCCTCCTTGAATATGACGTCGCCCGGGTCGCGGCTTCCGTAGATGATTTGGATTTCAAGGGGAAGGTTCCTCGCGACGGCATCCCTCGTCATGGATGCAAACGGGGTTATGCCGCTGCCGCCGGCCAGGAACACGAGCGAGCCCGTATCCATGAGCGGCTCGTAGTAGAAGCTTCCACTCGGGCCTGTGCTCTCGAAACCGTCGCCCTTGCGCACCTCGTCGAGCAGGTAGCTGGAGACGAAGCCGTCGGGCATGCGCCTCACGGTCAGATCCATATAGGGCTTGCCCGGCACTGAGGAGATGCTGAACGGGCGCGAGGTCTGCACGCCGCCGATGTCCACGAAGAGGTTCACGTACTGCCCGGCCCTGAACGGCGGGAGCTCACCCTCATCCGGCTCCATGCGCAACGTCTTCGTGCTGGCGGTCTCTTCGATTATCTCGGCGACCCTCAAGGCCAGGCGATTCGGATGGAGGCTCGCCAGCACGCCTTTCATGGGCTGGAGGATTTCGGGGTCTATCGGCTCGGCGTCGCCAGACTGCTGCTCGATAGTGCTCTTGAGCTTCTCGAAGACCTTGATATCGCTACCGCTCTCCATGTCTTTGAGGACCTCTCGGGAGGTTGTATAACCGCCGTAGATGGAAGGCTCGTAGCCGCCGCCGATATTCACCCACGCATTCGAGAAGTACAGACCTTCGACCGGGCCGCGCAGTGGCATCCGGACGAGCCCCGTTCCAGCGAACGTCTCGTTGAAGCCGATGATGCTACCCGCGGGGTTGCCCGTGTAGCGGGCGTTCGTGACGGGCGTGGACACCTCGACTACCTGTATATGCTTTCGGATGTCCGGGGTGAGCCTTTCGGCCAGGCTTATAAGGCCGTCTGCGACTTTATCCTTGGCGTCGTTGTACTCCGCAGGAGCGAGCTTGAGCCACGGCTCGGCGCGCGCGATCATCGTGATCACGACCACGGCCTTGCCGGGAGGTGACACTCCCGGGTCCACGGCGTTATAGGCGGTCATGACGATCTCCGCCGGCTCGACGCCAATAGGGGCGCTCATCAGCCTGTAATGCTCGTCGAGGTCGTAGTTCCTGTTGACGAACGTCTCGTGGCTCTTGAGGCCAAGCTCCTCGTACGTGCAGTCGAGCCCCATGTAGATGTTGAACGTCGAGGCCCCTCCCGTGCCCGCGCCAAGGCGCCGCAGGTACCAGTCCGGTATCTCGTCGGCGCCGATGAGGTCGAGGCACGTCGTCATCGGGTTGGAGTTGCATACGACGAACGGGCAGTCAACGCGGTCTCCATCGTCGGTGATGACGCCGTAGACCTTGCCACCAGTTGCAAGTATGCGGGACGCGCCGTTGTTGAGGATCACTTCGCTGCCGTTCTCCTCGACGATGTCCATCAGCGCCTGGGAGAGCGCCTGCGATGTCCCCTTGATGTGAGCGGGCCCGAACCTGATATAGCTGACGGTGCCAAGCGCGTAGATCAGGAATGAGAGCTCGGAAGGCGGGAGGGCGTAGTACCCCCATATCTGGCCCAGTACCGCGCGTGCCTTCTCGTCGGACACCAACGGGTCGAGCACGTCGGAGAGACTCTTGCCGAAGTTCTGCATGAGCACCGGGTACCGGTCCGGCTGCGCCATTACCTGTTTCATGCCTACGCGGTTCGCCTTTAGCGCCTCCTCGGCGAATTCGAACATGACGGACGAGAAACGTCTCAGGTTCTCGGCTTCCGCGGGGAAGTGTCTCGCCATCTCCTCCTCGAAGTTCTCCCGCCCCAGGGGTATCGTTATGTCGACGTCGGGGAAGACACTGCGGTAGAACTCCGGGATGTGCACGAACTCTACTCTGTCGGTGATGCCGGCTTCCTTGAACAACTTCCAGAGCGGCCCTTTGTCCTGCTCGCTGCCGAGTCCCGAGAGCTCGTGCAGGGATATTTCGAACTCGAACGGCCCCCGTTTGAACGATGAAGCGTAGCCGCCGGGCACCCGGTGCTTCTCGAGCAGCAGCACTTTCTTGCCCGCCCTCGAGAGCCAGGTCGCGGCCGAAAGCCCTCCCAGCCCCGCACCCACGACTACGACGTCATAATCACTCATCGCATTTCCTCTCAGTCGATATCTCGGGTCAAACCCGACAGGATCTCCGAAGCCTGTCTCACCATGTCGCAGACGATACCGGCAACCGACTCGAAACCGCTATTCACCCGAACTTTTCTCGCCTCCCGAGCCGCCGCTCTTGTCGAGGAACATCTTTATGTCTCTCTTGTGTTCGGGCGCCATTGCAAGGAAGGGCTGGGTGCTCGCCTCTCCGTCGAGCATGGTCTTGAGATCGAGGCGGTGGGACCAGTTGAGGTTGCGCTTGGTCATCGCCAGCACATCTGGTGGCCGTGTTGCCATCCGTGTGGCGAGTTTCATCACCTCTTCGCCNNCGGCGAGGTGGTGGGACTCGACGACCTTGTTCACCATCCCGATCCGGCAAGCTTCCTCGGCGTCGACAACTCTGGCAGTTAGCGCGAGCTCTTTCGCGCGGGCCAGGCCGATACGCTTGGGCAAGAAGTACGAGATGCCCAGGTCGGGGATAATCGAGATGCGGACGAAGCTCAAGTAGAACTTCGCGCGCTCGGTAGCGTAGGTCATGTCCGAGCAGATAGCGAGGCTGCAACCGCCACCGGCCGCCCAGCCGTCCACCTCGGTGATGACGGGCTTCGGCCCCTCGTGCAGCTCATAGCCGACCTCGTTAAACTTGTTCATGTTCTTGTTAAGGTACGTGGGGTCCATCTTCTCGCCCATGATCGACAGGTCGGCCCCGACCGAGAAGTTGCCACCCTCGCCGCGGAGCACTATGACCCTCACCTCGTCGTTCGCAAGCACTTCCTTGAGGCCGTCGATCAGCTCGAAAAGGAGATCGCTTCCCAGAGCGTTCATCGTCGGGCCGTCCATCGTGCAACGCGCTACGCCGTCGGTGATCTCTATCTTGAAGTTCCCGTCTTCCATCGGCCCTCCTAAGCGGTGAGAGGCGGGGTCAGGTCTTTTATTGTTTACCGCTATGTCCTATGCTCGAGACAACCGCGGCAGTAAACAATAAAAGACCTGACCCCCAAACCCCGGTCCGGCTAGATCAGTTCGAAGTGCTTGATGTCCATCATGCTGCCGGTTCGCTTGCCATCCTCTTCGAATACCGCCCTGACTCTCATGCCTGCCTTCAACTTCTCGGGATCGGTCTCGTCAATGTAGTGGATAAGGTAGCTGTCGGCCCCGTCGAGCTTTATTACCGCGTAGCCGTACGGGACTGGTTTCTGCTTGCCTGTGGAGGGGTCTACGAACCCGAAGCTCACCACGGAGAAGGTGATGAGGTTGCCCTCGTCGCTGACCGGGACCAGCTCGGTCATCTCCGCGTAGCACGGCCCGCAGACGCTGCGGATCGGCACGTATACCTTGCCGCATTTCGGGCACTTGATGCCCCAGAACTTCTTATTATCACGAATCTCGGTGAGAAACTTCGAACCGTATGTACCCGCGCTCCAGCGGAACGGCTGGGCCACATTCCCGCTCTCAATCACCAGGAACATTTTCTTGTCTTCGGCGGCAGCCATCCTGATCACCCCCTTGCCTTCTCTGGCTTCTCTTTTCCGATGACCAGCTCGTCGGACCAGTAGCACCCGCCGAACCCCGTCGCGAGCCCCAGCTTCGCACCCGGCACCTGGCGGTCGCCCGCCCGGCCCTGCACCTGCAGCGCGACTTCGGCGACCCTCAAAAGGCCGGTGGCGCCGATGGCGTTGGAGGAGAGCACTCCCCCGGAGGGGTTGACCGGGCACTTGCCGCCCATGTCCGTATCACCCGAGCGCACGAGCGCAGGCCCCCCGGCCCTCTCGCAGAACCCGAGGGACTCCATGTAGCGCAGCCCGGCGAACGAGTAAGGCAGGTAAAGCTCCGCGACGTCGAACTGCTCGAGCGGGTCGGTGATGCCGACCTTGTCGTACAGCTCTCTGGTCGCGCGCTCCATTGCCGGGAACCACGTGCCGCCCTTGACGTGCTGGTTGACATACGGGTCGCTCGTGTAACCCCAGAGGTGCCTGTCCGCGACGCCGTGGACCCAGGCCGGGACGTTGGGGAAGTCGCCCGCGATGTCCTCGGAAGCGAACACAACCGCGCACGCGCCGTCCGTCCTCGGGCACATGTCCCCGAGCTTGACCGGCCATGCGAGGTAAGGCGTGCTCATGATGGCCTCGATGTTCGACTCCATCCTCAGGTGCGCGAACGGATTGTTGATGGCGTTCTTCCTGTCGCGGACAGCGACGTAGGCCGCGTCCTCCTCGGTCGCCCCCGTCTCAGCCATGTACTGGGTGGCCTCCAGCGCCAGGCCGGCCACCGCGCCCCCGAACGTTGGACGGTCCCAGAACGGGTCGAACGCGGTGATGATGGCGCCGGTCGTGTCGGACTCGGAGTTCTTCTCCCAGCCGATGGCCAGCACCCTGTCGAACATCCCGCTGGCTACATGGTAATACGCGCCCATGGCAACGGTGCTTCCCGTTGTGCCGCCGGTGGTCATCTTCATGATCGGCTTGCCGAGGGCGCCGCTGCCGTCGACCGACCACGTGTCGACGTAGTTGATGCCCTCGAAGTGGTCCATATTGCCGATGACGATCGCGTCAATGTCTTTCCTTGTCATGCCCGAGTCATCGAGCGCCGCGCGCACCGCCTCGTTTATGAGCTCGACGCCGGACACATCGCGCCTCGTGGAGCGCTGTACGGTCATGCCGACACCTACGATACCTGCTCTTTTCGCCCCCATCACTCATCACCTCCCAGCACCCAGACGCACTGTGACTGGCCGCAAGGACCGTTGACCCCCTGTGCGACCGCCGTCTTCACTCCATCCACCTGGTGTTCGCCCGCGTCGCCCCTGATCTGCAGGGCGCACTCGATTATCGAGTTGAGGCCCGCGACGAGTACGGGGTTGGAGGAGATGCATCCGCCCGAGGCGTTGACCGGTAACCGGCCGTCTTGCGCCGTATTCCCGAACGCGGTGAACTCGCCCGCTTCTCCCATGCGGCAAAGCCCCAGGCCTTCGATCGCCATCAGCTCCAGGTAAGTGAACGTGTCGTGCACCTCGGCCAGGTCGACCTCTTTCGCGGGGTCCGAGATACCGGCCTGGGCGTACGCCGTCTTCGAGGCCGCCTGGAGAGCGTCGACCTTCGAAAGGTCACGGTCACCCAGGTGGTACGCGTCGCAGTTGTAACCGATGCCCTTGACCCAGGCGGGCTTGGCATCCAGCGCCTTCGCCCTCTGTGCGCCGGCAATCACGACTGCGCTCGCACCGTCCGAGATGGGACAGCAGTCGAGCAGCTTGATCGGGTCGGCTACGTACGGGGATGCCAGAACGTCCTCGATGGTGAGCTGCAGCGGAAGCTGCGCGTACGGGTTCTTGAAGGCGTTGCCGTGGTTCTTTACCGAGACCTGCGCGCACTGCTCCTCGGTGACCCCGTAGCGGTCCATATAAGCCCGCGCCTGGAGGGCCGCCGATGTGACCGAGTCGATGCCCAGAAACCTCTCGTATATCGGGTCGAACATCGCGTTGGTGATGAGGGGCATCACGCTCTCGGAGCCCTTGTGGTGGGCGCAGTACAGGCAAGTGCCCCAGCCGGCCAGGACGCGCATCACGGCGTGCGCCGCCCCGAACGTCCCGTCACCCTCGACCGTTGAGACGTTCTTATCGTAGGAGCCGCAGGCATCCATGATCGCCATGGACGAGATGGTGCGGCCGTCAAAGAAGTCGTTCGAGCCCGTAAGCACGATGTCGATATCGTCGATCGTCATTCCGGCGTCGTCCAGGGCCCTGGTGCACGCCTCGAAGACGAGGTCGCCGAATGTGTCCCTGACCCTGTCGCGCTCGAACTTCGTCATGCCTACCCCTACTATCGCGACCGGTTCCATTCAGCTCACCGCCTTAACGGGGCGGAAGTACCTTACGTCAAGGATGCTCCCCTCCCTCTCTCCGGCGAAGACCGCCTCTACTCGCGCGCCCTTTGCCAGCTGCGATTCGTCGAACTCTGAGATGAGGTGGACAAACCCCGTGTCCGCGCCGTCAAGCTTGATGACCGCGTATCCGAACACGCCCTTGAGCGGCGACAGCTGCGGGTGGTGCTTGCGAGTGATGGTATACGTCACGAGCTCCCCGGAGCTTCCCAGCTCGACCCATTCGGCACACTCGCTGAAGCAATCCGGGCAGTTCCTCCTTGGGATGTGATAGACGATGCCGCACTCGGGGCACCGCGTTCCAAGAAACTTCTTGTCGTCGCGCAGGGACTCGAGGTACGTCGTACCGGTCTCACCCGCGGACCACGAGTACGGCACCTTGATCCCACCGTCCATCACAAGGACTTCCTGCGCCTCCCTCCAGTCATCCATATCCTGAATTCCTCCTTTATTAAGATGGCTCAGTGTTTCCTGTCTGCCGCTTGCGCCGTGACGGCTTCCGGTCGTGAGGTGGTTTTGGCAACCCGCCCCGATTTGACCCTGGTGCCCACGCCCGGCATTGCCGCATCGCTCCTGAATCCGTTGAAGATGAGGTCGAGGAAGATGCCTGCGATGGCGTCAGCCGTCATCTTGCCCTCCGGCCTGTACCAGTTGGACAGCCAGTTGCACATGCCCGAGATGGCGCGCACGGCCATCGGGATGTTCATCTCCCTGAAGGTACCTTCATCGATGAGCTCCCGCAGAAGCTCCCTGTATATCGATTCGTACTCGCGGCTGAGTCCCCTGATGTACTCACGCTTCTCGGTCGGAAGCTCGCTCTCGTCCGCGAGGTAGACGTTAATGATGTCGCCGTGCTCGGAAAACATGTTGATCTGCCACCTGACCAGCTCGCGGAATCGCTCCTCCGGTGGGCCGCCGGATGCCTCGATGGACTCTACGCCTTCCATCAAGCGCTTTATTGCGACTTCGCAGATCTCGTACAGCAGGTCGTGTTTCGTCCTGATGTAATAGTAAAGGGCCGGCTTGGTGATATAGAGCTCGGCTGCGATGTCGTCCATCGTTGTGGCCATGTAGCCCTTCTCGCAGAACAGCCGCGCCGCGACGGTCATGATCTCTTCCCACCGAACTTTCTTCATCCGCATTCTCCCCTGACACCGGGTCACATTCGCTTTCTCTTGATGAATCCTTGTCAGTCTGTTTACAGGCGGCCTGACAGTTCATATAATTCTACTTACCGTTCAGTAAACTGAAAAGGGTTTTGGAAGTTTTTTCTCAGAGTTTCTTACAAGAGGCGGGAATCCGAGATACGGGGGGGATGTAGATGGACATCAACGACTACACCTGGGATTACCGAAACGTCTACGAGTGGATGCAGCGCACCAGAAAGGGCTTCCCACCGCTGATAATCTCCGCGGCGATTACCGGTGGCGTCGAGGGCAAGGAGGCTCACGAGAACCTCCCCGAGAGGCCCGAGGAGCAGGCCCAGCAGACATTCGACGCCTACGAGGCAGGCGCAAGCGCGGTGCACGTACACGCCCGCAACCCCGAAGTCTGGTGGATGACCTCGTCCAACCCCGAGGATTACATCAAGGTCAACTCGATGATCCGGGAAAGATGCCCCAAGATAATCATCAACAACACGACGGGGGGCGGGCCGGACCAGACCACGGAGCAACGGATGGCCAGCATCTACGCGAACCCCGAGCTATGCTCGCTGAACCTGGGGCCGTTCGTGCTCAAGGTACCGCTCAAGGAGAGAGCCGAGCCCCTGCCCCACCCGAGGCCTGCGTTCGTATACGACCGGATCATTCCGAACAGTTACGCCGACATTAACCTCTATGCCCAGACCATGAAGGAAAAAGGCATCAAGCCCGAGATGGAGCTTTACCATCCGGGACAGTACTGGGTCTTCAACGACCTCGTCACGGGTGGGCTCCTGGAGCCGCCGTATTACTTCCAGTACGTCATGGGCTTCCAGACCTCGTCGTTCCCGACACCGGCGAACCTGCTCGGCTTGATCAACGAGTTGCCACCGCAGTCGATGTTCTCGACCATAGGCGTCGGTCCGTTCCAACTGCCGATGAACACGCTGTCCATCATGATGGGAGGCCACGTGAGGGTCGGCATGGAAGACAACCTCTATTACAAGCGCGGGCGGAAGGTAAAGGACAACGCGGAGCAGGTGGCGAGGATCGTCAGGATAGCAAAAGAACTCAACCGCGACATAGCGACCCCGGAGCAAGCCAGAGAGATGCTGGGCATCTCACAGACGCCCTCATCGTACTAGGGAAGATCCCTTCCCCTCTCGAGGGGAGGATAAAAAGGGAGGCGAATCAATGGCTGATTACGATATCATAGTCATCGGTGCCGGGCTGGGCGGCCTTACGTCAGGCGCTATCAGCGCGGCACGCGGGCGCAAGGTCCTGATACTCGAGCAGAGCGACCTGGTCGGAGGGTGCTGCTCGACTTTCGAGAAAGAGGGCTTCCACTTCGATATCGGCGCCTCCGTCGTCGAGGTCATCGGCTCGCTGGAGAAAGCTTTCAGCTTTCTGGGGACCAGCATGGACAAGGAGCTCGACCTCTCCCCCTGCGACCCGATATACGACTACATCCTCAAGGACGGCACCCGCTTCCAGTTCCCGATTTCCTCGGAGGGCACCGCCGAGGTCATCAAGAAAGTCGCGCCCGAGGATGCCGCCGCGTGGCCGGCCTTCGCTGCTTACATGAAGGACTTCCTGGAGCTTGCAGGCGATTCCGTCCTTGGCAGCCCCATGGTCACGATGCGCGACTTCGCCGGCTTGTTCGTCAAGTACCCGGCGCTCCTCAAATACCGCGAGCTCTTCACCAGTTCCTACGAAGATGTGATCAAGAAGTGGTTCAAGACCAGCGCGATGCAACAGACGGCCGCGTACCAGTCGTTCTACCTGGGGCTCCCTCCGGAACTCTGCGGCGGCGTGTACGCTATGCTCGGCTACTCGGAGCACGAGGGTTCGTACTACCCCCACGGCGGCATGATACAAATACCTCTCGCGTACAAGCGTTGCGGCGAGAAGTACGGCATGGAGGTCCGTACCGGCCAGCGCGTGGACAGGGTCATCGTGCGCAACCGCACCGCTGAAGGCGTAATCCTGTCCGATGGCACAGCGATAACCGCCCCCGTCGTCATAAGCAACATCAACGCAATGACCCTCTATCTGAAGCTCATCGGCGAGGAAAACCTGCCCTGGCTGGCCAGGGTGGGCATCAAGAGCTACGAGCCGTCGATGTCAGTGCCAATGATCTTCCTCGGCGTCGACTACGAGCCCGAGCTTCACGCTCACCACGCCCTCATCTCGAGGCCTCTCGAGGAGCTGGACGACTACTGGTGGAACATCTACAAGAAGAACAAGCTCCCCGACGACATGTTCAGCCTCATCTGCTGGCCCACTGAGTCCGACCCATCGCTTGCACCCGTTGGCCATCACGTGGTCAACCTCATCATGACACCGGGACCGTACCGGCTCGAAGGCACTACGTGGGACAGGGAGAAGGAAGCGTACATTGAGAAATCCATCGACTTCGTGACCAGTCACGCGATGCCAGGATTGAAAGACCACGTAAAGGTCGTCGAGATGTGCACGCCCGTCGACTATGAGAGGCGTCTGCTGAACCCGGAGGGAGCGATATACGGCCTGCAGCAGGAGACTACGGCTTCGATGGTCTTCAGGCCCGCGGCGAAGTCGAAGTCCATAAAGGGTCTTTATCTCTCGGGCGCCTCGACCCACCCCGGTGGCGGCGTCCCCGCGGTCGTCAGCTCCGGCATAATCGCAGCCGACCTCGTCCAGAAATACGAATAGTCACGCACCAAACACACTCGAGCGGGGTCTCTCCAGGCCCCGCTTTTTTGTTGCGCAAAGGGGGATTCTTCAGGAGCATGGCCTTTCCGCCACCCCCACCCTGACCCTCCCCCCCAAGGAGGGAATATTTCGGGCTGATGAAGAGGGGGAGGGAAGAAAGGTAGAATTGGGCGAGAAGGCTGTGGGAGATGTTGGGGAGGTTCGGATCTTGGAGATGAGCGGCGAAGAGATGGAGAAACTCAGGATGGGGGCCATCACGGCTATCGACGGCCTGTGGTTCCTTGCGGCGGAGCGCAAACTCGGCTTCGAGACCGCGCTCGAGCTCGATATGGATGTCTGGAAAAACTACGGAACTGTGATGTTAAAGAGGGTCGCGCGTTCGATGGACATCGAGACCGACCCGGAAGATCCGCCCGATATGGACACGGTAGGCACGCTCGTGGAAGTCCTTTGCGCGATCGACGGGACCGTATGCAAGACTCGGGTAATCGACGAGGACAACGCTGTGATGACCGTCCCGCACTGCGCCTGGTGGGAAAACCTCTCGAGGGCGGGCCGCCAGGACCTGGTCCCGTGCGAGGAAGTCGACAACAACACATTCATCCACTGGCTGAAAGAGCTCGACCCATCACTGGAGTTCGAGATCACCCACAGCCTTCCGCGCGGAAACGACCGCTGCGAATGGATAATCAGGCGGGCTCGCTGAGCGAGATCACTTTATGTTCACATAGCCTGATATCTGCCGGTAGGCTTCCTCGAGAAAGGCGGGGTCGGTGAGCCTGACCTCTAGAGCCTCGCTGGGACATACCGTCGCGCACCTGCCGCACGCCCGGCAGTACTCGCCGATTACGGCCTTGCCGCCTTCGACCGATATCGCGTTCATGAAGCAGCCCTCGACGCACTCACCGCAGCCGACGCATTCGTCGGAAACGATCACCTCTACCCCGGGGAGCCTCGTGTACGCGGGCTCGAGGTCGGCGATCGGGATGTGTTGCGTAAAGCGGCTGACGCAGCAGCACTCGCAGCAGAAGCACACGGTGAGAAAACGTCCGTGGTCCTTGATGCCGTATAGCAGGTTGTCGAGCCTGATCTTGCCGATGAACGGGACCAGGCCTGTTGCCACCGCGTCATCCGTGTGGCGCCTGGCCTCCTCTACCCCGACCTCCCTGCGGACAGACGTTGCTATCTGCTTTGCCCCTGCTCCGAGCACGAGGCACCCTGTCGACACCGGATACGTCTTGCAGTCACAACCCCTCCTGCAAAAGCAGTAGTCTATGACAACCCTGTAAGATGCCTCGTCTATCAGCCGATAGAGGAGCTCGATTGGAAGTGGGAAGCCCTCCGGAGCCTCGATTTCTTCGTTGACGGGCAGAAAGCGCATGTTGTTGAGGTCGCCACGCGACCAGGAGTGCCGCCGCGCGACTCCCGGGATCTTCATCATCCGGAACGCCAACTCGACCATGTTGAAGTTGATGAGCGGCGACTTCCTTACAGCTTTGCCGCGCTCGATCATAGTCTTCATACGTGCAACTCCTCCTCTGCGGCCGGATACCCGGGTTAGACGCTGAAAAGGATAACTGCAGCACGTGAAAAATGCACATGTAAATTCATGAGCCGCGTCTAAGCGGGTTTAAGCCACGGTGATGTCGTCGCAGAGAAACACATCCTGGATGGCGTGGAATATCTCAATTCCCTCTTCCATCGGCCTCTGGAACGTCTTGCGGCCGCTGATGAGACCCATCCCACCGGCCCGCTTATTGATGACCGCCGCCCGCACGGCCATGGCGAGGTCGTTCTTGCCGGACCCGCCACCCGAGTTGATGAGTCCGATCCTTCCCATGAAGTTGTTGACTACCTGGTAGCGCGTCAGGTCGACAGGGTGATCGCTGGCAAGCTCCGTGTACATCCTCTCGTCGAATTTGCCATACTTCTCGCCAAGCGAGTTGACCGCCTTGAACCCGCCGTTTACGTCGGGTTGCTTCTGCTTGATGATGTCGGCCTCTATCGTGGCGCCGATATGGTTTGCCTGACCCGTGAGGTCGGCCGCGGTCTCGTAGTTGGTGCCGTCCACAACGAACGCTTCGTTTCGGACGTAACACCAGAGGATGGTGGCCAGGCCAAGGTCATGCGCCGTCGCGAATGCCTCGCTTATCTCGGTGATCTGCCTGCGCGACTCCGGAGACCCGAAGTAGATGGTCGCGCCCACGGCTACGGCTCCCATCTCGAAAGCCTGCTCCACGCTCGCGTACAGCGTCTGATCGCTCGTGTTCGGGTAACTCAACAGCTCGTTATGATTGAGCTTTACGATAAACGGTATTTCGTGCGCGTACCTGCGGGCCACGATACCCAGCGCGCCCAGGGTGCTCGCCACCGCGTTGCACCCCGCTTCTATTGCCAGCTTGACTATGTTTTCGGGGTCGAAGTAGATCGGGTTTGGAGCGAAAGAGGCACCCGCGGAGTGTTCGATGCCCTGGTCCACGGGGAGGATCGAAAGATAGCCGGTGCCTCCCAACCTGCCGCACTTGAACATCGTCTCGAGGCTGCGAAGAACCGGCGCCGGCCTGTCGCTCTGCTCGAAGATACGACGGACCCAGTCGGGGCCCGGCACGTGCAGGTTCTCTTTTCCGATCTTCGGCGAGTCGAACTTTAAGAGGCTATCGGCTTCTTCTCCAAGAAGCCCGGCGATCTCATCGAAATTCATCACTACCCCCCTGCTATACCGGCAATGTCTTATTCAACCCACGAGGGCTTTGACCTCCATGATGCCAGCTTTGCTAAATCTGCCGGAACCCCCACAACCTGTAATCGCTAATGCGAATGATAGCACTCGACCTCCTGATGGATAACCTGAGGCACCTGTGTTGCAGCACAGGCCAAACGGAACCGGGCCTGAGAGACCCGGCTCAAGCGTGGTGTGGCTGAGGAGGGAGATCCATATGGGCATAGGAAAAGCGCCCGCCGGTGTGGCGGGCGCTTCTTTATTCAGTCTATTGGTCTATGTCTTACATCATTCCCGGGGGCATTCCGCCGCCGCCCATTCCGGGCATTCCCATTCCGCCGCCCTCTTCGGGCTTGTCGGCTATGAGCGCCTCGGTGGTGAGGAGCAGGGCCGCGATGCTGGCCGCGTTCTGGAGCGCGGAGCGCGTGACCTTCGCCGGGTCAATTATGCCGGCCTCGACCATATCGACGTATTCGCCAGTAAGCGCGTCGAGGCCCTTGCCGGCCTCGAGTCCCTTGACCTTCTCGGCCACAACCGAGCCCTCGAGGCCCGCGTTGGCGGCAATCTGCTTCAGTGGCTCGACCAGGGACTTCTTGACGATATCAAAACCGGTCTTCTCGTCGTCGGAGAGCTTGTTCGGGGCCTTGAGCGCGGCGCCCACGTTGATGAGCACTACGCCGCCGCCGGAAACGATACCCTCTTCAACGGCAGCCTTGGTCGCCGAGAGCGC
>PMDX01000029.1 GCA_003154635.1 Actinomycetota bacterium | reverse complement strand
CGCAACCGACGGGCCGCCGCAGCCGGGCAACACCAAAACGAGCAGGAGCAGGGCCAAAGTCACGAATGCAGTTTTCCTCATCAGGAACCTCCTGTGTCGGCTATCGAGACCCGGTTCGGCCGGCCGAGGCTACCTGCCCAGGTATTTCTTCTTCAGGTATTCGATGAAGTAACCTGTCGAAACCTTCTCGTTCATTTATTGATGGGATTCGGGAGCAAGCTGTTAGTCATACGTTAGATTGGCGGAAATCGCGGCCCATCTGACCATTTGCCTGGTTTGAGTTAGTACCGCTTGGTTTGTATCAGGTGGCTGGGCGGGTCGATCTACACGGATCAGCGTGAAGCAGCAGGTGGAAAGAGACAGCGATGGTGAGCTCCTTGACGCATGGTACGAGCTGGACGAGAATGCCGTGCCCGCTACCTACTTCCTCAGGCCCAGCACTTTCTGTGCCAGGTCATCATATGCCAACGTCCATCGCTCGTCCGTCACGGAACTGGTCGCCTTAAATGCGAATCGCTGGATGAGACCGGCCGCTATGAGAAAAGCGGCGGTCGCTTCAGGAACAGGTACTTCGATCGACCCCTCTCTTACGGCTTCTCTTAAAAGGCCGGATAGGACTGGCAGGAACATCTCGGAAGCCTTCTGGATAATCCTGGCGCGTAGATGAGTCAGGTGCGAACGATTGAACTCCTCGACCCACCATCCCGATACCTCGGGTTCGGAGTTCATCTTCAGGATCTCCATTATCCTCTCGATGGCAGGCCGCTCTACCTGGTCGGCGCACTCCTTTACCGAGTCGAATGCCAGCATGACCCGGTCCTGAGCCACGGCGTCGAATATGTCTTCTATTGAATCAAAGTAGACATAAAACGTTCCGTGCGAACTCCCCGCCCTGCTCGTGACGTCCGAGACTGTCGCCGCCGCGTATCCTTTTTCCATGAACACCTCGGCGGCCGCGTCCACCAACTCAGCACGTCGCTGAGCGGGAGTCTTCCTTGACATCTTCGCCGTTTGTCTCTGCGCTTTTGACGTGCCGGGTGGCGACATGTGTCCTGTCTAATCCTCTTCCATGCGAGGCTCCGGGCTGAGCCCGGTTGGCTCGGTCGCTGTACCAGGTCCCTTTCTGCCGAGCTTGGATGGCCACCAGTTCCATCTTCCTACCAGGGTCGCGATAGCAGGAACCAGGAGAGCCCGGACGATGAACGTGTCGAGCAGGATTCCGATGGCGACTGCGACGCCGACCTGGACCATCAGCTGCATGGGAGCGACTACCAGGGTCGCGAAAGTTCCGGCGAGGATGATGCCGCATGCAGTTATGATACCGCCGGTTTTGCTGGAAGCGACGCGTACGCCTTCGAGGATGCCGAGCTTGCCCGATTCTTCCCTTATCCGGGAGGAGAGGAAGATATTGTAGTCAGCTCCCAGGGCTACGAGCAGGACGAACAGGATTACAGGGATCATGTAGAGTATCCCGTTCTGTCCCATTGCATCCTGGAATATCAATGTGACTAAGCCTAGTGTGGCCCCGAAGCTGAGCAACACGGTCGCCATGAGGTACAGCGGGGCGATGATACTGCGCAGCAGTATCATGAAGATGAGCATAACCCCGATTGTCACGATTATCATGACGTTCACGATGTCCTTGTTCATCGCGGTCTGTATGTCCGCGAAGCCGGCCGTGGTGCCTCCGAGGCCTACCTTAAACGAGCCCAGCCCGTTTCCGGATAGCAGGGCCGATGCCTGCTTCCTGAGTTCCCTTATGGTCGCAAGAGAGGCCGTCGCATAAGGGTCGGTCTTGAGTATCACGTACGAGCGGACAGTGGTCTTGTCCGGCGACACGAATGCCCCTTCAAGCTTCTGCAGTTCAGGGCTCTTCGACGCCATCGCCTCCGGGTAGACGTATACACCCTTGCCCTTCAGGAACGTGGCAAGCTCGTTGAAATCCGCCGCGACCTGCTCGAGGCCCGCTTTTAGCGTGGCCGGGTCTGTCGTCGCAGTCGGCTGATCGAGCCCGGACAGCATCTTCGACACCTCGACGTAGGCCGGCTGCGAGGTTATCTCGGGATACACCTTGGCCAGCTCCTGCATGTAAGCAGAGGCTACCTTCACCTGGTCCATCTGCCCCGAGACCGCAGCGGCGGCAGCCGGGTTGCTCAAGGCCTGGGCCATCTGTGAAGCGCTGTTGGCGAAGGTGCTCATCATGAAAGCGCTGTCGTAGGGTGATTTCTCAAAGGAGCCCTGGGGGTTCACGATGCTTATGACCCCGGAGACCCCCTTCGCGCCTGACAGCTTGCTCGAAAGCAGGTATGACGACTTGAGCAAGTTGTTCATGTCCGCTTTCTTGGAAGAGATGACCAGGTCGACCGGCATCATATCGCCCTGGTTGAAATGCTTCTTGATCGCGTCGAAACCTTTGACCGACTCCTCCGACTTGGGTAACTGTGTAAGGAGGTCGAACGACTGCTTCTGGCGCAGTAGGCCAATGCACGGTATCAGCAGGACTATAATCAACGTCGGTACGACGTACTTGGCCCTGGTGGTGATGAAGGTGGATATCTTCTCCCAGCTCAGGCGGC
>PMDX01000264.1 GCA_003154635.1 Actinomycetota bacterium | reverse complement strand
CTCCACGATGGGGGAAAGCCAAACAGCCTAAAAGTATCCAGCCACCAACTTGTTTGGCGTGGTCGGGGTGGTCGGATTCGAACCGACGACCTCAGCGTCCCAAACGCTGCGCGCTAACCTGGCTGCGCTACACCCCGACTTGAACAAGTTAGCAGGTCACCGGAAACGATTCAAATGATTTCTGCCGAGGCTCGCTCTTCCGGCGCTATTTGGTTTTGGATTCAATGGCTTTGAAGCGGCCGTCGGAACCCAACCTGAGGGTGTAGACGACCTTTGTCTTCTGGTTGGTGAGGACGGATGTCGGTGTGCTCCCCTTGAAGACAGTGTAGTTCCAGGTCTCTTCGGTATCGACTGTCGCGACGTCAGGTGTGAGCACCTTGAAGTTGGTGAATTTCAGGCTGACGAGCTGGCTGACCTGGTGCGTGCCGGTCGCGGCCAGGTCGGACACGTGCGCGAGGTCCGCGTCCAGCAACGTGCCTCCCGAAGTGGCGAACAACGGGGTCGGGTTGAGCGTGGAAAACGACACGACACGCGCCTTCAGATAGTTCTGCACGACGGCCTTGTAATCGTCTTCGGTACCGGTCGTCGGATCCAAGGTTACCGTAGCGGTCTCCGGCGCGTAGAACTCCTTGGTCTGTGGCTCCATCCCGGACAGCGTCACGCGTATCTGGTGCCAGCCTTCAGGCAGGTTCGCGAACTCGAGCCCGGGCTCGACGCGCGTGTAGCGAGCCCTGACGGTGCCGTCGTCTCCGCCGCCGAAGATCCAGTAGACATGTATGGCGTCCCTTGCGATGTCGCTCGCAAGACCCCTGCTCTGAGAGACGACCTGGTCTCCAGCGTCGAGTATCTGCTGCCAGGATACGCTCCCGGTATTCAGGCGCTCGAGCGTGCCCTGGACGTCCTGGGCAACGCGGTCGATCTCGGTCAGGATGCTTCTGACGTTTATCACCGAGTTCTCTGCCGTGCGCAGCAGAGCGCGGACGTAATCGACCGCGGAATTGAAATCCTTGGGGAAGTGCCCGAGCATCAGCGCTTCTTTCAGATCCTTGTTCTCTTCCGACCTCCCGACCGCCATCCCGTCGATTGAGATACTGGCCCCGAGCGGGGCGACGATCGCAGCCGTTGGGCCTTCCGACAGCTTTATCTTGAAGCTCTGAGCGGGCCACGAGCCACCATCGTCGACCGCGAATATCTTGACGTCGTACGATTTCTCCTTGTAGTTGAGGGTCGCCACGTACGCTTCACCGTTGGACGGTTCAGGCTGCACGAGACGCCCGAGAAGGCGGCTGCTGAGATCGAGTTTGCTGACGCTGAAGCTCTCGAGCCGGCCGAGAGTCTCGTTCTGAAGCAACTGCCAGTTCGAGAAGTAATCGAACGTCCCGAACTTGCCGCCCTGCCGGAGCGTCATGTCGTAGGCGGTCTTGTACCTCCCGCTCTGCAGGCTGTCGAGGTAGCGCTCGATGGCTGCCTGAGGAGTATGACCGCCTGCTACAACCAGGAGGCCCGCTACGACCACGATTACCAGGAGGATGACAATGGGCACCCATATCTTTACCCAGCGGGGAACCTTCCCCATGGTATCGCCCGCCTTCAGCGCCCAGGGCTCGATGGTCTTGGGCTCTCCCCTGGTTTTCTTCTTGAACGCCTTGCGCGCGGCTTTGCGCGATTTTCTGTCGTCTGTCGCGGTGATGGGCGCCGCACAGTTCGCGCAGAACTTCGCTCCCTCAGGAGCCTCGGTCCCGCACTCGGGGCATTTCAGGTCCGCCCGGTTGTCTTCAGCAACCATGGACTGTTCCTCCCGGTCGTTCTTGTCATCTTGCGAAGGGCTCAACTTCAACCTCCCTCGGCCATGGCGATGAGCTGGCGCCCCCGGTCGTACGTCGTGAGAATGATCCCGAATATCAGTCCGATGAGAAATATCACTGTCGCTATCTGGGCTCCCGCCGGCATTACCTGCACGACGCGAAGGTGCTTGATGAGCGACTTGAGCACGAGGCTCAACCCGTACGTTCCGCCCCAGAGCACAAACATGAAGCCGAGGAAGAAAGTGATGATGTGAGTCTCTAGAACCCGCCTTCGCGTGCCTATTCCGGCTATCATCATGAGCGAGATCACCAGCGGGATTATCAAGAGGAAGAAAAGGACGCGAGCCACGTAGATATCCCATCCGCTGAAGCTCCGAGAGACGAGCGACAGCCCGAGCACTTCTATCCTTATGAACGCCCACGGCGCGAACACCATCGCCATCATCAGGACGATGAATAGCGCCATCACGATGGGACCCCTCCGCATCCAGGCGGTCGAGAGGACGCGCGCGGAGAACGTCGGCTTGGGAACAGCTGTTGCGGTTGGTGGAGTTGGTGCGGTCGCCGCTTCCGCGACCGTCGGTGCAGCCGGCTCGGGCGCCGTGCTCTCCTCTTATATGTCCCGCTTATGGGTCTTCTCCACGACGGTCACCTCAGGTGTGGTTTTACTTTCAGGGGCAAGCGCCACGGTCTCGCCGGCCGGATCGCCTCCTGGAACAGGCGCCCCGCAGGCCTGGCAGAAAGTGCTGCCGCGGACGTTCCCGGCCCCGCACTCCTCACACCGCATTCACATCAACCCCCTCGATAGAAACAACCGGCTTTCCGCTCTCTTCGTCCGCGCCCCGGCACCATGACTCAATATCCGCAAAGGAGCGATCACCTTATAAGGGTTTCTCCAGCGCGTCTGTTACATCCTTGAGGGTTAGTGATTCGAGGGGGGGGCGTTTCAGCGGAAAGGCAGCCAGGACCGGTCCGGGTGGCCCTGGTCGACCGAGTTTTCGTACCAGGCGAACCTCCGGCCAGAGTCGCTCGCTTCCTTGCCGCAAGCGTCGCAGTCCGAGCGAGCCATCGGCGTGTCCGCGGGGTTGGTCTTCACATGGTCCGCGTTGACGTCAAGCATCCGGCGGGAGAGAGACAAACTCCCCTCCCCCTCAAGCAAATCGCCTTGACCTGCATCCTTGATAAACGCGTGCCGGCTGTCGTAGGCTACTCGGGTAATATGACAGTCGCGCTCACACGGTCCCGGTGGAACCGGGCCGTCTTGAGCCTCTTCAGAAGGAAGCATATTGCCCGCCATCTCGGTCAAAGACCTTAAAAAAAGCTATGGAAGCGTCGTCGCGGTCGACGGCGTGTCTTTCGAAGTGGAAGAAAGAGAGATATTCGGGATCCTCGGCCCGAACGGCGCCGGCAAGACGACGACGCTCGAGATGATCGAGACGCTTCGCGACCCGGACAGCGGCGATGTCTCCGTGCTGGGCATGGAAGCCCGCAAGAACGCCAGGGCCATCAAGGAGCTTATCGGCGTCCAGTTGCAGACCACGGTATTCTTCGACAACCTGACTGTCTGGGAGACCATCGACCTCTTCGGCTCCTTCTACAAAACCCGCATCGATACCGGGTCGCTGCTGGAGCTTGTAAGCCTGCAGGACAAGGCCGGGGCGATGCTTAACGAGCTGTCCGGAGGCCTGCACAAGAGGGTCTCCATCGCGCTCGCGCTCGTCAACGACCCTCGAATCGTCTTCCTGGACGAGCCTACGACCGGCCTCGACCCGCAGGCTCGCCGCCATATATGGGATATCGTCGAGCAGCTCCGCGGCCGGGAGAAGACAGTCATCGTAACCACGCACTATATCGAGGAAGCCGAGTTCCTCTGCGACCGGGTCGCCGTAATGGACTACGGCAAGATCATCGCGGAGGGCACACCTAACGAGCTGATAGACCGCTACTCCTCCGAGAGCAACATCTCGTTCCGCCTGACCCCGCACCTGGACGACGATACTGTCGCCGGCATCTCCGGCGTAAAGAGCGTGCGGAGCAACGACGGCGGCTACAACGTGACGACCGAGACACCGCAAGACACCCTGATGGCCATCTTCAGCACCGCGCAGGCAAACGATGCGACAGCCGACGAGGTGAGCATGACGCGGGCGACCCTCGAGGACGTCTTCCTCAAGATAACAGGCAGGAGCATGAGGGAATGAGACAGTTCGCCAAGTTCCTCGGTGCCAGCCTCAAGATGATCTACCGCGAGAAAGTCGCGCTCTTCTGGATGTTCCTTTTCCCGATAATCCTCATGCTACTCCTCGGGACCATCTTCGGACGAACGAACCAGACCATCTCTATCGGGGTGGTGGACCTCGACAAGACCATTGTCACCACCGCCGTGACCGGAGCGCTGAAAGAGATAAAAGCGTTTGACGTGAGCTCCGGCACCCTGTCCAAGTTGAAAGAGAACCTCCAGAACGGCAAGATCAACGCCGTGCTGGTCCTGAACAAAGGTTTCCTTGACTCGGTGAAACATGGCAAGCCCGGCAATGCCACCATTTACGTCGACCAGTCGAGCGCGACCGNNCGATATCACGTATAGCACGGTGAGCCAGGTCCTTGGAAAGATCGTGCAGGGAATGGCCAAGATACCCGACCTGATAGTGCTGAACAAGAAGTCGGTCGTCTCCAATGACATGCGCTATGTCGACTTCATCGTGCCCGGCGTCCTGGCGATGACCCTTATGACGTCGGGACTGATGGGTTTGAGCCTCGCGTTCGTCCAGTACCGCGAGAAAGGCATCCTGCGCAGGATAAAGGTGTCGCCGCTTCCCCTGTCCCGGTTTATCGGCAGCGAGCTCACCGCCGACCTCATCATGGCGTTGATACAGGCGGCGATCCTGCTACTTGTGGGCAAGCTGGTGTTCAAGATCCACATAAGGGGCAGCTTAATCAACATCGCGTTTCTGGTTATCCTCGGGGCCGCCGCGTTCCTCGCGGTCGGCTTTTTGATATCTTCGATAACCAAGACGCTCAAGACCGCGGAGATGGCGTCCAACGCGATCACGTTCCCGATGATGTTCCTGTCCGGAGTATTCATCCCGCTCGCCATACTGCCACCGTTCCTCGTCACCGTCGCGAAGGCTCTCCCTCTCTACTACCTCGGTCACGCCCTCCGCGAGGTAATGATCCGCGGCAAGATGCTCTGGACCGTCTGGCCCGACATCCTCGTCCTCATCGGCGTGGGTCTCATCTGCTTCCTCATCTCCATAAAGCTCTTCCGCTGGGAATAACTCGAAAACCCGAGGTGGTAGGATTGGCTGAGCTCAGGTGGAATCCGCTCTTGAGGACGTGGGTCATCATGTCCTCGCACAGGCATGCGCGCCCGCTGCTGGAGACGGGGGCATGCCCGTTTTGCCCGGGTTCGGGGCGGGTACCCGACGATTACGAAATATTCGACTACGACAACGACTTTCCGTCGCTCGTGCTCGACCCTCCCATGCCGGACGTCGATGGCGACTGGCTGATTCCGGTACGGCCGGCGTTCGGCAAGTGCGAGGTCACGCTCTACTCACCGAAGCACGATGCCACCCTTCCTGAGCTTCCCCTCGAGCATATCGCGAAGCTCGTCGACCACTGGGAGGGACGTTACCGCGAGCTGGGAAAGATCGATGGCATCGATTTCGTCTTCATCTTCGAGAACAGGGGCGCGGCGGTCGGCGTCACTATGCTGCATCCGCACGGGCAGATATACGCCTACCCTTGCATCCCGCTCAAGGTCCAGACCGAGCTCGACTCGTGCAGGGAGCACATGCACGAAAACGGTTCGTGCCTGATCTGTGACCTCAGGGACCACGAGGAGCGAGACGGGTCGCGGGTCATCTACCAGGGTTCGGGGTTTACCGCGTTCGTGCCGCCGTTCGCGGAGTACCCTTACCAGGTCTACATAATCCCGGCCGACCACGTTGGCTCGCTCACCGACATGGACGCCGGTCAGAGGCTCGAGCTCGCGAGAGCGATAAAGTCGATCACGGCGGCTTACGACGACCTGTTCGGATTCCCCTTCCCGTACATGATGTGCATGTATCAGGCGCCGACGGACGGACGCGAGTATCCGTACTATCACTTCCACATCGAGTTCTACCCGCCCATGCGCGACAGGGACAAGCTCAAGTACAACGCCTCCTCCGAGACCGGTGGATGGGCGACAATCAACGACGCGCGCCCGGAGGAAAAAGCGGCAGAGCTGAGGGAGGTCATTACCAGGCAGGCCGATGCCCCCGCTTAGACACGCGCTCCGACGCCGGCCCTTTCGCTTACTGCTCCGATTCCGGTCCGGGTCTTGAACTATCCCGCATTGCTTGTAATATTGCATTGTTGGGTCTAACTCGTTATGTAGCTCTGATCTCCGGGAGCCGGGATGCTTGAAGAATCGCAGATTAAGCAGCGTTTCGTGGATTTTGAATCGCGTTTCGGTCGAGGCGACGTCATCGATCTGTACTTCGCACCGGGACGCATAAACCTCATCGGCGAACACACCGACTANNGACCTCGGCACATACTTGATGATCAGGAGGTCGGAGCTCTCCCCTGCCAGGCTCTTCTCTGAGAACGTAGACCTCGACGCCCGCATCCTCACAGCCGAAGTGAAGCGGGACGGCGACTGGGCCGACTACGTCCGGGGTGTCTATCTTTACGCCCAGGAGTACTGCGGGGACTTGCCTCCTTTCGACGCGCTCTACTTCGGAGACCTGCCGCTCGACGCGGGGCTCGCTTCGTCAGCGTCGGTCGCCGTGGCCACGGCGCTCGGAATGCAGAGCCTGGGCTGCGCGCTCGAGAAAGACGACATCGTGAAGCTCAGCCTCAAAGCCGAGACGGACTTCGTCGGGGTGCCGGTCGGCGTCCTGGACCCGTTCTCGGTGACCTACGGGAAGAAAGGCCAGGCGATATTCCTCAACTGCAAGACGCTCGAGTATCGCTACGTGCCGTTCAACCTCCCCGATGTCGTGCTGATCATCGGAAACACCGGCACTCGCCGCACGCTGATCGACAGCGAATACCGCAAGCGCAGGGTCGAGTGCGAGGAGGCGCTCGAGCTTCTTTCAGCCAGGCTCGGGCCGAAACGAAACCTGAGCGAGGTCTCGATAAACGAGTTCGAGCGTGCCCGCTACTCGATGCCCGAGAAGCTCGAGAAACGCGCCGAGCA
>PMDX01000313.1 GCA_003154635.1 Actinomycetota bacterium | reverse complement strand
CGACGACAATGAAAGCGAGGCCGACCCACGCGATAGCCTTGACCGGCTCGTGGAACACGAACCTCGAGTAGAGGACCACGACGATGTACCCGACCGCCACAATGGGATAAGCCACGGACAGTGCCACCCTCGAGAGTACTATCAGCCAGAACAAAGCCGATATCGCGTAGAGGATTATTCCACCGATCGCCCACGGTCCTTCTTTGAACATCCTCTTCACGAGCGCGACAGGATGTTTTATATCGGATACCTGCAGGGGGTTCTTGCCGTTATCAGTCACGTTGTTCATGCCCGCCTTCATCGCGAGCTGTCCGCCGACGGCAAGTCCGATGCTTATAACAAGGAGCACCACGTTCACTATTGTTTTGGACATTCTTTACCTCCGTGTTTACTGCTCGTTCCGGCTCAGTCCGTAAACCTGTACTTCACAAGGGCCCATAGAGCCGAGAACCCGTCCCTCCATGTTATCTTCTTGCCCTCTTCGTACTCCCTACCGGCATAAGATATTGGGACTTCGTATACTCTTATCTTCTTCTTGAGTATCTTGGCCGTTATCTCGGGCTCGAAGTTGAACTTGTCGGACTTTATCTCGATACCCTCCAGTGCCTCTCTGGTGAACACCTTGTAGCAGGTCTCCATGTCGGAAACCGTCGTGTTATAGA
Source organism: Actinomycetota bacterium (assembly GCA_003154635.1). GTDB lineage: Bacteria > Actinomycetota > Geothermincolia > Fen-727 > Anoxymicrobiaceae > FEN-727. Next base: position 15,831 of record PMDX01000313.1, on the reverse strand, counting down.
GAACGTTGGTCATGAAAGAGAGGAACTTGTTGCCGAGCATGTGCCAGTAGAGCATGTTGCGGTGTTCGCCGGTGAACCGCGAACCGTAGACCACCTCGGCCTTCTTCTTGAGGAGCGGGGCCAGCAACGTGCGGTAGTCGTCCGGGTCGTACTCCAGGTCNNTCAAGGTCGGCATCCTGGATGATGATGAAATCACCGGTCGCGGCGCCAAGGCCGGTGCGGACCGCCGCGCCCTTGCCCTGGTTTGTCTTATGCTTGAGGACCTTGACCGTGGAGTCTTCTTCGAGCTTGAGAATGTCTGGAGTCCCGTCGGTAGAGCCGTCATCGACGACAATGATCTCTTTGCCGATCTCACCGATGTCCACCGTACGGACGCGGCGGAGTATCTCCTGGATCGTGTTGCGCTCGTTGTAAACGGGCATGATAACGGACAGCTTCATCTACCAACTCCTTCGTATGTGAAACCGAGCTTCCGGAGCATAGCCGGGTCCAGGCAGTTCCTGGTGTCCACTACGTACGGGGTCTCCATCAGCCCCAGGATACGCTCGTAATCGAGCCACTTGAACTCGTCCCATTCCGTCAGCAACGCCAGGACCACGGCACCCTCCGCCGCCTCGTACGGATCGGAAGCGAACGTGGCCCCGGGGAGCTCGACTCTGGCGTTCTGGATCGCCTGCGGGTCGTAAACCATAACCGAGGCGCCCCGCTCGACAAGCCTCTTGATCACGTAGACCGCGGGGGACTCCCTGATGTCGTCCGTGTTCGCCTTGAAGGCCACGCCGAGCGCGCATATCCTGCGGCCCTCGAGGCCCTCGGCGGCACGGGCTACCTTTTCGACCATCTTCTCGTGCTGCTCGAGGTTCACCTTGAGCACACCTTCGAGCAGCTCGAAATCGTAACCGTTCTCGCGCGCGATCGCGAGGAGCGCCCGGCAGTCCTTCGGGAAGCACGAACCGCCGAAGCCAGGCCCCGCCTTGAGGAACTCAAAGCCTATGCGCTCGTCGTAACCCATCCCCAACGTGACCTCGCGGATATCCGCGCCAACGGCCTCGCAGAGGTTGGCGACCGCGTTTGTATACGAAACCTTGGTGGCAAGAAAGACGTTCGAAGCGTACTTTATCATCTCCGCGCTGACCGGATCCGTCACGAGCAGCGGCGCGTTGAGGCCGTGATACAGCTCGGTCATGCGCATGGCGGCTTTCTGGGAGTCGCTCCCTATGACGATTCGGGACGGGTTCATGAAGTCGAACACCGCGGTGCCTTCGCGCAGGAACTCTGGATTCGAGACCACGTCGAACTCGTGGTACTGCGGCATGCTCTCTTCGATGATCCTCTGAACGCGCTTGGTGCTGCCGACCGGGACCGTGCTCTTGTTGATTATTACCGTATAGCCGTCCAACGCGCGGGCTATGTCGCGGGCGACGTTATCGACGTTGGTAAGGTCCGCGCGGCCTTCGGCGTCGGACGGGGTGCCAACCGTTATGAACACGAACTCACTCTCCGAGACTGCTTCGTGAACTTCGGTCGTGAAAGTCAGGTTCCCGTTCTTGAGGTTGCGCTCGACGATGGCCTCCAGCTCCGCCTCGTAGATCGGTATATGCCCGGCCGAAAGCGACTGTATCTTTTGCTCGTCCATATCGGCGGCGATGACGTGGTTGCCCAGTTCCGCCAGGCACGCGCCGGTGACGAGCCCGACGTAGCCTGTCCCTATTACGCAGCAGTCCATAACGCTCCGAATCTACTCCAGTCCGGGCCTCCCCGGATCGGGAAGGCAAGCTTCTCCAATTAAAAAAGCGACCGCTCGCCTTTCTCGAGTATAGGCTCGCGAAGGCCGGCAAGGCCCTCATTTATTCCGCGGTTAGCCAGTCGGTCACACTCGATATTCTTCTCCCTGGGAATGTAATCCACCTGCACCGTCCGGTAGGCATCAAGTAGCGCCCTGACCCGGGCCACGAGCGGTCGTAACGCCTGGCTCTTCACCTTGAAGCTACCCACAACCTGGTTGGCGACGAGCTGGCTGTCCGTGTGCACTTTCACCGAGTCGCATCCAAGCTTCGCCGACTCTTCAAGGATCCTTATCAGGGCATAGTACTCGGCTACGTTGTTGGTAGTCTCCCCAAGATACTCCCAAACCTCCAGCACGATCTCTCCCGCCGCATTTCTGGCCAGGCCTCCTATGCCGGCTGGGCCGGGGTTTCCCCTGGAGGCTCCGTCACTGAATACGCTCAAGAAGCAGCCTGCGCCGGCTGGGCTTTCGTCAGGAACCGCTCTCACTTCACCAGCATCCTGCGGCAGTACTCACACCGGAAAACGCCTTCCTCGTGCTGGTACTTGTCGATCTGCGTCCTGCTGAAGTCGATACGGCACCCGCCACAGCTGCGGCCCTGCAATATCCCGACAACCGCAAGCCCGTCATTGTCGGTGAGCAGCTTCTCGTAAGCCGCGACAGTATCCTCATCGAGCCTCGCCTTAAGGGTATCTCTCTCGCTCTCGAGCTGTGCGATCTGGCTCTCTTTTTCGGCAAGCTCCCGTTTGTATTCCTTCAGCGCGTCGCGCTCCCGGACCGTGACCTCATCCATACGCCGGGATGCTTCCTCTATGCCCTGACGAAGTCCGTCTATCGCCTCCATCTCTTCGAGGTCCTCGGTCTCCATCTCGTCGCGCTTCTTACGCAGTGAGAAAATCTCGGCCTGGATAGCCGAGAGCTCTTTCGAGTTCATGATGGTCCCCGACATCATGCGGGCCTCTTCCTTTTCGATCTTCTTCGCCAGCAGGTCGAGCTCGCCGTCGAGCTTGAGTTGCTTCTGCTTGATCGCCTCCAGTTCGCTCTCCTCTGAGGTCTTCGCCTCCATAGTAGCCTCGAGCTCGTCCCGCAACTCGCCGAGGCGATGCCTGTCTTCGAGGCCTTCGATATCGCGTTTAAGCCCCAAGATCTTAGTGTCATAATCCTGCACTTCGCGCAACGTACGCGCCAGTTCGGCAGGCTCTAGTTCGCTCAACCCCATCTCCCTTCCTGGTCTTTGTATCCTTCGACGGAGAGCTCGAGGCCCATGCCCCCGGACATCTCCAGAAGCCGACCCACCATCTCGGGTACGAGAGGACGCTCGCTTTCGAGGTGACCCAGGCACAGTACCGCCATGCCCACCTCGCAGGCCTCGACCGTGCCCGCCCACCCAACTTCGCCCGCAACGAGCAGTTCCGCACCGGCGCTTCGCGCCGCTCCGACGAGCAGGTCGGCGTTTCCCGGCGCGACCGCGACCAGCGATACCCCGGTCTCCGGATCGCCGGTAAGCACGGCATCGCCAGCGTCGCACCAGGCCGACAGGTCCTCCATTATCTCACTAAGCGACCGCTCCCCGGGCAACGTCCCAATCCTTCCCCTGCCCCACAACGCCGGGCCCGTGGTCCTGTAGACGTCGTAAGCCACCTCATCGTAAGGATGCTTCTCGAGCATCGCCGAAACCACCCTGTCGACCGCGAATGATGGAACGACCATTTCCAGGCGTGTCTCATCCACCAGATTCAAGGTCCCGCGTTCACCCGAATAGGGGTCCGCACCCGGCCCCGGAACGAACGTGCCCTTGCCGTCGACCCTGAACCCACAGTGGGTGTAATCGCCGATCTTTCCGGCTCCCGCCTCGGCCATCGACGCCGAGACGTCTTCCAGAGCCTCACCGGGAATGAAGACGACGATCCTGGCCATATGCGCTGATTCAGCGGGCTCGAGCGGGTGGGGCTCCTCAAGCCGGAGATGCCGCGCCGCCAGGGCGGCCGCGCCGTACTCGCCGGCATCGGCGTTACCCCTGCAACCGACTATGTTGAGCCCGCCGAGCGTCGCCAGTCTTGCGATAGCGCCGCCGGGCGTACCGAAATCCCAGGAGGAACCGCGCCCGGCGAACAGGTGGGGATGATGTGTCACCAGTAACTCGCAATGAGAGTCGATCGCGGCCTGGACTATTACGGTAGTGAGATCGACGGCGCACATGACGCGCCGGACCTCTGACGACATGGCCCCCACGAGGAGGCCGCTCCCGTCGCCCGCATAAGCCAGTTCCCAGGGAAAAACCCTGTCAAGGGCATCCATAACATCGGAAAGTAAAGCCAACCGACTCTCCCTCCCGACGGACACCCCCTCGGGGTCCGCCGGTCATTCGTTGAATGTGGTGATTCGTCCCTCTCCATTTCCGGCGGCAAACCGCCGCTGGGAGCGAACGACCGCGCCCATCAATGAAACATCATGCATCGGTGGAATCCCCCCCGGGGTCGGGCGCTTCGATTCCCAAGGAGTGTTCAGCGTCCAAGAAGTCGGCACCCTGCGCCGAATCAAGGGCTTTGCGCTTCCTTCGCTCGCTCATCGCCTTGATTACCATCGGCAGTATCGAGATCAGGACAATGACTATTATCACATAGCTGAAGTTGTGCTTGATGAACGAGATATTTCCGAAGAAATAGCCGGCGAACACAAAAACAGAGACCCACGCGACCCCGCCGATCACGTTGAACGCAAGGAAATGCGCGTAGCTCATCTCTCCTACGCCGGCGACGAACGGCGCGAACGTGCGCACTATGGGCACGAAACGGGCGAGAATTATGGTAGATCCCCCGTATTTCTCGAAAAATTCATGGGTTTCGTCGAGGTATTTCTTCTTGAGTATCCTGGCGTCCTCGCGGCCGAACGCTTTCGGCCCAATGAAGTGGCCGATCCAGTAGTTAACGGTGTCTCCCAGGATGGCGGCGGCGCAGATTATCAGCCACAGCCAGAAGATGTTCAACGGATGGCCGTCGAGCGCGGCGATCGCGCCCGCCGCGAATATCAGCGAATCACCGGGAAGGAACGGCGTCACGACCAGGCCTGTCTCGCAGAAAATGACTACGAAGAGAGCCAGGTACGTCCAGGTGTGATAATCCTTGACGAACGACTGCAGGTGTCTATCCAGATGTAGAAAGAAATCAATAAGCCAGTGCATCGTCCTTCCCTTGCCAAAGCCCTATTCTGTCTAAAACGCCCGCCGGTTTCAATGTCCTCTCGCGGCAGGCGCCAACCTGGGGGATGCGAAATCACCCGTTGTTGCTTCGACGCCGGGCAACCGTAGCCTGCATCCTATCTCACCGTGCCGCGCTGCTGTAGAATACCGAAACGGCACTGGTGCACTAGGTTAAAGGCAGGCTTGGAAATGTCGTCGGCTTCGGCAGAGAACCGCGCGTGGGGCAGCGCATCGCGCATAATCGAGAGCCCCTGGCTCGCGGGGACGGTGATGTTCGCTTGCTTCCTCGTTGTCGCCGTGTGCGCCGTCCAGCGCCAGTACGGGCTCGCGGTGGCCGCTCCCAGGAGCGCGGTCCTGACCATGGGGGGAGTTCTCGACGGTCTGGGCAGGTTGCTCGGGTTGGCGACTATGTCTTACAGGCAACTCACAGTCGTCTACATGTCCACGCTGTTCGTGATGTACGCGGTATACGCATGGGCTCTCATAGTAACAGCCCGGAGGCGCGGGGCCGCGAGCCCGGGTTTTATCATCGGCGCGAGCATGATTTTCTGCCTTCTCGTGCTCTTCACACCCCCGATCCTCGCCAAAGACCTCTTCAACTATGCCTCCTACGGGAGGGCGCTGGCCGTCTACGGCAAGAACCCTTATGTCGCCGCACCGAGCATGTTCCGTTCTGAACCCATGCTTCAGTACATAAGCTGGCGGAATACCCCGTCCGTGTACGGTCCGCTTTTCAACTATATATCCGCGGCACTGGGCGTGAGCGCCGGCAAGAGCGCCGTTACAAACACCATTGCGTTCAAGCTGCTGGCATTCTCTTTCTATGCGGGCAGCCTGTTCGTCATCAATGACCTGGCGCGTCGCCTCACGCCGGACAGGAGGAGTTTCGTCCTGCTTGCAGCCGCGTGGAACCCCCTGGTGATAATCCACCTCGTGGGCGGCGGGCACAACGACACGATCATGATCTTCTTCGTGGTTGCCGGCTTCCTCCTGTATCGCAAAGGTTACCCGGTGCTCGCGATAGGGTCCGTCGTCCTTGCCGGGATGATAAAGACGACCGCCCTCTTCGTGCTCGCTCCAATGCTCGTCCTCTTCCTGCGGCAGAACGCGCGCTGGGGGCTTCGCAAGTATGCGGAGGCGGCCGCGGTCCTGATACTGGTCCCTCTGGCGCTGTACCTTCCGACGTGGCCCGGGATAAAGGGATTCAAGCTCGTGATGAGCGTGAGCTCGGAATACAGCGCCGCCAGCGTGCCCAGGTTCTTCCGAGGGCAGCTTACCGCGGTGCTGCGCGGGTTGGGGTGGACCGGTTCCGCCGCGGGCAGGTTGAGCGCATCGGCTACACACACGTTCTTTGTGCTCGTCTTCCTGCTCCTTTTCGTTTTATTCTGCTACCGGGTCAGGGACATGGGCTCGATGATCTTCTACGCCGGCGCCATCATGTTTTGTTTTACCTTTACAACGACGTGGCTGATGCCATGGTACGCGGGGTTCCTGGTTGTGCTGGTCGCCCTTTCGGGGTCGTACCGCTTCACCGCGGCGGCCGCGGGAGTAACCCTTGTAATGTCCCTTTACGGGCGGGGCATCAACGGCTGGACCAACAGTGTATTTCCGTTGCTGATGCTCGCGATATGCGTGGTACTGGCGGCGGAAACAGTGCTCGAGCGTTTCAGTCCCGCGCTCGCGACCGGCCGTGCCTGAAGAAACCTCTTGCTATGGGCTACTCCTGACCATATAGAATAGCCCCGAAACAATAAGACCGTGGGGGCTCCTGGGCCTGACCGGCCCCGGGGTGCAGGGAGCCCGGCTGCCGTGTGAGGCGCATGTGCTTGCAGGAGGAATCAATGGCGAAGTCGGACTGTCCAGGATGCAGGCTACCGTTCTACTTCAGGTTCATCGTGAAGTGGGGCGACAACGGGACCATCGGCATGGGCCCCAATCCCTCCCAGCGCCTGGTGCTTGTGGAGTCGGAACTTCTGAATGACATCTATCGCCGGATCGAAGCCGTGGTCGCCGTCTCGATACGTCATATCGTATTCGAGGCCGAACGTGCTGCCGCCAAGGCGACCATCGACGTCATGATGCCAAAGAGCGCGCGGTGGCTGGTCAACAACAGGCTTATCATGCACCCCGCCAGCCGCGGACTACAGCACATCGCCCGCCTGGCCGGCATGGCGGATGCCAGAACTATCTTCTACCACGTGTATCGCGGTTCGCTTGCGTCCATCAGGAACCCGATGAACCTGGACATCTTCGGGGCCATGGTCGTCGGAGCGTTCGAAAGCACCGAAGGCGTAATCTATGATTACGAATGGGTTGATGTAGATGACACCCTGTACCTGTTGGTTATGCCCGCCGAGTCAAAGCCGGAGATTGCCGCCAGGCTCGTCCCCGAGGTGGGCCCACCGCTTCCGGGCAACAGGCGCCTCGACCTGTGCCGTCGCTGTAGCCTGCCGAGAGCTCTGCAACACCTCAACTGGGATGTGCCGAACGCGGTGATAACGGATACCAGGCGGGGCGTTCGAATGAGCCTCATCGACGGTTATGCGTTCTCGACGGTGTTCCGCGAGCTGATCGCCGAGCTCGGTAGCGATATCGTCCCCATCATCATAGAGGCGTCGCGCGAGTACACTCACAGGAGCATAGAGGAAACCGGTTTCCTCGGTCGTCCTGAAAGCCCGCTCACGACTTATGAGGAGTATCTGGACCTTCTTCCGATATACGGACACGGCAACCCCGTGGAAAGCGAGATCAACGATGACCTCCTGAGAGTGACGATCGAGAACCCTTATAGCGTTCACATGCTCGCGGGGCAGCTTCTGGCGATCTTCGAAGCAGTTCAGGGAACCAGGGGAAGTGTTTCTTTCGATAAGTTTGCCACCCAGCGCGTCCGCATCACCGTTTCCCCCTGCACTTGATCCCGCGCCTCCTCGCCGGGGCGACCTTTTCTTGAGCCGGGCGTCTCCGGGCCCGGCGTTCGCCTTGGCTCACCTGCTCCTGGATCAGGTCGCATAGAACTCTTTGAAATGATGGAAGGCGTTGTGAACAGCTTCGTGCATGATATCCTCGGCCCTGGCGGTATCGCGCTTCTCGAGGCTCTCGTTGAGCTGCCCGTAATCCAACTCTCTTTCGGCTCTCCCGCAGGCCTCCCAGCTGAGTATGCTTCGCACAACGCGGTCTATACCCTGCTCGGCGTTGTCGTACGGCCTGACCTGCATGTCATGACCTTTCCACCTCGAAAACCCCGACCGGCGGACGAGGCCCGCGATAGCTATGTTCATCCCGTTGATTCGGGTGCCGTGGTCGATATCGTACTTTCCGGGACCGCCCAGTATCACTCCGTCGTTGTAGCCCTGGCTGTTGAGATGCATGTGGACCAGCATCCCGTTGTCCACCTCTTCGACGGTGTCGTAGACATGATCGAGCCCCACCATCTCTGAGTGCCCGAACTCCTTGTTCACCCCTTTGCGCTCCAGCGGTATCCCGAGATCCCTGTGAAGGCTGTTCCAGAACGTTATGGCGCTCGCGACCGTGGGCAGGAGCAGTGCCGGATGTCCCTCGTTAGGCTTCGGTTCGATGGCGACGAACAACTCGCCGCCGGCTTTCGACTCATATCCGCACAACTCGGCTACACTCTCTTTCAGGTTCGAATACATTCGAGCTATCTCGGGTGTCGCCAGGTCGTAACCGAACGAGCCGTTCCACAGAACCAGCGAAGGCACCAGGTCCGGGTCCGGGTGCCAGGCTTTTCGCAGCGGGCCGTACGCCAGGTCGACCGTCCTGGCGCCGTAGAGCCGCGCTTCCCTCCTCTCGTCCGGGTCCAGTGAAGCTATGCCCCCGTAGGCGAAATGCCTGTGCGCGCCGGGGGTTATCAGTGCGAGCGAGAGCCCGCATCGGGCCAGTGTGTCGGCCACGGCCACGGCGTTCTCCTCGTTCACCTCGTAGTCGTAGTGGAGCTCGATACCGAGCTCTACACCTTCGGGCAGCCGAGGTGCTATCCTGTCCGCCACAAGCTCGATCATCCCCGGGGTATCCAGTTTTTCGGAACTCCACTCGGGTATCATATCTGGCGGCACGAACCCGCCCTTCCCCGAATGAAACGTCCACCTGCAGATGCTGTGGTACGAACTCCCTGACACGTCTACCCCCCATCTCGACCGTGCTCTCAATGCCGGACTCAAAAGACCATAAGCCCAGGGCGCCGGTTCGGCAAGTGTCCGGGGGCGTCCGCGCGCGCCAGGGTACGGCCCGTCCGGCATCATTGCGCCGGACATATGTCTTCGTGTACGAATTATTTCAGAGGAGTGTCCGGGGAGGTATCGCCATGTCGATGGTCTTGAAAGCGTTCGTCATCTTTGTACGTAACATGGACACGTCACGCAACTTCTACCAGCAAGCGCCCGCCCGAAAAGATAGTTGAGAGGGCTTCAATGCCGATGGAGCTCGCGTTACAGACGATCGACTGGCCGCGTTTCTGCTGAGCCGCGCCTCAGAAAGAAACGTCCCTTAGGCTGAACTTGAAGCAGGCGCCGTCGTCGTTGTACGCGGAGATCTCTCCACCGTACGTCTCGACGATCTTGGCGACTATGTAGAGCCCGATGCCGGTGCCACCCGCCGATGATTTCCTGAACGGAAGGAAGACATCTTCCGTGCTCCACATCGGCAGCCCGCGCCCGTTGTCACGCAAGAGGAAGTGGTGGACGCCTTTCTCCTCTCCCTCGAGCCTTCGCACCTCGATCAAGGCCTTTTCGCAATCGTTGTAAGAGATGGCGTTCGTAATGAGATTGGCGAAGAGCTGGTAGACGTGCGTCGGATTTGCGTAGACACAACCAAGGTCCTCGTCCATCACAAGCTCGATGTTACCGGTCTCGACCTCCACCTGCCGCTCGTTCCAGATCCTCTGGACTAACTGGCCCACGTCCACATGCTCGATATCTTTAGGTGTCTGCCCGGCCTGGGCGAGATCGAGGAGGTCCTCGATCAGCCTGTAGCAGCGCCTGGCGCTCGTCTCGAGGCCGTGCAGGTACTCCTCGAGCTTCTCGCGGGTCTCCTTGTCGGTCACATCCTTGACTGCCATCTTCAACACGTCCCCGTATCCGATGACGGCGGACAGCGGCCCTTTGAGGTCGTGCGACACGGTATGCGCATAAGCTTCAAGCTCCGCGTTGATCTTTCGAAGCTTGTCCTCCACGCGCTGCAGTTCGGTGATGTCAAGCACGGAGAAAAGCACCCGGGACAATGTCTCCTCGTGTCCGGGTGCGATCGTACCTCTCACGGATATCTTGAGCGGCTTGCCCTTCAGCGTGCGCGCGCTGGTGTCGGTCTTGAACAACTCACCGCCGGTCGCCAACCTTACTAGCGCCTGCTCGACCGATTCAAAGCTATCGGCTGTAAATATCTCAAAGTACCTCTCGGATATCTCGGCCTTGTCTTTCGCCTCGAAGAGGTCCACGGTGGCCTGGTTTACGTCGACTACCTTCACCTCGCGCGCCAACCTTATGATCTCTTCGGGGTTCTTTGCCAGGAACTCGGAGATGTCCACTATGCCGCGATCCTCGTACTCGTCCAGGCACGCCTTGATGCCCGAACAGTCGTCCTCCCAAAGCGGTGCCGGCGTCTCCTCGAAGAGCTCCCTGTATCTTTCCTCGCTTTCCTTCAATGCGTCTTCCGCGCGCCGCCTCTCGGTAATGTCGGTCATTGCGAACATCACGATCCCGTTCCCCAAATCGTCACCCGGCACGACAGCGAAGCGCATCTCGACCGCGAACGGTTCGCCGTTCTTCTTCTGCATCCGGTATTCCATCCCGCGACCCAGCGAAGCCCCCGACAGCTTCATGTTTAACACATCGTTTGCAGCCCTCTTCCTGTCCTCCGAAGCGGTGAGCATCCCGAGGTTGTTTCCGACCAGGTCGGAAGGGTCGTCGTAGGCGAAAAGCTCCAGGGCCCTTTGCGAGACCTCTTGGATGACTCCGTCCATATCGGTGAGGAAAAACGAGTCATGCGTGGTGTCGAGAAGCGTCTTGTACATCTCCCTGGATTGCCTGAGGGCGTCCTCTATCTCCTTCCTCGATGTTACGTCTTTCGTCGTGATGACGGCTCCGCGGACGTTGGGGTCTTCGAGCAGGTTCTCTCCATGGCATTCGAGAGTGCGCCACGTCCCGTTTTTGTGCCTGATGCGATACTCCATGCCGACGCTCACACCGGGTTCCGTGATGGCCTGTGCGAACGTTGCGATAGTCCTCTTCCGGTCATCGGGGTGCACGAGATCGAAGGCGTTCATGCCCTGCAACTCCTCGCGCGTAAAACCAGACAGTGCCGTAATCCCCGGGCTCATGTAGACGATACATCCCTCCCGGTCCAGCACCGAAAAGATCACGCTCGAGTTTTCCACGAGTGCCTGAATGAGTCTTTCACTTCGCTTGAGGGCGTTCTTGGCAAGCGCGTCGTCTACCGCCTTCGGGAGTATGAACGAGAGGCTACTGTCCTTTACCACGTAACACGAAGCACCCAACCGGAAAGCCTCGGCCGCCTTCTGCTCGTCCCCACGCCCCGTGACCACCACGACGGCCGGCGCGCCTTGTGCCGATGCGATCTCTTCGAGAAGCGCAAAACCGCTTTCATCGGGTAACCGGTAATCGAGGAGAACCATGTCGAATTCATGCGATTCGAGCTCGCTCCTGGCCGAAGCACAGTCGTGCGCCCTGCTTATAATTGCGGGAATCCTCTCGAGGATGAGTCTTTCCTGTACGGCCGCAGCCGAATCATCGTCCTCGACTATGAGGATCCGAGCCTCCTGCCCACCTGGCAAAGCATACCCCCCCCACTGGTCCCGCGCATTTCCCCCGGCGCAGGCTCCAGGGTTACAGATCTTGTGAGACATACTGAAAGTACTTCAGGTGAGTTCGATCTGACATTACCAAGTAGCGGGAATTGCTCGGGCCAATTGGGTGACCCGCCGGTCGGGGGCCTGCTCGTCAGCCTCATTCCCCCGGGTCGCGGAAATCCACCATCCTCACGTCTCCGGGAGCGCAAACGAGGTGAGTAGCCATGCCCGCTGCGATGAGTTTTCCCTGCGAGTCTCTGATCTCCGCCTCGGTGACACCAGTCTGCTTACCTTTGTGTATGACGCGCCCTTCCCCGATGAGGGTTCCCTCCCTGAGGTTGGAGACGTAGTTGATCCGAAGATCTATGGTAACGCAGATCTCGCCCGGCTCGAGCAGGGAGCCGAGCGCAATGCCGCAAGACGAGTCCATGATCGTCGCCACGGCTCCTCCATGCAGCATCCCGTACAGGCTGTGAAGCGTCTTATCCGCCTGCATCTCGACCCTTGACCGGCCTTCACCAGCGTCGACGACCTGCATCTTCATGTGGCAGTACATGGGCGAGTTGTTGAGGATTTCCTTGAATGATTCGCGAGTGTTCTCGTCGAGTTCCATGCGTTTACCTCCGCGGACGTTCGGCGCGACATGAATCAGCCACGTGTTGGATTCTATTACCAGGGAAGGCGGCGGCCAAGTCCTTCAATGCACGCGCTTGCGCACAAGGGCAGTCCGGCCCTGCTCGATAAGATCGGAATTTCCGTCGCGGCAGCGGTTATGACTCGGTAAGCACCGCCACCGCGGCGTCCTCCCCGCTCCTCAATGCACCTTCTACGCATGAGACCAGATACATGTAGGAACCCGCGAGGTGAAGGCCTTTGACGTCCTTTATGTTGTTTCGCTTGAGGCAGTACATAGCCGGAAACTGCCCCGGCGATTCGAGGCATATGGCCTCGGGCCACCGGATGACGTCTGCCACCAGAGGCTTCGAGTCGATCTTGCCTCCAAGGCGCTTGACCTCCGCTATGACCTTGCCTACAACCTCTTCGTCGGGAAGCGAGAAGAGTTCGCGCGCGCGGGTGCCGTAAGTCACGCAGTGCGAGAGACCCGTCCCGGGAGGTGCGAACCTGGAGGATTTCTTACTGCAGTCATTCAACCCCGGGATGAAGCTGTTCGCCTGGGCCGGCAGGGCTACGGCATAGAGGTCGCCCGGCAGCATGCGCTCCTCGAGCCCCAGCATCACGTGCACCGTCGAGCTGTAGTTGACCTTCTCGAGGGGCTTGCGGATGGTATCCGGAAGCTGCGGCATCAGCTTGCGAGCCATCGAGGCGGTCGTCGCGCAGATGACGTGGTCCGCTTCCATGAACCCGTCCGGTGTATCCACGCCCTTTACGGCTCCGTTCTCGATAACGATCTCTTTAATGGGCGTCGAGAGCCTGATGGAATCTTTACAGTGATGGTAGAGCGCTTCCGGCATGGAGCCTATGCCGCGCTCGAGCAGAAGGAGCCCTTCGTACAGGCCCATCAGCCCTATGAGGTGAGGTATCGAGACATCCTCCGGCTCGCCGATCGTAAGCGTACCGACCATGGGACCCATCGCCCAGTCGAGCGCCTCGCGCCCGCCGTACTTGAGCGTAAAATCGGCAACGCTCGTATCTCCGAGGTCTATCAGGCACTCGGGGTTCATCGTCGCTATGTCGACGTTGACGAAGCGTTTGATCATCTGGAACATGACTTTCGCCATCTGGGGATAGACCTTGAACGGGAAGCCCCTGAACCTGACCAGGTCACCGAATCCCTTCAGGAGGCCCATCGGGGTGGGAGGCGGCACCGGGTACATCTTGCCGTTCCTCCAGAAGGCGACATTCAGATCGAACGGGAGGATCTCTTCATCCATCCCCATCTCCTGGCACAGTCGCAATTGTGTCGCGCAGACCTTCGCCATGAACTGGGCGCCCGTGTCAAACACGAACCCGTCCTTTGTGTAGCATCTCGCTCGTCCACCCGCCGCACCAGTGGCTTCGAACGTGGTCACTTCAGCTCCCGCCTTGCGCAGGGCATGTGTCGCAGCCAGTCCAGCCGCACCCGCACCAATAACCGCAACTCTCATCAGGCACCTACCTCTCGCTAGGACGACGATGCGCCCCCCCCGCGAGATTCTATATTGGTTGCGTGTCCGCCCGCAACGCGACCTGGCCTATCCTTCCGGATTGTCTATCTTGCCGCCCATCTCCTGGTACAGTTGCGGCAAGAAGGACGCCAGGTTGTTGTACTCGATAAGGCTGTGTATGCAATTGTTGCGCGCCATGTCTATCATCTTGTACGGCACCGGTCGCTTTGCCCTCACTGGAGCACCGTTCTTCATGGTGTACCCCAGCCAGTAACGGCTGCGGTATTCCACTCCTCCATCTGCTTCACGAATTGCATGGAAGAACACATTGAACGGGATTCTCATTAGATCTATGATCACGTTGGCGCAGTAGGCCCTGGATATCCCGGGCTCATTGAACATGCTCATATCCAGGCCGAAATCCTCTGGAGAGAAGAACTGGATCCATACCTTCTGCGATCCCTGGACGTTAAACCCCTCGACTGGATAGTGCGTACTGCCGTAGTTCCTCTCCCTTAACACGACTCCTGAGCTGTCCAGATGCTGCGCGGAGTTCTTCACGCTGATATCCGTATGCGCGACCGGGCACCACATGGCATACCTCAAACCCTCCAGCGGATGCCAGTTGAACCACCAGTCGAGCATGTCGGGCGTAACTCCCGGCATCCTGACCAATGTGGCGGCAAAGCCGCTGCCATCTTCCAAGACAGTGTATCCGGTTTCCACATCGAGATATCCGGGTTTCATCAGATCGTTCCTGTCCCGGATCGATATGACCGAAGAGGGGTCTACCGGTCCGGCGTTTACCTTTTCCAGGTCCTCCGCGGGAATCTCCGCGAGTTCCTTATAGAAGTATTTGGCATATGGCTTGTGCTTCTCCGCCTCCGTAAGTATCCTGCGTTTCATGCTCCCGATGTCGTCCATCGTTACGTGCGCCGGGAAGACCTTCCCCATCCTCACGAACAGACTCCTGAAGTTCATACTTTGCCCTCCTCGATATTGGGCACAATCCATTTCACATCTGCGGCAAGAACTGTTTCCTGCCGGGAATGCACGGCCTTAGAGGATATTTTTCAATAGGAATGTCCTCGACCGAAGTCGTCATCTCCCCGTCACTGTCCTGGAGCGTGATCCACTTGAGCCAGTTGCGGTTGTCGACCTCGGGGCAGTCCTCCCTCTGGAACCAGTGGACGAGGTCGACCGCCGCGGTGCCGGACTCACGTTTCAGGGACGCGAACATCCGCTCCCTGAGCGCCTCCGCCCGGCCTTCGTCAATAGTCGGCCGCGCCCGCATCCCCACGACATCCCTCACAGCGGTGAGCGCTCCCTTTCTCGCGCTCCAGACGGCGCGCGACCATGTTGAAATGCTTTGGCGCCTCGTATGTCGTTAATTCCTTCAGCTCAACTTTCCTCATCGCTTCTCCTTGTAAGAACGCCTCTGATGGTAAAAGCAACGAATGGTGTCGAGTGCAGGGAGATGCCGAACAGCGCCGCGCTCACTGCGATCGACTTCTTGTACCCGGACGACCTGGCATACCCCCCGAACGCGGCAACGGAAAGCGGGACGTACAGGCAGAGCCCGGTGATGAGTCCCGGCGAATACTTCTTCAGCCTCATGGAGGCCCCGGTATGGAGGATGGCGTTGAAGAAGAGCAGGCTCGCCATCGAGAGACCGAAGAACGGTTGCCTCTTGCGCATCAGCGCAGCGTTCAGGCAGCCGAGTATCATCGACGCGTTGACCCCTACGATTATCGGGGTCGATGCGTGCTCGAANNCCAGAAGACCCGGTTCTCGTTCTCCGTTGCGCTCATCTCCGTACCTCCTCGCTTAGCTTGAATGGTAGTGGAACCTCTCGATCTTGACGACAGGGAAATAAGGCCAGAGCGGCGCGTTGTATCCGAAAGGCTGGCTCAGGTCATAC
>PMDX01000331.1 GCA_003154635.1 Actinomycetota bacterium | reverse complement strand
CGTACTCCTCGGGGTGATTGAGTCCCAGGAAGCCAAGCTCGCCCATACGCTCGAAGACGGACCGCGGTACGAGCCCCTCCACCTCCCAATCCGCGGCGTGCGGGTTCAGCTCTTTGACGACGAACTCGCGGATGCTTTGCCTCAGAAGCTCGTGTTCCTCGGTGAAAAACAGGTTGTCGGCCATCTCTCCTCCCGATGTCGAGTTCCGGTCACGGGGCTGTCCCGAAGCCCGGGTACGGCCGGTAGCCCATCCCGGGTCGCTGTTCACATTTTACTTACCGTTCAGTAAAATGATATCGATTATAGATTCAATGCGCCGCGCGTGTAAATGCAAACGCCGCATGTTTGAATCGGAGAAAGGCAACAAAGGGGGGAGTGCGATGCCCGACTACGATGCCATAGTCATCGGCGCCGGCTGCGGTGGGGTCACGGCCGGTTCCCTGCTCGCGGCGGGAGGGCGCTCGGTGTTGCTTCTAGAGCAGAGCGGCGAGATAGGCGGCTGCTGTTCCACGTTCGAGCGCGACGGATACAGGTTCGACGCAGGCGCCACGCTCCTCGAGTTGATCGACCCAATCGAGCGGGCATTCGAGATGATGGGCACGACGCTCGCCTCGGAGCTGGACCTGCTCACCATCGACCCGGTGTACAACGTGGTCCTCGACGACGGCTCGAGCTTCGGGTCCCCGCTGTCCGTGGAAGGCGCGGGCGAAGCGATCTCGCGGCTCTCGGCCGAGGACGGCAAGAGCTGGAAGCGCTTCTCAGCCCTCTTCGACGATTTTCTGGACAAGGCGCTCGAGGGTTTCTTCCTTCGCCCCGGCGGGACCATGGGCGACCTGATGCGCATAGGCATGGAGAATCCCGGTCTCATGAAGTTCGCCCCCCTGTTCGCCAGGAGTTACCGCGACGTCATCGAGAAGTTCTTCAAGGACCGCGCGGTCCGCCAGTCGATGGCGTACCAGGCTTTCTACTGCGGGCTGCCACCGGGGCTTGCGCCGGGGCTGTTCGCGATGTTCCCGTACTCGGAGCACAGGGGGCTGTTTTACCCGCGAGGCGGGATGATAGAGGTGCCCGCAGCCCTCGCCAGGTGCGGGCGGAAAGCCGGCATGGTGGTAGAGCTGAACAAGCGCGTCGAGAAGCTGATGATAGATGGAGGGCGCGTGCGCGGCGTAAGGCTGGCTGACGGCACTGAGATAACGGCGGATGTAGTTGTCTCCGACATCCACGCAAAGACCCTTTACCTCGATATGGTCGGGGAGGAGAACCTCCCCTGGCTCGCGCGCAGCGGGATCAAGAGCTACCCGCTTTCCGCTTCCGCACCTGTCCTACACGTGGGGGTCGACTACACGCCGCCGCTGAGCGCACACCACACGCTGCTCGCAGTCCCCATGGAAGCGCTCGACGATTACTGGTGGAACTATCACGTCAAGGGCCTTATGCCCGACTCGATCTCGGGCCTGGTCTGTTGTCCCACCCTCTCCGACCCGTCCATGGCGCCCGAGGGCCATCACTCACTCGATATCATCCTGGCCGGACCTTACGGCCTCAAGGACGGCGACTGGGACAAGGAAAAGCACCGGCTCGCCGAGCGGGCCATAGAGCACCTGTCGAAAACGTCGATTCCCGGACTCAAAGACCACGTCCAAATGCTCGAGTTTTCGACGCCGCTGGATTTCGAGAGGAGGCTCCTTATCCCCGAGGGCGCTTTCCTCGCTTTCGAGATGAACATCCTGGCCCTGGCCGCTTTCAGGCCCTCGGCGAGGTCGCGAAGCATCAAGGGGCTGTACCTCACGGGCTCCTCCACGCATCCCGGCGGCGGTGTGCCGACCACCGTCGCATCCGGAGTCATAGCGTCCCGGCTCATAGACAGGTACGAGGGCTGATAGGCGCTACTCGACCGGCCGTGCAGAACTCCCGCGACATGAGATGCGTCAATGATGTAAGCCTATCGAACAGATAGACTTACTCGCATCTATCAGCGGGGGAGGCTGCGATGAAGGATGAGCCTGGCACAGGCGAGCGGACATATTACGTGGACGGCATGCACTGCGCCGCCTGCGAGGTCATCGTCGAGAAGAAGCTCATCGGGCTCGATAATGTCCGGTTTGTCGAAGCCTCCACTTCGAGCTCGAAGGTCCTCGTAGAGTACCAGGGGAAAGCGCCAACTATCAGCCAGCTGAACGAGGTCTTCAGGGGCGAAGGTTACACGTTTGCTCTGAACCCGCCGGGGAAGGCAGCCGGAAGCACCTCGGGCAAGGTGAGCTATTCCAAGATCGCGATCGCGGTGATCGTAGCTCTGGGCCTTATCGCGTTATTGCAAAAGGCGGGGCTGTCAAAGCTCGTGACGGTCAACACGAAATCCGCGCTGCCCGCTTTCCTGCTGCTCGGCCTTGTCGCGGGCTTCTCCAGTTGCGCGGCGCTCGTCGGAGGCATAGTCCTGTCGATGTCCAGGCAGTGGGGCGAGCTCCACTCGCCCGACGACCCGCTCAAGAAGAGGCTCGAGCCACACCTGCTGTTTAACGTCGGAAGGCTCGTATCGTTCGCGTGCCTCGGGGCGCTTCTGGCGCTCGTCGGGAGCGCGTTCAGGCTCACGCCATCGCTTTCCGCAGGGCTTGTGATCGTTGTCTCCATCGTGATGATCATGCTCGGGCTTCAAATGCTGGGCGTGAGGTTTTTGCAGCGATTTCAGATGACCATGCCGAAGTCCGTCAGCAGGTACATCGCCGACGAGAGCAATTTCAAGGGCCGGTACATGCCTTTCACGCTTGGCGCGCTGACGTTCTTCATCCCTTGCGGGTTCTGCCTCACCGCCCAGGGGTTCGCTCTACTGTCGGGCAAGCCGTGGCAGGGCGCGCTGATCATGCTCTTCTTCGCTCTCGGCACGCTTCCGATGCTACTCATCATCGCCTTTTCGAGCGTGAAGTTCCTGGAGAAGCCTCGAACGGCCGAGACGTTTCTGAAGGTCGCCGGAGTGCTCGTCCTCTTCTTCGCCCTCTTCAACATCAACAACCAGCTTGTGGTGCTAAACGCGCCCAACCTCGCCGACATCTTCAGCCCNNATCAATGGAAAACAGGTTATCAAGATGGAGGCGTCATCTTCGGGCTACAACCCTAACGACTTCACGGTGAGGGCGGGAGTCCCGGTCAGGTGGGAGATCACCGACACGGGGACCACCGGCTGCACCAGCGCGGTCATCTCCGCTGACCTGTTCGGCGGCCAGATCAGCCTGGCGCACGGCACCACGAGCTCAAAGGAGTTCACCCCGTCGAAGCCGGGCCAGTACAGGTTCAGTTGCTGGATGGGGATGGTAACCGGAGTCATCAACGTCGTCGACGCGAAGACCACCAGGGCGGGCTCCGGAAGCACGAAGTCGGGCGCCGCCAGGCCCAAGGCTCCGACCCCGAGCTCAGGCGGTTGCTGAGGCTAGAGACCCCGGCCCGGTCGGGCCGCAAAAACCAGGAGAATCCCAGGCGCGTAATTACGTCCTGTCCTCTACTGTCAGCTCCATTACGACGTGCCCCCAACCACCGCAGTTGAGACCCACGTCGGGACAACCCGCACGGTTAAACCGGAGCTCGCCCGCATCGGCCCCGGCGTACGCGAGCTCCTGCACGGCAAAAAGAAGCGGCGTCAGCGCCGTGATCGCAAACGGACACACCCGTCTCGGAGCTTTTCCCGTAATCAGGTTGCCTCCACCGTCGAAGAACAGCTTGTCACCTTTCCTGTGTCCTATGTAACAGCCGTGCGACTCGACGAATTCCGCGACGATAGTCTTGTTCGCAAGCTCGGCCATCTTGGTCAGGACGAGCTTGTTTCGAGTGTCCGCGACGAACTCTTCCATCTCATCGTCGGAGTAGCCCAGCATCTCTTTGAGGAATCCAATAGCGTTCTCGTCGAATTCCATTCCCCTCACCCCTTCAGTTTCAGGCGGTGCTCACTGTACGAAACGTAAGCCTCATCGTAACGCGTTCAAAGGAGGTAAGGAAACCGCGTGCTATCTGCCAGATCGATGATGAGACCGTCGGGTGCCTCAGAGGGCGATTGGCGGGCACCGAAAACGTGTTCGAGGGCGCCCCGATGTATCGTTTTGAGGCAACCCACCTCCAATCGTCTCTTCACCAAAGGACTCAACCGGTTGGTAAAAGAAGTCTCCAAAGGAAGATCTGAAGCGTAGTAAAGGTAGTGACTCGTAGTTAAGCAGAAATCGATGAGGGGTGAGGTGCTTTGAAACCCGAGCAGTTGCAG
>PMDX01000311.1 GCA_003154635.1 Actinomycetota bacterium | reverse complement strand
AGCCCGGCCGTCCCCCCAACTTTGGGAAACGGGATAGGATAACAACCTACGTCTACCTGACCGGCACCATGGATGCAGCCGCCTGGGGGGCGGAGCTGGCCCTCGGCGAAGGACCCGGCAGAATCTACATGGTGGAACCGACCGGCCCAATCATGGACGACCCCAATCTGACGGACGCAAAATATCCGGGTAATCCGACGAAGTCATACCGCTCCCGGCATCCGCTGCGGGTCACAGGCGAGTGCACGGATTGGCAGGGGCACTCCCCCGAAGTGGTCAAAGCCATGAAGGACAAAATTGAGCGGTTGGCTCTTGGCCCAATCGACGACTGAGTTACTCCCCGCATCCTCAAGCCATCGAGCTTCTCGATGCCGTGCTGAATGAAGTAGCCGACCCCGGGCGTGCATTCTTGACAACGAAGCGATCGGGTTGGCGACTGTACAATCAAAGGGTATGTCTTCAAATGAACTCCGGATTAGATAGGGCAGAGTTTGACATTGCGTACGCTACGGGACACTTTGGTGTCGGAGGGGGGACTCGAACCCCCACAGGGCATCGCCCCACAAGGCCCTCAACCTTGCGCGTCTACCAATTCCGCCACTCCGACGTGTAACAAGCGGGAGGAAGGGTGATTATGCGGACGTCTGTCTCGCGGCACTGGAGTTTGCCGCTCCGCGCGCATTGTCCTTCAAATCTTTGTTGCGCCACGGAGTGTACTCTTTTTCGCGAGTCTTGTCGATAATCTTGACCGCGTAAAACTTCTTTCTGCCAATCAGACCAAGGAATTGGCCTTTGCGGCCCTGTACTTCGATGTGGTCTCCATCGACCAGGGGCGGGGGGAACCTGAACGACCTCTGGAACCAGACGTGGTTCACCTGGCCTTCCTCGTCGCACAGGTCAAAGCTTATGTCAAACGTGAGCAGCGTGGAATTACTGCTTCGCTTACGCGAAAAAGTCTGGAACGGATTCGTCGAGATGTTGTTCACAACGCCCGATATCTGCTTTTTCATGTAACCTACCTTCGAGCCCGACCCCAGCCATATTAATAGTCGTCATATCCGTGCGCCAACTTTATTCAGTGAGCGTATAGGGGCACCATGTACGCCAAGCCAGTCATCGACTCACGCTCAAGAGATCTGAGATCCTGTCGAGGATCCAGTCGGCCAGTTCGACCTTCGAAATCATGCTTAGTCTGACATCATCGGACTCGCTCGCGATTACCGCGGCCAGGTCGGTATCCGTACCAAACCCCGTTCCCGGAGAATCGACCTGGTTGGCCACGATCAAGTCCAGCTTCTTTGCGACGAGCTTCGCTTTGGCGTTCAAAATCACGTTATCGGTCTCGGCTGCGAAACCCACCAACAGGCAGTTCCCCCGGGATTTCGACACGGACTTCAGAATGTCCTCGGCCGGAACGAAATCGATCTCCGGGATGCCGTCCGTCTTCTTTATCTTTGTCGGCGATACCGCCGCCGGCTTGAAATCCGCCACGGCCGCCGCCATGACAAGCACGTCGGCTCCGGGAAGATTCTCCTTGACTGCTTTCGACATGTCGTCCGCTGACACCACCCTTACGAGCGTCACACCCGCCGGGCAGTCGAGCTCGGTCGGACCGGAGATGAGCACTACGTCAGCGGCGCGTTTCGCCGCACGATCCGCGAGGGTGTGTCCCATCTTTCCCGTGGAGGGGTTTGAGATAAAACGCACAGGGTCCAAATGCTCGCGCGTTGGACCGGCGGTGATGACCACGGTGCGCCCCTCGAGCGCCCGGGAGCGCTCCAGTTCGCGGGTCACGGCTTCGAATATCTGGCTCGGCTCGGCCATGCGGCCCAGGCCATCATCCCCACAGGCAAGCGATCCATCGCCCGGCTCAACGAACACGACACCCCGCTGCCTGAGCGTCCTCATGTTGTCCCGAGTCGCGGGATGCAGGTACATGCGAGTGTTCATTGCGGGTGCAACGAGCACAGGGCTCTTAACGGCGAGAAGTGTCGTAGAGAGCAGGTCGTCCGCCACGCCTCCTGCCATCTTCGCGATGATGTTAGCGGTCGCCGGCGCGACCACGATCAGGTCCGCCTCGTCACTCATGGATATATGCGGGAAGGGAGAACCCGGGTCGGACCACAGGGTGGTGGCGACCGGGTTGCCCGTCAGCGTCCGGAAAGTCAGCGGCGTTACGAACTTCTGGCCCGACTCGGTCATCATGACCTTGACGTCGGCGCCCGCCTTGACCAGCAGCCTGGCCAGCTCCGCGACCTTATAGGCGGAGATACCCCCGCAAACGCCCAGGAGCACCTTCTTGCCTGCCAGATCAGACATGGCTACTTGGCCTCGCCGTCCTCGTACTCGTCGTCCTCGCCGGTCGGCCGGTCGTACTCTATCTTGCCGTCGGCGATCTCCTCGAGTGCGATCGTGAGGGGCTTCTTGGATATGTCCTCGAGCCTCATTGGGGCGACGCCGCCCACCCCTTCGCCGAGACGCTTCTGAAAGTTGGTGATCTGTCTCGCACGTTTGGCGGATTCGATGACCAGCGTGAACTTGTTCTCGGAGTGTTTGAGCAAGTCCTCGATCTTTGGGTTGACCATCGTCATTTTTTCTTCCATATCAGGCCTTCACCTTCCCAGTATCATCGCCAGTTCGCCGGCAGCCTTGTCTATATCGTCGTTCACTATCACTATTTCGAATTCTTTCTCGCCCATCTCCATCTCCCACGGAGCAATCTCTGTCCTCGTCTTGATTTCGCTCTCCTGGTCAGCCTCCCTCCCGCGCAGGCGGGCTTCGAGCTCCTCCATCGAGGGCGGCATTATGAACACGAGGATCGCTTCCTCGACCCTGGACTTGATGTCCAGCGCGCCTTTCACGTCTATCTCGAGGATGACGTCCAGCCCGGCACTGATCGCGTCCTCTACGTCGCTCTTTAGGGTGCCGTACCTGTTGCCGTAGACATCTTTCCATTCGAGGAAGGCTTCACTGGCTACCAGCCGATCGAACTTCCGGTCGCTCAGGAAGCGATAGTCGCGGCCGTCGACCTCACCCGGTCTGGGCTTCCTGGTCGTCGCGGACACCGACAATCGCACGTTGAGATCCTCGATGGCCCGCTTTATCAACGTGTCCTTGCCGGCTCCGGACGGGCCTGCTATCACGAATATCCTGCCCTTCTTCACAATTCATCGGCCTCCGCAGGAATCGCGCTTCGGGAGGCCGTGAGGGCATGCCGCCATCCTCCCGTCCAGAATACCGAAATTATAAGGAACACTGGCATCCAATACAATCTCTTACCATGCGCTGAAGCGGCTGCCGGGGGCGTCCACCGGGATGTCAGCCTCGCACATCGGGCACTCTTCGGGCGACCACGATGCTACATCGAGCCGAATGAGAGACGTCACAGTGTATGGAATATCCAGACCCCCACTCCTGTCTACGATGCACGACAATCCCGCGACCACGGCTCCAGCCTCTTCGACAATGCGCGCAAGCTCCATTATAGACCCGCCCGTGGTGACGACGTCTTCGACGAGAAGAACCCTCGACCCGGAGGGGATCTCGAACCCCCTGCGGAGCACCATCTCCTCACCCACCCTCTCGGCGAACACCATCTCGGTATCGAGAGCCAGGGCGACGGTAAACCCGATTACGATGGCTCCAAGCGCCGGACAAAACACCAGGTCGATGTCTTTTTCCCTGGAGGCAATCGCCCTGCCGGCCTCCACCGCCATCCCCGGGTCTCGCAGCAGTTGCGAGCATTGTATATACGAATCACTGTGCCTTCCGGAGGACAACTTGAAATGTCCCTTCCGGAGCGCGCCTGTCGACTCGAGGTTCGCAATCATATCAAAACCGGTTTGCTCCTCCATCTTCCCTTCCGATCCGCAAGACGCCTTGTCTAATCTCTCCCCGCGCTCCTCAGTATCTCGTCGGCGACCTCCGCGGGATCCCCGGCCCTGAAAACAGGGCGCCCGACCACGATAAAGTCAGCGCCGGCGCTCAGGGCGTCAACCGGTGTCGCGACCCTCTTCTGGTCGTCCTGACTTGTCCCCTCGAGGCGGACTCCCGGCGTTATGAGCAACATTTCGGGCCCGACCTCGCGCCGGACCTTCAGCGTCTCTAGCGGAGACGTCACCAGGCCATCCATGCCCGATTCCTTGGCGAGTTTCGCAAGGCGCTCTACCTGCGATTCGATTGAATCGCTTATACCGATCTTGGTGAGCGCAAGCATGTCAAGGCTCGTGAGCACCGTCACCCCGATCAGCAGGGGCTTGCGGATGCTTGTGCCATCACAGTGTTCCCGCACCGCTATCTCCGCACCGCGCATCATCTCCTGGCCGCCCATCGTATGTAACGTCAGCATGAGAGGCTCGAGGTCGCAAAGTGCCACAATCGCCGAGGAGACGGTGTTGGGGATGTCAATCATCTTTATATCCAGAAATACCTCGAAGCCGTCATCTTTTAACGCTTCAACCCCCCGCGTGCCGGCGCTCGCAAAAAGCTGGAGACCGACCTTCACTATGTCTACGCTTTCGCGCACCCGCGCGGCCTTCTCCCTTGCTTCTTCGAGGTCAGAGGTATCCAGAGCCAGGATCAGCGGGCTCAGTTCGCGTATTTCCATATCGTTCCTTTCAAATACCAATTCATCAATCTAAGAGCATCTCCCGTTCTCCTTCTTCTTCTCCCATCAGCTGGTCCTCAAGGAGCCTACCAATCTGATCACGCTGTTGGAGCCGGCTCGGAGTATGGCAGCAGGTAGCTCGTCAAGTATCTTTATCGCACTGTCGGGGTCCTGGAACGTCGCCGTGCCCACAGAGACGGCCGCGGCGCCCGCGAGTAAAAATTCTATGACATCGTTTTCGTCGCAAATACCTCCGCCACCTATGATCGGCAGGCTCGTCGCCTTGTAACATTCCCAGACCGACTTGAGCGCGACGGGTTTTATGGCCGGTCCGGATAGCCCCCCGGTGACCATACCAAGCCTCGGCCTGCGCGATACCGGATCTATGGCCATGCCCGGGATCGTGTTAATCAGGGATAGCCCCGCGGCCCCGGCACGGGCCGCCGCTTCAGCTATCCTGGCGATATCCGTGACCGCCGCCGAAAGCTTGACGAACATCGGCAGGCCGCAGTTTTCGCGTACCGCGGTCACAACCGCGGCGGTCGCACCGGCGTCCGAACCGAACTGGATGCCGCCCTTCTCGACATTGGGGCAAGATACGTTGACTTCCAGTCCCGCGAGCCCCCCGGCGCTTTCGAGCCGCGCCGCGAGCCTGGCGAAATTCCTCACGGTGTCACCGGCGATACTCGCAAAGACCGGTACGCCAAAGTCACTTATCAATGGGAGGACCTCATCAGCGAGCGCGTCCACTCCGATGTTCTCGAGACCGATGCTGTTCAACATGCCGCCCGTGGTCTCCCAGATGCGTGGTTCCGGGTTTCCGGTACAGGGCTCAATCGTGACTGATTTTATGACTATCCCTCCGAGACGTGAGAGGTCCATCAACCCTGAGAGCTCCACGCCGTACCCGGCAGTCCCCGAAGCGAGCAATACCGGGTTCTTGAGACTGATTCCTGCTAGGTCTGTCCACAGATCAACTTCCGCCAACATCCTTAACCTTTACTCAAGCTCGATACCCGTCTAAACACAGGTGCCGAAGCTGCTCGTGGTATTCCGGCTACGCCCGCCACGCTACCTCGAATGAGTCGAAGACCGGCCCCTCGGTACAGACGCAGAGATTTGAGCCCCTCGCGCCCTTCTTGACACAACCCCGGCACGAGCCGATGCCGCATGCCATGCGTGTGTCTAACGATACCTGGCATGAAATGCCCACGGCCTCACAAAGCGCGGCCACCTCGGCCATCATCGCCTCAGGCCCACACGTCAGCACAACGTCGTAGCTCCGGCCGAGGGAGCCTGCCACACCTTCGCTCACCATCCCCACCGACCCGGACGAACCGTCGTCCGTGTAGATCTCGACGCCCCCCGTCAGGTNNAAGCCCTGCCCGAGGCGTCGAGTTCGCGAGCCGCATAGAGCAGCGGTGCCACCCCGATGCCGCCTGAGACCAGCATTGATTTGCCAGCCGAGGGCAGTGTGAAACCGTTCCCGAGAGGCCCGAGCATGTTTACGCGCTCGCCCCCGGAAAGAGACGAAAGCCAGCCGGTACCCCATCCGACATTCTCTACAAGGAACCCGAGTTTCATGCCACCGACACTCACCTCGGCGAAGTGCACGCTGAAGGGCCTTCTGAGCATGTGCTCCCTGTCCCCACCGCATCTCACCTGGTAGAACTGCCCCGGTGCCGGAAGCTGATTGCCTGCTGATGCTTCAAACTCTAGAGCGAATGTGTCTGAAGCAACCTGTCGAACGTCCTGCAACGTGGCCTCGAACAATCGTCCGGCGGGAGAACTCACNNTCAGCCACTTGAGCGCTCCGCGTCTTGCCGGGCAATCTCCATGTGGTACTCCTGCAAACTCTTTACCTCGAGCCCGCGCGTCCTGAGCGCGGTTATCCCCATTATCACGATATCGGCAAGCTGTATCGTCGTGATACACGGAACGCCGTTCATCGTGGCGGCCGTCCTTATGCTATAGCCGCTTCCCCTGCTTCCGCGGCCCTCGGGCACGTTGATCACGAGGTCCACCTTTCCATCCCTGATGAAGTCTACGACGTCGGGAGTCCCCTCTCCCACCTTCTTTACCACCTCTACGGGAATACCGCGCTCGGCGATGCTCCTGGCAGTTCCTTCGGTGGCAAGCAGCTTGAACCCTTCGTTCGCCAGTCTGCGCGCGATATTCACCGCCGCGGGTTTCTTCTTGTCGNNCGGTGGATTTCATCTCCGGGCCCAGAACCGTATCGACTCCCGGAAAGCGGACAAACGGCAGGACCGCCTCCTTGACCGAAACGTGTTTGAGCCGTGAGAAGCGCTCCTCCTTGAGGCCCAGCTCATCGAGTGTCTGGCCGAGCATTACCCTGGTTGCCATCTTGGCGAGCGGCACGCCAATGGCTTTGCTGACAAACGGAACCGTCCGGCTCGCCCTCGGGTTGACTTCGAGGACGTAAACCCTATCGTCCTTGACCGCGTACTGTACGTTTATGAGCCCGATGACGCCGAGCTCCAGCGCGAGCCGCTCGGTGTTCGCCTCGATGACCTCCATTAGCTCTTCGCTCAGGAATGGAGGGGGTATGACGCAGGCGGAGTCACCGGAGTGGATACCGGCCTCCTCGACATGCTCCATTATCGCCCCGATGAACACCTCTCGCCCATCGCAGATCGCATCGACGTCTATCTCTTTGGCGTCCTCCAGGAACTTGTCGACGAGGACGGGATGCTCGGGCGAAGCTTGGACGGCGGACTTGATGTACTTTTCCATCATCTCGTCGGAGTATACGATCTCCATGGCACGCCCGCCCAGGACGTAGGAGGGCCGCACCAGCACCGGGTACCCGATGTGCCGCCCGGCTTCGAGAGCTTCTTCGACCGAGGTCGCGGTTCCGTCAGGAGGGTGCGGGATGTCGAGCCTCTTTAGCAGCTTTCCGAAGAGCTCGCGGTCCTCGGCGTCATCGATTGCTGAAGGAGACGTCCCGAGGATGGGCACGCCCGCGTTCTCCAGCGGTATGGCGAGCTTCAGCGGGGTCTGGCCCCCGAGCTGCACGATGACCCCCATCGGACGCTCGCGCTCGACGATGTTCATCACGTCCTCGAACGTCAGCGGCTCGAAATACAGCTTGTCCGAGGTGTCGTAATCCGTGGAGACGGTTTCGGGATTNNTGAGCGCGAAGGCCGCGTGCACGCAACAATAGTCGAACTCGATACCCTGTCCGATGCGGTTGGGGCCGCTACCGAGTATCATGACCTTCTGCTTGTCGGTGTCGCGCACCTCGTCCTCGTCCTCGTAAGTCGAGTAATAGTAAGGAGTGTAAGCTTCGAACTCGGCCGCGCATGTGTCCACACTCTTGAAGACCGGTTTGATACCACGCCCAAGCCGGTGGCTCCTGACCTCCAGCTGCGTCGAGGCGAAAAGGCGTGCGAGCTCGACATCCGAAAAACCGTAACGCTTTGCCTCATGAAGCAAGTCATCCGGGACTGTCGCAAGGCTTTGCGTGCCGAGAGTCTCTTCCATCTCGGCGATCTGGGCAAGGTTATCGACGAACCACGGATCTATGCCGGTACGCTCGTATATCTCTTCGATGCCCATTCCGTTCTGCAGGGCGCTATAGACCTGGTACAGGCGGTCGTGGCTCGCTATTTCCAACTCGGCCGGGAGCTCCGCCACCGGGGTGTTATCGATGTCGGTGAGTGCGTAGCGGTCTATCTCGAGGGACCGGACGGCTTTCTGCACGGCTTCCTTGAACGTCCGGCCGATGGACATGACCTCGCCCACCGACTTCATCTTGGTCCCCAGCACTGGATCCGCCCCCGGGAACTTTTCGAACGCCCAGCGCGGGACCTTGACTACACAGTAGTCGATCGTAGGCTCGAAGCACGCGGGCGTCTCGCGAGTGATGTCGTTCGGAATCTCGNNGCCTTGCTCGCGAGCGCGCTCGAGCGCGAGACCCTCGGGTTCATCTCGATAACGACCATGTGCCCCGTATCCGGCTCTATTGCAAACTGGATGTTGGACCCCCCGGTTTCGACGCCTATCTCGCGCATGATGTCTATCGAGGCGTTCCGCAACATCTGGTACTCGACGTCCGTCAGCGTCTGTGCCGGGGCCACTGTTATCGAATCGCCCGTATGCACGCCCATGGGGTCGAAGTTCTCTATGGGACACACGATGACGACATTATCGTTCTTATCGCGCATGACCTCGAGCTCATACTCTTTCCACCCCTTCACCGATTTCTCGATGAGTATCTCGGTAATGGGGCTCAGGTCGAGCCCGTGCCTCGCCGTCTCAAGGAACTCCTCCATGTCGTAGACGAGGCCGCCGCCGCCGCCGCCGAGCGTGAAGCTGGGCCTGATGACGAGCGGAAACCCGAGCTCGTTCGCTATCGACCTTGCCTCCTCGAGCGAGTAGGCGAAGTCGCTTTCCGGCAGGTCGAGACCGATATTGCGCATCGCCTCTTTGAACAGGTTGCGGTCCTCGGCCTTGGTAATGACCTCGTGGCGTGCCCCTATGAGCTCTACGCCGTAGCGGTCGAGCGTTCCACTCTCGGCCAGCGCGACCGAGACGTTCAGGCCGGTCTGCCCGCCCAGGGTAGGCAGCAGGGCTTGCGGGCGCTCGCGCTCGATGATCTTGGCGACCCACTCGGGCGTTATCGGCTCGATATAGGTGCGGTCGGC
>PMDX01000325.1 GCA_003154635.1 Actinomycetota bacterium | reverse complement strand
GTCGAGCGCGAGTATGGAGCCACGGCCACCTGGTCCGATGCGCTTGTCCCGTCGCCTTTCATGTATCTGAGCGTGACGGTGGCCGTCGCGCTACCCGGGTTCTGTATGCAAAAGTAGGGATCGAAGCCGGGTCTCGTCGTCCCCTCGGCGAAGTAGAAGACCGAGGACCGGGAGGTTGCTCCCACGACGTCGTGACCACCCGTCCAGGCGCCGTTGTAGTTGAAATACATGGGGCGCTCGGCGATTATCGGCTGGTCGGATGTCACCGCCGCCGAGAAGTCGTGTGCCGGGTCGTTCCCGGTTCCCAGACTGTTCCGGGGGACCACCGTCGAGCGCGAGCATGGAGCCACGGCCACCTGGTCCGTAACGGTCGTCCCGTCACCCTTCATGTACTCTAGCTTGACGTTGGCCTCGGTGCCTCCCGGGTTCTGCACGCAGAAGTAAGTATCGAACCCCGGCCTGCACGTCCCTTCCGCGAAGTACCAGGATCTGGAGGAAGAGGTCGCTCCAAGCACGTCGGAGCCCCCGTTCCAGTTGTAGATGCCGGTTCCCGTGTAGTTGAAATACATGGGGCGTTCCACCACCACCTGCTGCCCGCTGGTGCATGTGACGACAGAAGAGAAATCATGTGCGGCACCGTTCCCGATTCCAAGAACATTCGCCGGATGGACGGTTGCCCTGGAGGTCGCCGGCACCTTGATTTTCTGCGTTCGCGCGGTACCGACCCCGGTCATGTACGTCAGTGTGACGTCGGCAATCGTGCCGCCCGGGTTCTGAATAGTGAAGTAGGAGTCGAAGTTAGGTCGCGTGCTGCCTTCCGCGAAGTACCACGTGATGGCGGAGCCCTTTTTCATCGTAAAGGCGCCGGGCAGGGAAGCGCTCTGTCCGTCGGAATTCTTCACGTACAGGTCCCAGTTTCCTGTTGCCGCATCAAGAGGCAGGGCGAAGCTGCAGTCCAGCTTGCTGGAAGAGACGAGAATCACGTTGGTAGCCGTTATGTTGCTCTGCCCGATTGCCTGCAACCAGACCGTGGGGGTCCCGGAGAAGTTCGTTCCCTCGAGGTCCGTTACATTCACCGTCGTTCCCTGTGCACCTGAACCGGGGTTCATCGAGATCACCGTGGGCGTCGCGCTGATGGAACCGCCGTAGGCCAGGGACCCGGCAACCGGAACCAGCAGAAGAACAGCTACAGCCAGCGAAAGAAGCGAGCACTCCGCCGCGCGTCGCCTCGTGCCTCGCCGGCGCATTCCTGTCCGGCTCTTGCCTTTCATGGCTACTGGTCTTCTCAAGAAAATAATCCTCCTGCAAGAGGAGTTCTCGCGTTTTCATTTCTACGTCTGTACGCTTCCGACAAGAAGAGAATTCTTACTCGTTTGATGCCGTTTTTCTTCACATGGTTCTCCGCCGGCATCGTTGATAATCGAATCTGACCTATTCCGGTAGATAAAATAAGAGATACCACACGAGAGTACGCTGAAGTGTCAGTCGTACTTTACGAACGACCGGATAGCCTCGTACGCGCGGTCCAGAAATTCCGGGTCCTCGATCGATATCTTGACGGCGCCGGAGGGACAGACGGACGCGCAGCGCCCGCAGGCGCGGCACTTTTCGCCGATTACGGCTCTGTCCCCGGCCACTTCGATCGCCTTTATATAGCAGTGCTCCACGCACGTGCCACAGCCGGTACAGCCATCGGTGACCTCGACGACTATGGAATCGAGCCGTGGAAACATTGAATCCAGATACCTGGCGGGAGCGTGCCTGTTGAATCGGGTGATGCAGCAGCACTCGCAGCAGAAGCAGACCGTCAGCAGCCGCGACCGGTCTTTTATATCGAAGATGAAGTTGTCGATTCGGACCTTTCCCACCACTGGCACCAGGCCCTTGGAGATGGCATCATTGACGAACTGTTTGGCATCATCCACCCCCACCTCGCGCCGGAGGGCCTCGTCGGACTCAATGGCGGAGTCCCCCATCTGCAGGCAGCCGATGCCGATCGGATAATGCTCGCACTTGTTTGCCTCCCGGCAGACGCACTGGTTGTAGATGACCCGGTGAGACGCCTCTTCGATGAAGCGGTACAGTATTTCGCGCGGCAGCGGGGCGCTCCCAGGCTGTTCGATGTCCTCGTTGATGGGAAGCCACCGGACGTTGGTCTTGTCGGGCCGCATCCATGGGTGCACGCGGGCGAACAGCGGTATCCGGGCAAAACCAAAACCCCAGCCCACGCTGTTGAGCGCCTGCATCTTCAGCTTTGGAAGTTTTCTCTTTTCGATGATCGCACCAACTTTCTGAGGTTTTCACGGTTGAGAGCCGGAACGGCCCAGGTTCCAGCACCTGGCGGCAACGCTTATCTCCATCGCCCTCGCGAGCCCGACAACCCTCGGGGGAGCGTAGACGTCCCGCCGGCGTCGGTCACGGGCCGCTCGAGGTGTACGCTTGCCGAATCTTTACGTCCGCGTACCGTCATGTATCATATTGGAACTGACATTTTCCAACAACCGCCTCCCAACGTCGTGATCTCATAACGAACAGGGTCTGGTATCAGGCTTCCAACGACCGATCGGTGCGCCAAATCGCGCCGGATCCGTTTAAACCCTCGCAAGTTTTGTATACGCATTGCAAACAGACTCACTTGCACTCATGGGACTGATATCGATAACGGGACTTGGGTTGAGTCACGGGCGAAGGTGAGTCCAAGGCGGATAGCCTGGTGAAAGATATCTTGGCACGCGACAATCGCGAAAGGAGCCAGCGCGATCAAGAAGCACGCTCTGGCGGCACGGTCCGTTTAACAACTAGTCCGAGTAGCCGCCGATCGTATCGGTACCCGCACCCCGGTTGTTCCAGTACATGGAGCGCTCGACCATGATCTTCTTGCCGGCGGTCTTTGATGTGACCGTGATGGAGGCCCTGCCTGATGTTATCTTGTCAGCCATGTTGAACGTCTTGCGGGAGTTGGCGGGGATGGTGGAGGTCAGGGTAACGGCTCCCCCTCCTGCCTTCAGATAGGAGACCTCTACGCTCACGGCGCTTGAGTTCGGGTTCTGTACCAGGGTCCAGGTCTCTCTTCCGCTGGAAGTCTGTCCGTCCGGAAGGTAGAAGGTGGTGTGGGCCGAGGACATGCCGATGGAGTCGTGGCACGCCTCTCCCGTTCCGTTGTCCCAGTACGTGGCCCTCTCCGCGATGATCGGCTTGGAGCCGCGCACGTGCGTGGAGACATCAGTATTGGGAGTCAGTTGGTCGTTGACCCTTACGGTCTTGCGCGAGTTGGCCGGCATCTGGAACGAGGGTCCGGGCACCTGTCCGTTCTGGGTCAGGTAGGTCAGCGTGACGTTGGTTGGCGAGTTCTGCGGGTTCTGGACCAGTACGTAGGTTATGTAGCCCACGTTGTAGCCCGTTGCGCCCTCCGCCAGGAAGTAGTTGGCTGCCGGTGTAGTGGCCCCTATCGAGCAGGAGCCTTCGCGGCGGTTGTTCCTGTACTGGCTCCGCTCGGCAATGACCGGTACGTCGGAGGTCACCTCTATGGAGGAGTCGTGGGAACCGATGTCGGCTGCCATCGAGTAGGTGGTGCGCGAGTAGGCGGGGATCTTCTTCTGGACCACCTTCTGCCCTGCGCCCTCGGTCATGTAGGTGAGGGTGACAGTCGCCTCCCGGTTGTTAGGGTTCTGCACGAGCGTCCAGGTCTCGAACCCCCAGGCGGATGAGCCCTCAGGCAGGTACCAGGTCTTCGCCGGCGAGGTTACCCCAACCGAGGAGTGGCCTTCGCCCGAGACGGCTCCCGGTCCCGTCCAGGTCATGGTGCGGTCTACCGCGATGGTCTTTCCCTCCGTGCAGGTCACCCTGGTGGAGAAGTCCCTGTTGCCGAGCTTATCGGCTGGGTTCACGGTGGTCTGGCTCTTTGCGGGCAGGGTGATGGTCCCACCCGATACGTTCCCCGAACCGGTCATGTAGGTGATCGCCGCGTGCACCGCGCCTGCGTTCGGGTTCTCGATGCTCATATAGTCGGAGAAGCCCCAGGCGGTGGTGCCTTCGGCCAGGTACCAGGTCGGGCTCTGGGAGACCTGCCCGTTGTTGGTGTAGGTCGCCTGGACCGGGGTAATGCCTGTGCCTGTCAGGGTGGCGATGCTCGAGATCGGCCAGTTGGGCGGCAGGTCGTTCTGCACCCGCACCTGGTACGTGACTGTGGCCTGCTCTCCCGCCCCCACCGCTATGGTCCCCGCGGGCTGGCCCGGCGAGTGGACGGGTATTCCCCCGACAAGCGGAGTATTGCCGCCTGCGTCTGGGACGACGGTTCCGTTCAGGGTCGTCGTGCCTTTAACGTAAGCGGTGTACTGAGGGATGGAGTCCGTCAGCGAGCAGCCTTCAGCCGGGCCGTTTCCATCGTTGCGTGCCCGGATCGTGTACGTGATGACCTGACCTCTTCCGACATTTCCAGACGGGCTCGCATTCTTGAACAGGGCCATCAGCGGTGAGCTGGAGGAGGCGTAGCCGATAGCGGCGTTTTGGCCGGTGGCGCTGGTCTGGCCTGTGAACCACATCTTGTAAGAGGACGATTCCCCGTGTCCGTCGAAGCGGGTGGGGCTATAGAGAACGCTTGGCGTGTAGGTCTTTGCGTCGCGCCAGGCTTTGCCATCCGTGATGTAGAACAACGGGTTGTCCGCGTCCCTGGTCCAGTTGATTCCGTTGATGGACGTCGCGTAACCTATGCCATAATTCGTGAAGGTACCCGGGCTGCCGACGTATTGCCACGCGGAATACCACATGCGCCATGTGCCGTCGCCCCCCTTGATCACGGTCCCCGCGGTGTCGTATGCGCTCGCCGGGTTTGAGGGATGCGGCCCGTCCCAGGCGCCCACCGGGCCTGCGCCGAGCACCGGGTCGGTTCCGTAACGGTAGAAATGAGTTCCATCGACAGAATAACCCAGGCCTATTACCTCTGCTGCACCAGTGGTCGCGTCGTAGTACATCGCGTATGAATAATCGAACGGGTTCGAGCCGCTGTTGCTGGCGGTCGGGTTGTACAGAATGGAGACTGGCCCGTACGAGCCCCAGTTCCAGTCGGGGCTGGTCCCCGTGATGAGCCTGGCAGTCGCATCCTGGGTCAGCGGCCTGTCGTTTGCCCAGTTGACGCCGTCGCTGGAGTCGGCGGTGCGGATAGCGTCGATGCTGGACAGCACTGCGGTGCAGTCCCAGTACCATATCTTGTAGTAGTAGGTCCCGCCACCCTCGTTGAATCCGCCGGGTATGTAGACTACCTGGGAGTGAAATCTTAGAGAAGGGATGCCGGTCAACTGTTCCGGTGCCGTCCAGTTGATGCCATCGTTGGAGTAAGTCACGGCGAAGAAAACCCCCTCGCCGTCCCCGTACCACATCTTGTAATAGTACGACGCGCCGTGACTGGAGAACCGGCTCGCGTCATAGAGCACGCACGGATAGTATTCCTTATAGGTTGTGACAGGTGGGTTGTATACAGGATTCGCACCGTACTCGACCAGAGTGACGTCCGGCTCCGCGAACGCCGGCGGGGCAGCCAGCCATACCGCCGCCATGAGTATCAAAACCATGGCAATAGCAACGGTAGAGGATAGGGGCCGTTTGTACACCATGATCGATTCCCTCATGCGTGTTTACCTCCGCAAGGTTGGAATAACGCGTTCTTCCGTCCTGTCAAACGTTAATTGGTCAAGTCGCATCACGGACGCAGCGTACGTAATTATCAATCCTGATCACATCTCCCCGGGGCCATCTGCGGACACCTGCCGCCTGCATGGGACCAACAACAGCACTGCAAGCGTAACATGTCTCATCCGATTTTATCCGATTTCCTCCACGCCCCGAGTGAAACACTGTCCGCTTGTCCATGTTGAGGGTTGCGAGTTTTGCTTGCGAGCTTAGTTTGGAATAGATATCAAATGCCGTCGAGCGCGTGTTAATGTCGGACAACCGGGTTGCGTAGCACCCCGATTCCCTCGACCTCGAGCTCGACTTCGTCCCCGTCTTGCAGGAACTTGCCCATTTCGAGACCGCACCCGCGTCCCTGGGCTCCAGAACACGTGCCCGAACCGAGGAACTCCCCGGGATACAGGGTCTCCGACCTCGAGATGTACTCCACCAGATCCTCGAAGGACCAGTACATGTCGGCGGTGGTCCCACGCGACCACTCCTCGCCGTTGACGCGCGCCGTCATGACAAGGTCGTACGGGTCGGCGATCTCGTCGGCCGTCACCAGGCACGGGCCCATGGCATTGCCGGTGTCGAAGTCCTTGCCCTTGGACGGGCCCAGGCGGCCGGCCTGTTCTTTCATCTGTATATCGCGGGCGGAAAAGTCGTTGAAGATCGTGTATCCGCCGATGTAGGAGCGTGCCTTGCCTTTCGGAACATCGACGCCTTTGCGGCCGATGAACACACCCCACTCGAGCTCGTAGTCGAAACGATCGGTGTAGGAGGGCATGCGGACGTCGTGGTTCGTCCCGACCACCGAGAAGCAATTGCTCTTGTAGTAGAGGGGGCGCTCGTAGAAGGAGTGGTTTGCCCGGTAGGCGAGGCTCCTCTTGCGACCAAAGATTTTTTCGATCCATTCGTCGACGGGTGCAAACTTTTTCAGGCCGACGACCCTGATGCTGTTGATGATGTGCTGCTCGAAGCACAGGCAGTCACGGATCGATTCCGGGTGCGGAAGGGGGGCAAGCAGACTGACCGACGCGAGGGGCAGTTCTACATCGGGCGGGTGCTGTTCCCTCACGAACTCGACAACCTGGTGAGCTTTCTCCAGGGCTTCCGGCCCCGCTACCAGGAAGGCCAGCAGGCTGTCAAAGAAGGCCGGGCCAGCGCCCTCGAGCGAGCGGGCCCCCGCCTGCAGGGCAACCACGGTCTCGCCTCCGCCAACCAGGGCACCCGTAAGTAACTTGCCGTCCTCAACAGAGAATGTAACGAGTTTGATGGTTCCCTCCAGGTTCCCCCTATGGTCTATGCATCGATGCCGGGACGGCGCCCGGCATGTCGCTCGCCAGCAATCCCTGCTTCCACAGGATCAGCACCTTCTCAGCCGGCTTGAGGTGCCCACCCTTTCCCTCGAGATGGCGATAGGTCACGTGAGCGCTGGTCATAATGCGTTCGGGGGAGTCCCACCTGGCATACTCGGACTCGGCAAACTCCTGGCCGAGAGCGATATCGTACGCCGCATCGCGCGCGGATATGCCGGCCTCGTGGTATTTGCGCAGCTCTCGCCCGATGTACTCCCAGTATTCCTTCATCTTGAGCACGCCCTCCCTGCCGCAGATCGGACCGTGACCCGGGACGAACGTCTCGGCGTCGAGCTCGAGCATCTTTGTCAGGGAGGAGACCCAGTTCTCCAGCGGGCCTGCCCACAGGACCGGGGTCGACCCGTTGAATACGATGTCCCCACAGAAGACGACGCCGGTATCGGGGATATGCACGATGACGTCTCCTCGCGTGTGCGCCGGGCCGGCCTCGATCAAATGTATCTCGCGGCCCCCGACCTCGATGGTCGTTCTCTTCTGGAAAGTGGTCGTTGCCGATGCCGCAACGGCCCCTTTGAAATCGTAAGGAGCGGTCATCCCGTGCAGGTAGTGGCAGGCTTTCTTTACGTTTCCCCAACCAGCGCGGGCGAGAGCGCCGGTTACCCCGGACATCAGGGTCATCGAGGCGGGCTTCAGCTCACGGGACTCCGAGTCGGCGGCCGCGGACATCACCACTTCGGCCTCGCGCACCAAAGCGCATCCCCAGGAGTGGTCGCCGTCCGCGTGAGTTATGACCAGGTGCTTGATCGGCGCTTCGCGAGTGAGAGGGCGCATGGCGTCGAGCATCTCGGCGGTGCAGGGAACGTCCCACTGGGTGTCCAACAGAAGCGATCCGCCGTCTCCCACTACCAGGCCGGAGTTGTTTTCTCCCCAGGAGCCGTTGGGCACCATCCAGGCGTGGACCCCGTTACCGAGGTCGTAGAGGCCCTCGTCAAAATCAGTCGCTTCACCGAAACGCGACCGCTTCCTGCCGGTGAGCTTCGACGCTTCGCTCCTGTACATGCAGTATCACCACGCAGTTAGAGGAGTCTCGAACTTGCCTACTCCGGTCACAGGATTATAACACCGTATGTCCCCCTCCAGACATATGGTTGTCACGGGTACGTCAGGTCTGCCGGTGCCCCGTTTGCTTGCGGGTTCAGCGGCTGGCCGTCTCCCATCGCGACGACGGTCCACGTGCCGTTTGCGTTGTGGACCAGGAAGATGAGGTGCCCCATCCCCTCAAACCTCTGGTAATCGTACACAGCCCAGTTGGGGTCCGACGCGCTGACCTTGGTGTTTTGCGGCACGTAGTCTTTGATGTTCTCCCCCTGCGATTGCAGATACGCGGTTATCGCATCCGCTGCCGTGTTCGTCTGCGACGGCTGAGTGGCCTGAGAGGGCTTGGTTGCCTGTGTCGTCTGGGTCTTTGACGCACTCGTGGCGTTCTTGACCGTGAATGTCAGCTGGTTACTGGTGCCGGAGCCGGTCGTTACGCTGACCTGGTAATCGCCGTCTTTCAGATCGCGGGGTACCATCACGACCACTTGCGTGTCTGACCACGAACGTATATCCGCCGTCTCGGTGCTGATCATTACTCTGCTACCGCCCTGTGTTCCACCGAGAGACCGGCCGGTAAGGGAGATGTCGCTGCCCGCGGCGCCGCTGGTGGGGGCGATCGCGCTCAAGCTGGGCGCCTTGGAGCCGCAACCCGCGGAAACGGCAACGGCCAGTATGATGCACAGAGAAAGGCCCGGTATCAGAAACCTGCGGTTCATAACGATGCCCT
Organism: Actinomycetota bacterium; assembly: GCA_003154635.1. GTDB lineage: Bacteria > Actinomycetota > Geothermincolia > Fen-727 > Anoxymicrobiaceae > FEN-727. The sequence goes on along the minus strand of PMDX01000325.1, from coordinate 1,449 downwards.
CCCTTTTTTCTCGGCCAGCAACGTCTCAATCTTCGGGGCTTCCAGGGGGAGTCTTCGGCACCAAACGCATGCGCGCCTCCCACTGCTTCAGCCCAGCGAGTGCCGCTTGAAGAACTCCCACATCAGGTCGTTCGCCGAGATCTCCTGCGTCGTCTTGCCGATCGCTTCGCTGATTCGTCGTTGAAACCGGTCCGGGCGCCGGGACGCCTGCCGCCCTTCACCCCGCTCGAGTCCTCCTCCGCCGACCCATCCGGCGGGGCTTCCGGACAACGCGGCGCCACCGGGCCACGAGTGGCCGCCGTCCCTGATCGTGTACAGGACCACCTCGGAACCTTCGTTCCCGCCCGGATACCACTGCCTGGCGATGCTGCCGCTCGGGCTCGCCCACGTCTCGGGCGAGGGTGAGCAGCCGTCGTATCCGATCCAGAGGTCGATGGAGTCCTGCACCGGAAGGTAGTCGGCGTTCGACAGGCCGGGCCCGGGCCCCCCGTTGTAAGGGATCAGCCTGTCCTGGAGGCCGTGGAACGCCATTATGGATACGGGCCTCGCGGGTGGCTGAAATACGACCAGCGGCGCGCCAGGGCGCTCCCGGCCCGCCGACGCGCCGGCGACCGGAGCCACGGCACAGAAGACGTCGGACGCTTCGGAGGCGAGTCGGTACGACATGCTCCCACCGTTCGAGATTCCGGTCGCGTAGACCCGTCGCGTGTCCGCCCCGTATTCGCTTGCCACGCGCCCGACGAGCTCCCGTAAGAACCCGACGTCGTCCACGCGGTTTTGCAGCGCGTAGCCGTAGCCGAAGCCCACGTTCCAGGTAAGGATTCGGTCCTCGAACCGGCCCGTGCCGTTCGGGTATACGACGATGAACCCCTCGCGGTCAGCGGTGTCGCTCATCCGGGTGTTGTACGCCGTGAAATAGGCGTTCACGATTCCCCCGTGGAGCACGAGGACAAGCGGTAGCGCCCGCGAGCGGTCGAACCGGGGAGGGACGTGCACGATGTACGTGCGCGCTCGCCCCCCGAACTCGAATGAACTATCAACTTCGCCCTCCCGGAGCGGGAACCTGTCTTTCGGACTCGATCCCCCGGTCCTCCGGCGGCCGGCACCTGCCACCTTGATCGCCTCCATGACATTACGCGAAATACCCGGGCTTCAAGCACAAGATTACCACCACTTCACCGTTTGAGAGAGACCGGCCGGGAAACGTCGGATTATTCCTCGAATCCCCGCCTCCGCCCGGAAGAGTTGAAAGGATGAGCTGAATAGCCGCTTCACCTCACGTGAATAGCTTCGAAGTCAGACATTGGTAGTTGCCTCGAAGCTCGGGACGGGGAACGACGCCGCACACGACTTCTCCACCAGGGTCGCCTGCACCAACGGGCAGCAGATAATCGCCGAGCGCCCATGTACTTCAACTACAACGGGGCCTGGACGGGCGGGCACGACGTG
>PMDX01000316.1 GCA_003154635.1 Actinomycetota bacterium | reverse complement strand
GCTGGTGGCAGAAGTACCCACCCTGGTAGGCTATGCTTGTTTAGTAATAAGCCAGGTACCGTAGCTACAGGGGAGGAGCGGCGACCTTATGCCAAGCTGGCGATTCTGGAAGAGAGAGCTGAAGAAAAGATTGCTGCTCGGCCCCGATGAGGATCCTCTGGCTGCTTATCGTCACAAGATCGAAGTGAAGGAGCCTGGTAACAGAGGCCGTGTTGGATATCTCCGGTCGCGGAAGAATCCTCCCAATCACAGGCGATAGCCTCTAGAGAGCTGTTCCCATATAAGACGGAGCAGCGACCGGATTTCTCTGCTCGAAGCCTCAGGCAGTTAGAACAGTCATGGTCCAACGGTGGCGGGTCACGCGGGGGACAGGAGGGGGAAATGGAGACAAGAGTACTCGTTTTCTGGCTGATTGTCTCTGGCATCTACGTGGTCGCCGTGCCCGCGGTCATGCTCGTGATGGAGAAGTCGATAATCTGGCGGGTCAAGCCATCGAGGCCGGAGGACGATTTCCTGTCGGCGTGGCCGCCGGCGCTCGCCGGGTTTCTGCTATTCCAGAAGGTCAAGAGGCGGTACATCACTGCCACGCTTATCAGCCTTGCGAACCGCGGATACCTCAGGGTGGAGGAGAATCGGCATCCTCTGGGCAGGACGTTCGAGTTCTATCTGGCCGAACGCTCGCTCAAAGGCCTGCATCGATACGAACACGACCTCGTGAAAGAGATGTTTCCCGGTAAGTCGGAACAGGTGAGTGATGAGGCGCTCTTCAGGAAGCTACCCTCTTATCTCCCGACGATCTACGAGAGGATCACCGAAGAGATCGTGAAGAAGCGGGTGTTCTCGAATGCTTCGGCTCTCCGAGAGGTCTCGTTTCCATATGTGGCTGGCATATCCGGACTGCTGATCGCCGGTATGGTAATTCTCGACGCGGCCTACGGCAAACCGGTCCTCTGGATCCCTATAGCGGCTCTGGCAATCGGCGTCGTTGAGGTGGGTATCTTCGCGCATCGCGTTCCACGACTGTCCGAGCGCGGGAAGGAAGTGTTCGGCCGCCTCCTGTCATTCAAGAAGTTCCTGGACGGGCTCGACCATCATACCCCTGATGAAGAACTCATCCGGTTCCTGCCTTACGCCCTGGCGTTCCATGGAGAGCCGTTGAAGACCAGGAAGTTCGCGGTCGTCGAGAGCGGACAGGCGGCCTGGTACGAGAGCGAATCGCGCGACGACGAAAACCTGCTTCCACTTATCCGCGCCGCGAATTCGATGCAGGGCCAGGTCTCGGGCAAGCCGGCGATATTCTCCTATTTTGAATGGCTTCGCACCTATTGCGGCTCGAGCTATAACCCTCGCACGTGGGGCTGGTTTCGTAGACGCAGTTAGAGCGCAACTTAGCCTGGACTGGAATCTAGCTGCGGCCTGCTGTCTTGCTTTATCTACATCTGCATCCACATTTGTAATACGACACCCAGGAGTACAGGCGTGGTTGACCTCCTGGGGGCTTGGGGCCTCTGGGGTAAGAGAAGCGACAGTTTCATTCATCTGTTTGTCTACTTGTTCGTTGCGCACGATGATCGATGTTATCGTCCTCAAGCCTTCCCGATGCCAGCTCGGACTCGGTAGTGAGCCTTTCCTCTGTCAAAAAAGTCGACGTCTATTGCCGCGACCGAAGTCGCCTGACGTACAATAGAGAAGTCACTCGTACCCCCTCTGGAGAGGGGGGACAGGTCGTTCGACTTGTTGCTGTCAGGGGGTCACATGTTCTGCAATCGGTGCGGCAAGGAGCTTGGGGAGGGACAGAAGTTCTGCTCTTTCTGTGGGGCGGACCAGGCCCAGGGCTCTGGAGGCCAGGTGGTCTCGCAGGTACCAGGGACCGTGCCCCCGGCAGGAGGTCGAATGAAGACCGCAACCAAGGTCGTCATTGCTATGGTGGTAGCCCTCGTCGTCATCGGTGCAGCCATCGGGATCGTATTTGCCTTTGTCAATAGCCCCACTCAGAAGCCTAAGCCAGCCACGAACACCAGCAGTAAGCCCTCCAGCGAGAAAGTCGCGTTCATCAGCAATAAGGACATCTACTCCGTCGACCTTGATGGCACCGGCCAGAAGCAGATTACCGACAGGGGTGACATCGTCGACTTCGACGTCTCCCCGAACGGCTCAAAGATCGCCTTCGTGGCCGGGCAGGGAGACACGAGCTCCATCTCGGTCATGGCCCCCGACGGGAACAACATCGTCCAGGTGACGAAGCCGGAGAACGGCAAGGCCGAGAACCCCGCCTTCGACCCGACCGGGAAGTATCTCTATTTCAATCTAATAACCCCGCAGGATCTTTCCAACATTCAGGCGAACACGCCGTACTCCGAGGAGTTCGAGCGTTATGACATCAGTGCAAAGACGACCGATCCACTTTACTCGCACGGTGGCATGATGGATCAGTCGATCGCAGGGCTCTGCGCCGATTCGGACGGAAACGCGCTCTACTTCAACCTGGACGGCTCGGACTGGCCTTCCACGACGCCCTACAGGCTCGACTTGGGAACGACCGTGACCGAGTCCGTGTATATGCCTATTCTCCGCGATAGCGGCGTATACACCGCAGCCGCCTTCCGTTTGACGAGTTTCTCAAAGAAAGGCGATTACATCTCTTACATCAAGGACGCCCTAGTCGCCGATCCGGCGAGCGGCAACGACAAGCAGGAGGAGGACGCCTGCTACCGGAGCGCCACCGGGACCGACGAGGTATCAGTCGCGAGCACCCAGCTCCAGTCGAGCGAGGACGGCAAGGTGGAGGGTATCGAGTTCTCGCGAATCTCGAACCCTGCCTACTACTTCGGCCAGGTGTCGAACGCCAACGCCGACGGCACCTCGGTAACGCTCAATTTCTACAGAGGGGACGCAACTAGCAGCGTCAAGCCGGTCCAGACTTCCCTTGGGGTCATGATCCAGAAGGACCAAGGCCTGGACGCCGTCTGGCACCTTCTCCCAGTGGTGAACAAGAAAGCGGGTGAATAGCTCCAGGCGGCCGACCCGTACCACCGGTCTCCGTTACCTTTGCGTGTCAATTCCTGGGAAAGTCGTGGCAGGAACACCGTCGAGGGCTTGCTCCATGAAGTCGCGCCAGATAGATGCGGGAAGCGAACCGCCTGTCATCCCTTCCATCGATACTCGACCCTGCGGATATCCTACCCACACCGCCGTGACGAGGTCGGGCGTGTAACCTACGAACCAGGCGTCGGTGTAATCCTCGGTAGTTCCGGTCTTCCCGGCCTGGGGCCTTCCGATACTCGCGCCTGTGCCTGTGCCCTGGGACACGACCTGCTCGAGGATGGACGTGACCTTGCTTGCCACATTGGGGTCCAAGACCATGTTCAACCCAGGCTTTGTATCGTCGATCACGTTCCCGTTCGGGTCGGTCACCTTCGAGATCGCACGCGGGACAGCATGTACCCCGCCGTTCGCCAGCGTGTCGTAGGCCGATGCTATCTCTAGTGGAGAGACGCCAATACGGAGACCGCCCAGTGCAATAGCGGGGTTCGCCTGGATAGGAGTCTGAATCCCCATTGCCTTCGCGAGATTGGCAACGCGGGTAGGGCCGACGTCCATTATCAACTGCGCATATACGCAGTTTACCGAGTGGATCGTAGCCTCCGTGA
>PMDX01000234.1 GCA_003154635.1 Actinomycetota bacterium | reverse complement strand
CCCGGTTCGCCGTGCGCAGCGCGTCGAACACCTCCTGCGACGTGCTGGTGTCGAGCTCGCCGGTGGGCTCGTCGGCGAGGACCAGCGCCGGCTCCGTCACCAGCGCCCTGGCGATGGCCACACGCTGTTGTTCTCCCCCTGAGAGTTGAGATGGCTTGTTCCTGGGGCGGTCGCTCAGCCCTACCTTGTCCAGCGCCTCCAGGGCGCGCTTGCGCCTCTCGGGTTGCTTGACCTTCAGGTAGCGCAGGGGCAGCTCGACGTTCTCCAGGGCGGTGAGGATCGGCAGCAGGTTGAACTCCTGAAAGACGAATCCCACCTTCTCGCGCCTGATGTCGGCGAGGGCGGATGACGAAAGCTTGCCGGTCTCCATCCCGTCGATGGACACCGTGCCCGAGGTCGGCACGTCGAGGCACCCCAGCAGGTGAAGCAGCGTGGTCTTGCCGGAGCCCGACGGGCCAACGATGGCGAGGAACTCACCTTTCGTTATCTCCAGGTTGAGCCCGTCGACCGCTCTGACAGTCGTCTCGCCCATCTTGTAGACCTTGGTAAGGTCGCTGGTGCTCACTATGCTCACTGTTACTCCTCCTTCAGTGAATCGACGGGGTTCAACCTCGCGGCGCGCAGTGCCGGAAACAGGCCCGCCACCGTTCCGAGGACGGTAGCGAAGATCACCGGCCCGACGATCACCAGCGTGGTCACGCTGAATATGATCACGTTGCTCTTGTGGGTCGCCTGGTTCAGGAGGTTTATGGCGAGCAGCCCCAGCAGCATGCCGGCGACGCCCGCAATCAACCCGATCATCGCCGCCTCCGCCAGGTACTCGCCGAGGATGGTCTTGACCTTGGCGCCGATGGCCTTCTTCAACCCTATCTCGCGGGTGCGCTCAGAGACCGCCATAACCATGGTGTTTATCACCGACAGGCCGCCCACGAAAAGCGCGACAAACGCGATGCCCAGAATTATCGCGTTGAAGATGGTGCTCATCTGCGATATCTGTTTCTCAGAGTCGACAGGTGACATCACCTTTAACCCGGTCAGGCTCTTCTTCATGGTGGACGCGAGCGCTTCGATGTTGACGCCCGGCTTGGGCAGGACCATGATTGACTGGACCAGGCCGGTGACCGGGAGGTAGGGGTTATCGGCCTGCATGATGGCCTCGCCGTCCGCGTAAGGGACGAACGCCCAGCCGTCGATCACACCCATGGTGGTATCCAGGATACCCGCCACCTGGAACTTCCTCCCCTTGAGGTCCACCGTCTGGCCCACCCCGGCCTTCATCTGATTGGCAAGGTCGGAGCCAAGCACCACCTTGCCGCTCTCTCCCGCTCTCAGCAGCCTCCCCTTCGCCACCTTGATGTCCTTGAAAAGGTCGTGGCTGTGCGCGTCTTCATAGGCGATCATGAGCTGCGGGATGCTCATGCTCATGCCCTCCGTTACTTTCAGCTGGTTCATGAGCACCCCCGAGGCGCTGGCCACGCCCGGTATCCGCTCGATCTGCCTCCCGGCGGCAACGTTGAGGAACTTGCCGGCCGCGTTCTGCATGTTGGTGCCCGCGGCCGATACGGTTATCTTTCCTGTGATGAACCCTTTCATGCCATTGACCTGCTGGTTCAGGCGGGCACTCATACCCCCCAGCACGGTCAGCGCGAAGATCCCCACCACTATCCCGAAGATGGTGAGGAAGGTCCGCCCTTTCCGCCTCCACATGTTCCGGAAAATGAAAGTCATAACGATGTCACCTTTCGTGCCGGTCCTGCCCGCGCTGCGACAAGCTCTTTGTCTTCGTCCGTCTTTTCGCTGACACGTTCGCCTCGTACCTCCGCTGGAAGTAGTCGACGGACGCGGTAATTACAAAGAGGTTCTCGGCCAGTTCGTCCAGTTCCTTGCTTCCCTCGCGAGTCAAGTGAAATACCTTGCGGGTTGGCCCCGAGCCCTCGTCAACCAGCTCCGAGTCGATAAAGCCATCGTCCTTCATGAGCCGAAGGGTCGGATAAATGATGGACGCGTCCATGTCCTCTTCGAAGATACCCAGCTCGCACATCTTCTTGAACAGTGCGTAACCGTGGGTAGGTTCCTCCGCCAGCAGCAGGAGAATGATGGGGGACGCGAAGATATGGGGGGGTGTCCGGCCGAAGGCCTCCCGCAGTCGAGAGTACGGCTTGTCGGGGACCCCTTCTTCTTTTACAGGTTCGGCACTTGTCATCCGGCCCTCCTCGAAGCGGAGTCATCAAATACTATCGGCAAAACACTATTGTAACATTATAAATATTATTGGGATATTTATATCTGCGGGAACCGTTGAGCTTGCACGTGACAGGAGCAGGCTGACCCCCTGAATAACACGGGCATTATCTTAATGCGGGTTATTTGTAAGCAGAAAAATCTACTCCGCGCTTAAGTCCTCTCTCCTCGAACCAGGCATTCTCGCTCTCGGGAGGAGTTGTGCGATCAGCAGCGTCTTTACGAACCAGTCGGACGGCCTCCTCCGGACAGGCACTTACGCAAAGACCGCAGCCTATGCACCTCTCTCTAACAACCCTGTATTCGTCTTGTTCCTCGGCGAGAGCATTCACCTGGCAGCGCTCATCCGCGCAGACCCCGCAACCGCTGCATTTCTCCGGATCGATCTCGGCATAACAATGGGAATCGATTACGAGCGAGGCGGGAATACCAGTCTCGTTGATAGACGTCAGGAATGGACAGCAGCACTTACAGCAGTTGCATATGAAATAATGCCCGGCCTGCGTATTGCTCGTCATGTGCACCAGGCTTGCCTCTTCGGCTTTTTTCATCAATGCGTAAGCCTCGTCTCTCGAGATGGTCCGGTATCCCGGGAACTGTTCGAAATATCCGGGCACCGGGACGGCCCATAGGCATACTTCCATGGGCCTGTCGCATGGCTTTCCCAGCAAACCCTGTTTTTTCTTGCAGATGCAGTCCGCCAAACGAAAAGACCGGCATTTCTCGATGATCGCTGAGACCTTTTCATAGGGCAGGGCTTCCTGGTCAACCGGAATGGTTTCCTCGACGGCGAGAGTCTGCGCGAAATGAGGTGCTTGGGGGAAGCATTGTTCTTGAAATACGGTTATGTACTGATCAACCAGCTCTGCCATCTCTTCATCAATGCGATCGACCTGAAACTCATATATCCCGACGACCCAGGGTACCATCTTGTAGAGCCTGTTCTCACCAACCCTGATTCCGAGGAGCTGCCCCTTCCCGGCCATGGTCTCTAACGTCTCTTTCAGCCACTCCAACGGGTGTCCCGTGCGCCCGGCGACCTGCTCGGCCGTCTCAGGTGTCAACCTCATTTCGCAGAAGAGACTCGCTTCCTCTGGAGTGAAGATCTTCTCGAGTAGCTTTATCTCCACACCGCTTTCGGTGGAAGGGAATCCGCTTGGAAGAGTATCCAGGACCCGCGCCAGCCTGNNGATCGCCCGCGAAGGCTCCATAACAATATGTCATGCCAAAAATATAACGCTATGTCATTGCTGTCAAGACACTATGTTGTGGTAGTCGAAGCGCCGGGTTAATATGATTATGGAATAAACGACCAGGGCGGGGACATGATCGACCACAACATTGGCAAGCGGATACAGAAAGCGAGGGAAGAGGCGGGCCTTTCCCAGGATGAGCTTGCCTCCATGATCGGCATAACCCAGTCCGCCCTCTCGAACTACGAGCTCGGGAAACGCCGGCTCTATCTGGCGAACCTCCAGGAGATCGCCCGGAGGTTGAACCGCCCCCTCACCTGCTTTCTGGATATAGACGAGACGGAACCCGAGGAAGCCGCGGGCCTTGCCGAGGGTGGGGACGACACCACGCGTGAGATCATAGGGCTATTGCCGCAGGTTCCGGACCACGAGCGCGAGTTCCTCCTTGATTACGTCAAGTGGATAATCGAACGCAAGAAATGAAGTGAGGTACTGAAACTTCCTCCCCTCTTGAGCAGCGCCTTACCGTCCGAACCAGTCCCCCATCTTAAGAAGCAACTCGAAGTCGCCCGTCGCCTTGCATTTCTGTTCCATGAAGGCCTGCTGTGGATCTAGTTTGCCGGTGATAATATCCATCCAGACCTCGAAGGGCGTCTCGATGACTATGCTGGGCTCGTACTGAGCTCCTGAGGCTGTATCTATGGTTCCACCTTCCACCTTTATCTGGCAGCTACCCGGGTGCTCCCCCGAGAAATCAAACTGCAGAACTGCATCGGCCTCCGCTGCGCCATCGGAATTGAACCCGTATTTCATGATGGACAGGAACGTCTCAATTGAATCCGGGCGGGGCATGATCCCCTTGTCCCAGAATTCCTGCGGCGTAAGACCTTCCTCGATACAGGTCCTCCACATGATGTTGGCGAGCTGGCCTATGAGCTCCGGCTCCTCGAGCGGCTGGGTTATGGTGGCCAGTGTCCCCACCGCTATCTTGTTCCTGGTAACCAGTTCGAAGCCCGCTCTCTCGGTCGCCCCCAGGATCTCTTCGAGCTTCGGCCCGATATGTGGCAGTGCTTCCGAGCCGGTCCTTAGTATCTCCCCTCGAAATGAAATGCCGAACAACCTCTTGAAATAATCCGACAGGTGGTCGAACTGGGCCATCTCCGGGAAGCCGCAGACTGATAACAGGACCGTTCCAGGATAGTGGGTCCGCCTCGGGTGGTAGAAGGTGCCTTCCTTCTCGAGGACGAAGGGTTCCGCCATCGGCAGGAGGCGCTCGAGAAAAGCCTTCAAGTGCGAAGTCATCGTCAAGTTATATAGAGGAGTGGCGTATACGGCCAGGTCGCACTCGAGCCACCTCGGGTAGAGCTCGGTGCTCATGTCGTCATTGTACTTGCACACCCCGGGTGTCTTGGTCCAGCAGGTATAGCAACCCTCACAAAAGTTGATCTTCTTCTCGCGCAGCGCTGCTTGATAGACCTGGGCGCCTCCCTCGCGCATCCCCTTCACGAGGCGGTTCAACAGGAGCGCGGTCTTGCTGTGCCCTTCGGGCCTTGGACTGGAGTTGATAGCAAATACCTTCATACCGGCATCCCCTTTGTTGCTACATTCAATGCCGAAATTCTAACACTTTACGGGCCTTTCTTTCAGCGAACTGATGTCTGAACGCAACGCTTGTGATTCAGCAGCTTTGACTCATTGCAGGAAAGGAATGGAGCGGGTGAAGCGCCTCGTTCAAGATGCGCACGTTGTCAAGTACATTTCGTGCTAGCGTGGAGCGGGTGATGCGTCTCGCTATTAACACGTACCTCCCAAGTAACCGGCGATATCAGTCTTTGCTCATGCGAGAGGGCTGGGTCTCCTCGGCCCCACCTCAATGAACAGATGTTTCTTCTCTTTGGTTTGTCCTCATACCCCCGATCGTATCTGTGCCCGCTCCTCTTGAGTTCCAGTACCTGACGCGCTCGCACATAATATTCGATATGAGGCGGTTCACCAGAATCGCCATCTATCCGGAAATATGGCTTGTTGCCCGGCGCTGTCCGGTAAGCTTGTGACTTCAACACATAAGGCAACACGAGGAGAAGAAAGTATTGACGTTGAGCATATAACGTTATCTGATAATCCATCAGGTGCAGGCGTCAGCCCATGCTCATACAGGTAAGGAAAGATTACTTCAAATGAAGAGAACGAAGCTTGCTGATAGAGCGCTGCCCGGGTACTCGGACGGTGAAGAGCTGTGCAATATGGTATCGCACATTGCTGGAGCAGTGCTGGGGGTTGTCGCTCTTATATGGTGCCTGGTCCTGGCGGACAGCCCGGTAGAGATCATCACGTCAATAGTCTACTCAATGACGGTGATTCTGCTGTACACTACCTCCAGCATATACCACGGACTCACGCGTCCGATGTCAAAGAGAGTCTTTCAGGTCATCGATCACTGCACAATATATCTCTTCATCGCCGGCACTTATACGATTGTCATGCTGTGCTCGGTGAGGCTCGAGAATGCTGCAATAGCGTGGGTGATCTTCACCATCGAGTGGGTCCTTGCGGCGATTGCAGTAACGCTTACCGCGATCGATTTGAAAAGGTACCAACACTTTTCGTTTGTATGTTACATAGTTATGGGCTGGGCTGGGCTTATCGCTATCAAACCCGCTGTTCGCGCGCTGGGCGTGGCCGGTTCTGTGCTGCTCCTGGCCGGAGGCATATCATATACCATCGGCTCAATCCTTTATGTGATCGGCAGAAAGAAGCAGTATGTCCATTCGGTCTTTCATGTATTCATTCTGCTGGGCAGCCTGCTACATTTCTTCTGCATAGTCTTCTTCGTTCTGTAGCCCACCCCTACGCTTTTTCGAGGGGGGCGCGGAGTGTGCTAGTGTGGAGCGGGTGAGGCGGCTTGTTCGGTCTGCATACATTTCATTGCTGGACGTTGCGTAATAGCGGGATTCTCAAATACTGAAATTAACTAGCCGAGGTGAATCGAAAGATAATCTGTCATGACAATGAGCTTTGAGCCACAGGTCCTGGAGAGTATTCATTACAACAGGCGCAAAATACTGCTGGAGGAAGCGCTTGTCCTGGCGCTTCTTCTCCTCGTCTTGTTCGCCTGCGTTTTCCTCATGGCATTTACTTTTCACAAAGACCAGGAATTAGTAATGGCCGTGGCGATACCCTTGGCATTCCTGGTGATACTGGTCTATACATGGTCCACGCACGGGTCTTTCACACTTTTCACGCGCGTCGCCTCGGAATACGACGAGGTATCGCTGGAGCTGTTCGCCGACGCACTCGAAAACGTGTGCCTGGGAGCCGGCATCACCTGTCCCGGGTTAGTCGTCCTCGACCTGCCGACCGTCAATTTCGTAACTTTTGAAAAACGAGGCAAACACTACGTAGGCATCACGAAAGATGCGACATCTACCTCTTTCTCGAAAGGAGAGGCCGAAGCGATCATGGCTCACGAGATTTCACACATCATTACTGGAGATGCCCTCAAGCCACTCGACATCTGGCGCTTTAAAGTACTACCGTTTACCTCCATTGTGTTCCTCCTGTTGCTGGCAATCGGCATTATCCTGCTCTGGACGGAAGAGGATACCGGCGGCATTACCGTGCCCATCTTTTTCCTCTCGTACATCTTCATCATCTGGAGCGGCATCCTTGTAACGTTCGTAGCAAAGCGGTTTGATATTGCTCGCCGCCACGACGATATCCTGGCCGACTCGATAGCATCCAAGATAACGAGCGATCCGGCGGCGCTGAGTCGGGTTGTCCAGAGGCTCAGCGAGATGTATGACGCGGCCGAAGTGCTGCCACGTGAAGGTTACTGTAACAGGCACCTGTTCGTATGCTCCCGCGAGTCGAGAACAGCCATTCCCTCAATCCTCGAGCTTTTTAGTTTCTGGCAGACCAGTGACACCAACGAGGATGAGGCCCGTTGGGAACACACTACGATCCGCAGCAGGGTGAAGAACCTGGAAGCAATCGATCAGGGGCACTGGCCGGCCTTCGAGAGCATTTCGATATAGGAATAGCGCGCCAAACCCAAGTGGGACGAGTCGGTTGAACATGCTATCTGTCTTCTGGTTTTTCGTCCGTACTCCCGGGTGAACCGACTCGCTTGATATGCACATGTCCCTGTGTGCCAAAATCAGACCGCAGTGATGTTTATCGGTGTTGCGGAATCTTGGTAAGGCTGGAACCAAACCAATTGCTTCACCCCGTCTAGGGGGCTAAACTTCAAGCAGCCAAAGCAAACTCACAGAACCATAATGGGCCGTTTAATCCTGCATTATTCATCTGAAATCACGGTAAAATACTTTCGCAGGAGGGTGTATATTAAGGATGTCAGGTACCTTGTCGGTGGTGGTTTGGGGGTGCACTCGATGAAAAAGGTCTTAACGGTTTTGTTTGTCGTGTTTCTTTTGGCGCTCGAAGTTGGTTGTGGCGGCGGGGCGAACTGGACCAACATCGCTGGAGGAGTCTCGGGCTCCTTGGTCTACTCCCTCGCCTACGACTCAGGCCACGGCGTGCTCTACGCTGGGACGGAAAAGGGAGTCTGGAAGTACCACGGCACCAACTGGACCGACA
>PMDX01000176.1 GCA_003154635.1 Actinomycetota bacterium | reverse complement strand
ATTCAACCCGCGGAATCGGTCTCGGGTTACACATCGCAAGGACCATAGTCAACGCGCACGGTGGCTGGATCGAGGTTTGGTCGCGTGAAGGCGGCGGGTTGGATTTCTGTTTCGGCTTACCGGTCTCCGGATGCACGCCTGGCATCGCCCCGGAGCCGAAAAACCTCGTCACTGAAGAACCGCTCGTGAGCGTAAGTGGTCGCCGCTAGAACCGTGGCAAGAATTGTTTGGAGAAAAGAGAGGACGCGTGAAAGAGATGAAGGGGAACCCGGAGGAGAAACGGTTGAGAGTATTGGTGGTCGACGACGACCCAAGTATCGTAACTGTCGTGACCGCGGTTCTTCGCGGAGAAGGCTTCGACGTGTTGGAGGCGACAAGCGGTGAGGAGGGCCTCGAGCTCGCCAGGACAGGGTCGCCGGATGCCGTACTGCTGGACATCATGATGCCGGGGATTGGCGGCTTCGAGGTATACAGGAGGTTGCGGCTCGACCCCGAGACCGCGGACATACCCGTCATGTTCCTGACCGCCTCGATAAGTCCCGAGCACATGAGCCGTTCAACGGAGATGCGCGCCAGCGGCTACATCATAAAGCCGTTCTCTCCGCGAGCTTTGGTGAGCGCCCTGAAGGAAACCTGTCGTCTCCGAGGAGAAAGCAACATCGTCCTGAAGTCGTTCTGAAAGTGGGGGGCACGTTGAAGAAACGCACACAGGTCTTGCTTATCGAGGATAACCGTAACGAAGCCAGGATGATGAAGCTGCTGCTTGAGAGTTCAAGCGGCGATGACCTCGCTCTCGAATGGGAAGAGAGCCTGTGCGGGGGCATAGAGCGTCTGAAGACTGGCGCCTTCGACCTCATCCTTCTCGATCTCTCACTGCCGGACAGCACCGGCTTCGAGACCTTCAGGCGGATCCGTGAGCAAGTCCCTCGCCTCCCGGTAATAGTCCTTACGGGGCTCAGCGAAGAACGCATTGTCAGCCTTGCGCTCGAAGCGGGCGCCCAGGATTACCTCGTGAAGGGGCAGGTCGGCGGCGACGTCATGCGGCGCTCAATAAGGTACGCGATAGAGCGACACCGTGCGGATGATGCCATGCGTAGATCGGAGGAGCTTTACAGGACCCTCGTCGACACGTCCCCGGACAGCATCACGATGACTGACCTTGACGGAAGGTTTGTCAAGGTCTCAAAGAGGGCGCTCGACATGCACGGCTTCGATTCGGAGGATGAGCTTATCGGGAAGAACGCCCTCAACATAATCGCGCCCGAACAGCACGCCATGGCGTTAAGAAATTTCCAGAAAACGTTGGTTCACGGAGTCTCCGGAAACCTGGAGTGCGAGCTGCTTCGCAAGGACGGCAGCAGGTTTGAAGGGGAGATGAGCATGAGCCTCATGAAGGACGAGTACGGGCACCCGCGCGCCTTCATGGTAGTGATGAGGGACGTCACCGGCAACAGGCGGGCCGAGCGCGTAATACTGAGGCTCTCGAAGCAGGTCATCACCGAGTACGAGAGGGCCCGCATCATGATTGCCAACGACATCCACGACGGTGTGGGGCAATCGCTTCTGGCGCTGAAGATGGAGTTCGATACATTCAAGAAATCCACGTCCGGCGACATGAGCGAGGACGGAAAGGAAAAGCTCAACAGAATAGATTCCACCCTTCGTGGTGTATTGAACGAGGTACGTCGGCTGGCTTCAGAGCTGAGGCCACCCCTGCTGGATGACTTTGGGTTTGAAACGGCACTGGAAGTCTATGTCGGTGAGTTCTCCCTGTCTACTGGCATACTGACCTCTTTTTCGTCCGAGGGAGACCACCCTCCATTGGAAGAGGAGAAGGAAGTCCTTCTTTTCAGAATAGCACAGGAGGCACTTACCAACGTCCGGAAACACTCCCATGCAAGAACGGTGGTAGTCTCTCTCGTGTTCGAAAACGGCTACCTCAGGCTTTCGATTCGGGACGACGGCGACGGTTTCGACGCTCTGAACACCCCGGCCGGGAGTAATAGCGGCATGTGTTTCGGCATTGTCGGAATGCGTGATCGAGCAGAGGTCATCGGCGGGAACCTGGAGATTATTTCGGAGCCGGGTTCGGGCACTACGGTGACTGTTCAAATACCCCGGGAGCAATAATGGAAACTATCGATGTCCTCATAGTAGATGACCACAAGATGTTCAGGGAAGGGCTCAAGGCAGTCCTGGAGCCGGAAAGCGGCCTCCGCGTTGTGGGGGAAGCGGAAAACGGGGCGCGGGCGGTCGAAACCTGCGAGCAGTTGAGCCCGGATATTGTCCTGATGGACGTCACGATGCCCGAAATGAACGGTCTCATCGCCTGCAGCCTGATAAGAAAGCGTTGCCCCGGCACAAGGGTGTTGATGCTTTCAATGCACCTGAAAGAAACCTATATCCTCGAAGCCCTGAAGGGCGGCGCAAGCGGTTACGTGCTTAAGGATGACGCTGCTGACGAGCTTGTGCTGGCTTTATGCACGGTCGCGGGGGGGGAGCGATACCTGAGCCCGCGTATAGTGACGCTGGTCGTAGAGAGGTTGCTCAGTGCCAATCCGGAAAGCAACCCACTGTTCGGTCTCTTGAGCGACCGCGAACAGGAAGTCCTCCAGCTTCTCTGCGAGGGGAAGTCCACGAGGGAGACGGCGGAGAGGCTGGTCATAAGCCCTAGAACAGTAGAGAACCACAG
>PMDX01000243.1 GCA_003154635.1 Actinomycetota bacterium | reverse complement strand
GATGGCAATCGCGAGCGGCAGGTCGAATGACGGCCCCTCTTTCCTTATATCCGCGGGAGCGAGGTTTACGTTTATGCGCGTGCGTGGGAAATCGAACGATGAGTTACGGATCGCGGATTTGACCCTGATACGTGACTCGCGCAGGGCGGCGCCTGGCAGCCCCACGATCTCGAAAGCCGGGAGCCCGAGCGTCACGTCGACCTCGATCTCTATGGGGTGCGCTTCCATGCCGACCAGAGTCGCGCCATAGACCTTTGCGAGCAAAAAGCCTCCCGTTATCGATAAGCAGAACAAGCTTGATTATAAGCATATCAAGCTAACATTTCAAGCAAACAGGATGATTTCATATGCATGAGTAACTGCCGTGCGATGAAAATCCGGGGAGAGGCGTTGTGCCAGCAGCGTGATCAGGGGCCGGCGCGGCCCTCGTTGCCAGTCTCCCGGTGCGCCTGCTCGCCGGTGGAGATATCGAAGACGTAATCAGACCCGAAGTCACGCAGGAGTTTGAAACCGCTGTGGTGCTCGCTGTACGCAAGCACGCTGGCGACGACGGTCGGCTCGAGCTCCTTTCCGTGGACGATGACGTACTTGATCCCCTCCTTGCGAAGAAACACGATCGCCCTGTCGCTGGGAAACTCACTGGCCGCCCTCACACCGTCGTAGTACGACGTCGGAAGGAACCCGCTGTAACCGTTGAATATCTTCTTCCAGTGCAGTGTCGAGTAGTAGGTGCGCAACCCCTCGCGCTCAGCCCAGGTGGGTTCGTACTGCAGGCCCGCGCTGAACGTGCGCGGGTTGTAGTTTGCCAGCGGTATCTCGGCCGTCGGCGCCTGACCGGATTGGTCCTTGAGCCAGGTGTACACTTCGGGGAACTTGTCCCTGGAGGGCATGGGTCGCATCGGCAGGTTTATCGACATCAGATCGACGACCAGCAATGCCAGTATGAGCACCGTGACAACGACCGGGAGCACCCTGTTTCCACGCCTGCGCTCGGAAAGCCACGACAACATCGCTTTGACCGCGAAGCCGGAGAGCACAGCCAACCCGAGGAGGACGAGGATGATGAACCGCGCCGGCACCCGCATCACCTTGAACCCCGGGAAGAAATTGTAGAAGAGCCGGTACGGCATCGGTACGCCGGGGTGCGAATGACCGAACAGGTATAGCGTGCTGCCGAGGCACATCAGGAACGACGCGACGATAAGGGTCACGTAGAACCGCACGTCGAACCTCTGGGCGCCCTTTCCCCGGATAAACAGATACACCGCCCCGGCGATGCCAAGCAGTATCGGCATCAGGCCTACGAAAAGCGTGCGCTCAGTCTCGCCACCCCGGCTCGTCGTCTTTGCGCGAAGGCTGGCAGTGAGCGGTCCCCAGACAAGGTTGTTTTCGGTGGCGGCACCAAAGTCCTGGATGTCCGCCGAGAACATATCGACCTCGCTGATGGTACGCTCGAACCGCGCGTCTTTTTCGTGGACTTTCAGATATGGAATGGCGAACGGCGCCACCAGCCCTGCCGCGATCGCGAAGACCAGGAGGAGGCTGACAGTCCATTTGAAAGTAAAAGCCCTCGGTTTCATCACAAACCGCACGGCGATAAAAACGAGCACCGCAAAAGCCAGTATCATGCCGTAGTACCACGTGGACAGCGTCTCGAGGACGAAGAACAGCGCCGCAAGCGCGGCGTCGTGGACATGGCCGTCCTCCGAGTACTTATGGAGAAAGAGAAGGCATAAAGGGATGAACGCGGCAGCCGATAACTGCAAGTGGGTGATCTGCGCGAGACGTGGTGCCGCAAAAGCGAATATCATTCCCGCTACGAGCCCAGCCACCCGATTCTTGGTAAGGTGCACAACCAGCAGATACGAGCCGATGGCGCAAAGGAAGAGGTTGAAGACAAGCATGTAGTTGGCCGTCTGCAACGGGTTTCCCGTTATGCTGAGCACGGGTAGCGCCATCACCGCCGTTACTATCTGATGGTCGGAGTAAGTCAACGTATCGGCGTTTGGAAAGAAGATGTTCGCATTGAAAAGATTGGAAGGGCTGTGTATCACGGCGTGCGCGTCCCAGGCCAGCGTCCACGCCTGGAACATCGGATCGTACGGCTCCTTGTAGACGTGATCCGACCCCTTCGCGAGCAGTGGCCTGGTGAAGATTGTTGCGCAGATCATTAACGCCACAACGACGATCAGCCCCGCGCCTCTCCTCTTTACAAACGACCTTACCTTTACAGACATGCCGCCCATTATACCCAACCGTGACCCAAACCCTTGAAAGAACGGGGTCAGATCTGACACCAAAGCCTTGAAAGACAGGTCAGGCCCCAAGGCCTTTCTCAACGGATGGGTTAGAAGGCATCGGGGATGTAGTGGAGTTCGAGGAGGTTGTTGTCGGGGTCGAGCATGAGGCTGATTACGTCGAATCTGACTTCGGGTGAGTGGGCGGCGGAGGCGAGGTACTCGGTCGCGAGGCGACGTATGCGACGAGCTTTATCGGGCGTTACCGACTCCTCGGGCCGACCGAACGACTTGCTGCGCCGGGCTTTTACTTCGACAAAGACCGTAGCCTTGCCGTGCCTTGCGATTATGTCGAGCTCGCCGGAGCGCGTGCGCCAGTTGCGGCCCTGGATGATGAAGCCATGCTCCTCGAGGTACTTGCAGGCTATCTCCTCCCCCGCCTTCCCAACCGACCTGCGGTCACCTCCCAATTCAGCCCTCCCAGAGACGGATCTCTTCATCCGGTAGCACGCCCGAGAACGATTTCCTGTGGACTTCGCACGGCCCATAAACGGCAAGAGCGGACATGTGCTCCACGGTGCCGTAGCCCTTGTTGGCTTCGAAGTTGTACCGGGGGAAGCGGCTATGGAGGGACTTCATCACTCTGTCGCGCTCGACCTTAGCTAGGATGCTCGCCGCCGCAACAGACTGGAATGTCTCGTCCGCCTTTGGGATGCCGTATGTCGGCACGTCGCACCCCGAGAGGGTGAAGTGATCGCATATGGCGCACTGGCACCGGTCGTCTATTCCCGCAAGCGCCTCCCCGAGCGCCTGCATGTTCGCGGGCTGGATGCCGAAGCGGTCTATCAGGCCCGAATCGATGAATACTACACAGATACTCTCCGCTTTGTTAATGATGATGTCGTAGAGCTCGTCGCGGCGCTCAGGCGTCAGCATCTTCGAGTCGTTCACTCCCTTGACCACTGTCCCCGGTGAGAACATAACGGCCGCCGCAACCAGAGGCCCCGCCAGCGCACCGCGCCCGGCCTCGTCGGCACCCGCGATAAACCGTATGTTCCCCTCGCGGAATATCTCCTCGTTCGCGGCAAGGCTGCGCCCGTGCCGAAGAGCGGAGTATCCGAGCTGCCTGACGCTGGGGCGGGTGTCCCTGGTCAACCGCGCATATAATACATGGTCCGGCTTCTCGAGAGAGGCCAGCATCGCCTTGATCTCGCGCACGGACATGGAGAGGATGTCGAGCGCACCGGCGCGGGGCTTCCCGGTCATGCTGCTCGCGAGGTAATCTAGTGTTTCGGGATCCCGAAATCCTTCGGAGGCCACCATTTCAAGAACACCTTACCGATAACGGCCCTTATGGGCACCGTCCCCCAGTAACGGCTGTCCCGCGAGTTAGGCCTGTTATCGCCCATGCAGAACAGCTCGCCGTCGGGAATCCTGGTCGCCGGCATATCGTAGTTATCCGGGACCTTGTAGTCCTCTTTGATCTTCTTGCCGTTGATGTAGATCTGTCCCTGCTTGATCTCAATCGTTTCACCACCGGTTGCGATCACGCGTTTTACGAAAGGCGGGCTCTCCATGCGGTGCGTTACATGCAAAGTCTCGAGGATCTGGTCGATAGGCCAGAAGAACAGGTTGGTGGTGTTCAGCGNNGATACCGGAAGACGATGATGTCGCCTCGCCGGGGTTTCCTGAAGTAATAGGTCACCCTGTCCACCAGCACCCTGTCGCCTATCTGGAGTGTCGGGCTCATCGAAGACGACGGGATCATGAACGCCTTCATGAAGAACGATTGGATGAAAATCGCGACGATCGCCGCGATGACG
>PMDX01000027.1 GCA_003154635.1 Actinomycetota bacterium | reverse complement strand
GGGTGCCTGGAAAATGAGCTTGAGCTTCTGTTCGGCGTCCGCGATGCTCGCGGTATGGGTCGACTCCGAACCGGAGCCGGCGGTAGTCGGGATGGCAATGTGCACGGGCATCCGGCCGCTCGGAAAGTACCTGGCGCTGTGGTGGTCGAGCAGTTCGCCGCCCTCGNNCCTTGGCCGTATCGATCACGCTGCCTCCGCCGAGGGAGATGAGCGAATCTGCTCCCAGCTTATTGACCATCTGGTAGCAGTTTTGGACGACGGAGACCTCGGAATGCGGCGGGACGTCCGTAAAAACACCGAATATATCCGCGGAGCCGCTCTCCATGCCTTCTTTGAGTGCCGCGACCAGGCCCGCGCTCTCGACGCCGGGATCAGTGATGACCAGAACGCGTTTGCCCCCAGCCTTGTCCATCTCCAAGCCGACGCTGTCGACGCAGTGCTCCGCGCATATGACCCTTCCCGGAACCCGGAACTCGAACCACTCAACCATTGACATTAAACAAAACCTCCCGGTTTATCGCGCCACCGGCATGCGGCCGGTCAGACACGCGAATTGCTTTGACAATGATAACCGATTGGAAAAGTGGTGGGTGCTGTCGAGGCCGGGTCGCGGCCCGCGGGCTCACGCCTCACGGACGACCTCGGAGGCTCCTTCTCCCGACGTCAGCCGGGCTTCACTCCTCCTTGTCCATGTGTGACGAGCGCCGTACAGCAGCAGGGCTGCAAGTATGATGAGGCATGGCAACGACAGATAGGTGAAAGCTCCATGGCGATCGATGCCGAGCACCCTCGGATTGCCGGTATCCGGGACGTGGTAGAGCAGGAAGACGAACGACGTGGCGATGTATGTGCCTGTTAGCCAGTTCCAGCCGGCGATGGCGCTTACCATGAGGCCGAGACCAAGGTACCACGGAACGACATAGCTGCTCGTGAGGAACCAGAGCAATATTATTGCTCCCGAGACAACAATCATGGACCTGAAATCCTTGACGCGCGTGAGCAGGTATAGCGTCAAGAACCCGAATAGAGCCATGAACAGGAGTTGAGCTGTCTCGTTGGAGATCGACGCGGCTCTAGTCGCTGAAAAGCCGAGATGTCCCAGCATGTCCTGCCCCTCGGAGGACAGGAGCCTGGGAACCGAACCAAAAGAGATCAGCTTTGACATGCGTATGGTGGAATCGAAGATGCGGGTCCCTTGCCAGAAAGGCGCGTAGAGTAACATCGGCACAAGCACGACCACCGCCACCGCGCCGCCGAGGCGGCGCAGGGGGTTTGTCCGCGCCTCTCTCACGTACAGGACGACGTATGGGGCGAGCGCCAGCACTGCCGAGACTTTGACCATGACGGCAAGCGTCATGACGAAAAGCCCCGCCAGGGCATGGTCTTTGCGATACAGGAGAAAAGCCGCGAGTACGAACAGGACCATCAGCGCATCGTTATGTCCGCCGCCCGCGATATGCATGAGCATCAGCGGGCTCCATGCGGTCACCGCAAGCGCGAAGTTCTCTTTGCCCGGCGAGACGCGTCGCGTAAGCGTAAATACGATTGGAAGGGAGCCTGCATAGCAGGCCACCGCCAGGGCTTTGAATCCGAGGACATTCGACGTGATGGAGTTGCCCGCTATCCTGGTGATCCCGTATGAAAAGAAGTTGAAGACCGGGCCGTACACGCTGGCGTTGAAGTGCCAGCCGGCATAGGGATAGAAGATATCCGCTTTCCTGGCCGCGAGGACAAGGATGTACGGATTGGCGTGGTAGATCGCCATGGACCTTCCGTAGAACGCGTAGCTGAAGATGTCCGTCGATGCCCATATTGGTATCACCAGGAACATCACCGCGAACACAAAGAAGAACCCACCGATTATCGCTGTCGCATTGCGGCTGTTGTCGTTTCTTACCAGGTAGACAGCCGCCGCATAGGCGAGGATCAGGACCAGCATCAATGCCAGGTACGTATATGTGAGGTGGCCCTTTGCCAGGGTTCCGAGGTGGAACCACCTGGCCGGCCATGTGAGCGGCCCTCCATACCTGGCCCCTCTTACGTCGTATACGAGGCCCTTGCTCGGGGCAAGAGCAATCGATATCAATACCCAGAATGCGACAAGCAACATGCTTCCCGCACCGGCGAGAAACATGAGCCTCGAATGAGGTGATAAATCAGACGGACTACCCGCGCGCATAACTTACCCGTACCGCTCCCGTCCGGGCCTTGTGGCCCGCTATGCTGTCATTCCCGCCGCTATCGGAGAGTTATACATCATGAATTATTCCCCTGTATAGTGTACTTTTACAGGGGACCGCGGTCCCGATGCCAATGCAGGAAGGAACCAGCAAGGCGAGATCGAAAGCGCCTGCTGAGGAGGTGAGTTTTGTGGCAAAGACTTACGAGCAGATCAATCAGCGGATAAGGAAAGGCGAAGCCGTTGTGCTTACGGCCGACGAGATGACCGAGTTGGTCAAGGAACAGGGTGCAAAGAAAGCCGCACAGAAAGTGGACGTCGTCACAACGGGGACGTTCGGGCCGATGTGCTCCTCGGGTGCGTTCATCAATTTTGGCCACAGTGAGCCTCCGATAAAGATGGCGAAGGTCTGGCTCAACGACGTGCCTGTGTGCGCGGACATCGCCGCCGTAGACGCATATATCGGAGCGACTGCGATGTCGGAGACGGAGGGCATGGCTTACGGCGGCGCGCACGTGATACAGGATCTGATAGAGGGCAAGCAGGTCAAACTCAAGGCGACCGCTTACGGCACCGATTGCTATCCGCGC
>PMDX01000111.1 GCA_003154635.1 Actinomycetota bacterium | reverse complement strand
ACCGAGGTGCTCCGCAACATGATCTATGAGGAAAGCCCGGTCCTTGACAGGCTTGGAGTGGTCGTCCTCGATGAGGTCCACTACATGCAGGACCCGTTTCGCGGAGGCGTCTGGGAAGAGATAGTGATACTGCTTCCGCACAGAGTCAGGCTCGTTGGCTTGAGCGCCACGGTCTCAAACGCGGTCGAGCTTGGCGACTGGATGAATAGCCTGAGGGGCGGCGTGGAGGTCGTGGTCTCCTCCGAGAGACCGGTCAAGCTCAAGAATCATTACTTCGTCGGTCGCTCGCTCGCGCCTCTGTTCTCCAAGGACCTCCCACGGATCATCGACGAGCAGTTCGACCTGGTCAAGAAGGCGCAGGCGGCGCGCCCTCAAGGAAAGCGCAGGCGGGGAGGCCCCGACCTGAGGCCACGCAGGGTGAACGTCATCCGCGACCTCGACAAACGGGACATGCTCCCGGCCATATACTTTTTATTCTCCCGTGCGGCGTGCAGCGATTCGGTCTCGATGTGGATGCGCGAGGGCGTAAGCCTGACCCGCCTTCACGAGAAGAGACAGATCGCCGAGTATATCGACGCGAAGCTGAGCATTCTCGACAGGGCCGACCTCGAATGCCTGAACCATACAGAGTTCCGCTCGGCGCTTATGTCTGGAGTTGCCGCGCATCATGCCGGCCAGCTACCTCTCTTCAAGGAAGCCGTCGAGGAGTTGTTCAGCAGTGGCCTGATAAAGGTCGTGTTCGCCACGGAAACGCTGTCTCTCGGGATCAACATGCCTGCCCGCACGGTCGTAATCGAGTCGCTCTCGAAGTGGGATGGAGACCGGCACAGGCCCGTGACGCCGGGCGAGTACAAGCAGCTCACCGGTCGCGCCGGCAGGCGCGGCATCGACGAGGTTGGATATGCGGTCGTCCTGCACCAGAGCTACTTTTCAGCCGACCAGGTAAGGACGCTCGTGGGCAAGGAGCCGAACCCGGTGGTTTCCAGCTTCGAGGTTTCATACAACATGGCGGTAAACCTCCTGGCCGAGCACGACTTGCAGGAGTGCCAGCGCCTTCTCAACCTTTCATTCGCCCAGTACACAGCCGACCGCCGGGTCGTAACCCTCGAAGCGAGGCTCGAGATGCTCGACCGCGAGCTGGACGTCCAGCTGACCGCCAGCAGGTGTCCGGAGGCTGATGCCACGAGGTACAGGGAAATTGAGAGGCAACTCGGAAGGCTCACCAGGAAGCTGGCCACCATGACAAAGGACCGCCGGCGCCGTGAGATAAAAGAGGCGATGGTAAGGCTTCAACCCGGCGACGTCTTTCTGACCGGACACCACGCCGACTCGCGTGCGCTCGCTGTCGTACGGAAGCATCGCGGTGGGCAGAGGGACGAGAGCGGGGTCCTGGTCGTCGATGAGTCCGGGCGCTACAGGAGGATGACCCCTAGCTCCATAAAGCATCCGCCAAGGGTCGTCGGCGCGGTCGACGTGGCAAAAATAACATCTCCGACGCGTAAGGTACGCAGGTCGGTGGCGGACAAGATGGAGACGCTGAAGAGAGCCGCGTCGGGCACCGGGCAACCCGAGCCTCGGGACGGTGAGGAGCGCGAGCTCGCAAACGCGGTCGACCTTCTTACCGAAGAGATCGAAAAGAACCCATGCCGGATGTGCGGGCACAACCAGCGCTGCCTGGAGGCCGCGCGCAAAGTCGAAAAGTCCTCGCGACAGATAGAGGGCGCCAAGAAGGAGCGCGACTCCGGGCACGACGTAGTATCGAGGCGTCTCACCGACGTGATAGCGGTGCTGGACGAGTTCGGGTTTCTCGAGGGCGAGAAGCCATCGCCCCGTGGCGAGATGCTGAGGCGTGTCTACAACGAGTGCGACCTGCTGCTCGTCGAAGCCCTCGAGGATGGGGCGCTCTCCAGGTTGTCACCGCGAGAAATCCCCGCCTTTGTCTCGTGGTTCATATACGAGTCAAGGGATGGTGACGCGGGTGATGGTTGGCAGCGCGGACCTCGCGACCTCGAACATATGCAGGGCGCACTGGGCGACGTTCTCGAGCGCGTCGACGAAATCTTCGCCCGGATGAAGGAGTCCGAGGCCGGGCACGGCCTCGACCTCCTCGGTTCGATGGACACCGGTTTCAGCGAGGCGGCTTTCCTCTGGAGTGGAGGAATCGGGCTGGAAGAGATGCTCTACACTTTCCCGGACCATTCGGTGGGTAACATGGTCCGCGTGATGAAGCAGATGATAGACCTCATGCGTCAGCTCGCCGAGGTTTCGCCGGACAGCGAGCTGAGGGCCAACCTGCACGAGGCGATGGATATGGTGGACCGCGGTGTCGTGGGTTATTCGTCTCTGGAATCCATGCTCGAGCACGGGGCCGAAGTATTCTGACAGGAAATGGAATGAAAGGCTGGTTGATTTGGCGAGGTACCTGGTAACCATGGAGTACAGGGGAACATCATTCCACGGTTTTCAGAAGCAGCCCGGCCTGCCGACGATCCAGGGCTCGCTCGAGAGCGTCCTGCTCGCCCTGACCGGGCAGGAGATCCGCGCTCCGGGTGCGGGCAGGACCGACACGGGCGCGCACGCGTTTGGACAGAAGGCGGCCTTCGACCTTCCGCACGAGGTGGATCCATCCAAGACGATAATCGGCCTGAACGCGTTGCTGCCGAATGGTATTACGATAACTTCGATGATGCAGGTGTGGGACGGGTTCGACCCGCGTCGCAATGCCGAGTGGCGCGAGTACCGCTACTTCATCCTTAACAGGTCCGCACCATCGGCGCTGCTTGACGAGTTTACCTATCATCACCCCGGTTCTCTCGATATCGACCTGATGAACAAGGCGTGCGGGGCTTGTCTGGGAGAGCACGACTTTTCCGCCTTCAGGTCCAAGTCGCAGGACGAATCAAGCGTGAGGACGGTGCTCGAGTGCAGGGTGCGCGAGATAATGCCCGGCGTGCTGAGCTTGCTGGTGCGCGCCGACTCTTTCCTGTACAGGATGGTCAGGATACTAGGGGGCGCGATAGTTGCAGTCGGAAACAGGAAGATGGAACTCGAAGACTTCACCAGGTACCTCGACAGTGGCGCCGCGAAGCCTTGTGCCGAGCCGTTGCCGGCGCGCGGTCTTTTCCTCTGGCGAGTAACCTACCCGCCCGAGACCCTGTCGCGTGAACCCGGCCTGAAGACCTGACCGTTACGATCGCATGTACCATGACGCTCTTGTCCCTTCCGGGCGCTGGAGAAGGACGCGGCTCACAAAATGGATAAACCTAGTATTGAGGTTTTTCTCGTTTGAAACTGGAGTTGATGAATGGCGAGGCGCAAGAACAAGGCAAGGGCTGGCGGAAAGCCCTCCAAATGGATAATCGCGGGGCTCTGCCTTCTGGGACTGGTGATTGGTGCGGTCGTGGGCTTCTATGTGCACTACTACGTGCTGAATCCGGCTCCCAGGAAAAAATCGGTCCAGGAAGGGAGTGCCACCACCAAGACGACCAACCCGGTGAATACAGCGAACACAGTTTCAAAGAACAAGTATAACAAGCCAGGCTCCGCCGAGCCGGCCAGGGTGCAGCAGACGATGAGCTACCTTTCTCAGCAGGTCGGCGCCAGGGTCGAAGGCTCGCAGGCCGAACACACCGCCGCGTACTACCTCAAGGGAGAGCTCGAGAAACTGGGCTACTCGGTTGGTGTCCAGGAGTTCACCTTGCCGAACGGGCAGGTCTCTCAGGACCTGGTCACCGCGGACCCCGGCACCAGCGACAAGTACTCATTCCTTATCGGGGCGCACGTCGATTCGCGCTCCGGATCTCCGGGCGCCAACGAGAATGCCTCCGGTTGCGCCGCGCTGCTCGAGCTGGCGAGGACCATAAAAGGGACAAAACACGTGCCGGAGATAAGGTTCGTCGTGTTCGGCGCCGAGGAGGACTACGGGTCCAATCGAACTCTTCACAGGATCGGTTCTACCAACTACCTGAACAGTCAATCCGCGCCTGAGCGCGCAAAGATAATCGGCATGCTTTCCGAGGATACGATCTCAGTCGGACCCGAGGTACACGTCCGCGACTGGGGCGCCAATTCACCCGGATTGGCCAGGAGCATCGTCAGTGTCGCCCAGGCGAAAGGTGTCAACGCGGTGGAGGATCCCAGTGAGAACAGCGACCACGAGCCGTTCGGGGCCGCGGGAATCCCCGCGGTATGGTTGGAGAGGATGCTACCGCAAAGCAAGCCCGATCCAGCGCTTCACAGTTCCTCCGACAGCATGGCGCACGTGTCGACTAACCTGGTAACCGAACTCGTAGACCTGACGCGAGGGTACCTGCTGGGACTCGACGAGGCGTACTGCAGGGCGGCTGTCGCGAGGTAGTCCGGCCACGAGTCGTGCGTCTTTATCATGGACCAGGCACCCTCCGTGGAGGCTCGACGATTGCATGATAGAACCCGAACGCGGCCGGGGATGTGCATTTCAAAGGTGCTGAAGGAACTCCGCGCCGATGTACCCGGAGAGGGCCGGGCCGGTGAGCCGGCTGTCGGTCACATCGACGACGTACCACTTGTTACCTGATGTGTCGGAGTGAGGTCCGGATACGACCTTTACCTCCCAGCCGTCGTGTACGTCCCCAGCGGGGTTGCCGTTCGGTGCGTCCTTGAGGGCTACGGAGACGCTCTTGCCAGACAGGTTAACCCTGGCAAGGTCGCCAGGCACCAGTGACGTTACGGGCTGGACCGGTGCGGAAGGTGTGCTCCGAGGATTCGATCGGGACGGCGAGGTCTTGCTCGAGGTCGAGGTATGCCCGCTGTTCCGGCGCCCGGCCATGCCGACGCCCCATCCGACGCCGAATCCCGCCGCGATCACGATCGCGACGAGCAGCACCGCGAACCAAATGGGAAGACCCATTATCTTGCGGGGTGCCCCTGCCCCACGGCTTCGGATCCGGCCCCTCGAGGAGAGAAGCTCGGGCATGCGCCAGGCAACCGCCGTTACGCCTCTTTGAGAGCCTCTCTCGATGGCCGTCTCCACCAGGGCTTCGCAGGCCGCCTGGGTATCAGATACCGCGAGTATCGCCGCCTCGATCTCATCGCGCTCGACGTGGGCTGTAAGGCTGTCCGTGCACATCAACAGTGCATCGCCCCCACCGATCGGCGTTGTCATTATGTCGATCTCAATCCGTGGCTCGTAACCGATCGCGCGCGTTATGACAGTGCTCTGTTCATGGCCGAAAGCTTCTTCCACGGATATCTCGCCCCTTGCGACCATGTCGCCCGCGACTGTGTGCTCGTGGGTTATTACCTGCTTCATGCCGCGGCGGGTGATGAGATAGGCGTGGCAGTTGCCTACATGAGCGATGTGCGCTTTGCCCCCTCCGATGAGGGCACAGGACAGAACCGCGCCCATGCCCGCTTTCTCTTCGGAGGTTTTTTCCAGGTGATAGATATGGGCGTTTACCGCGTGAAACGCGCTCCACAGGGCCTTGTCGGCTGTATCGTCAAAAGCATTGGCGCTTTCGAAGCCGACGGGATCCAGCCTTTTCTCGAGCTCCTGGATCGTCGCACGGCTCGCCGTCTCGGCTGTGGCCGCGCCTCCCATGCCGCTCGACACCGCGATAAACCCGAGGTATCGAGGCCCCCTTTGCTCGCAGAAATCCCTGACGGCGCCGGCGGAATCCGCACGCCCGCGCCTGCCGGGGCTGGACGACATGCCGTACCTCTGCTCGAGGGTCGGCACGCGCTTTTTCTTCGGCGGCGTACCCTGGGATTCGACTTCTGTTCCAGGTGGATGTCTTTGGGATTTACCGGGTTTCATATCAATTTAATTATAGCGGATTGTCGGACCGGAACCATGATATCGGTCCAGTCGTCGGTAGGTAGTAAAGGCGGTCCCTTTGAAGGGACGCGACGCAGACCTATAATCATCTCGAGACTCTAGACGTATGGGGTGATCTCGATAGCTGACTACTCCAACGGGGAACCAGGCTCGACGGGAGCAGGGTCGCCCGCCCGCCGACGCAGCCTCGAATCTCGCAGACTGCGAAACAATATATTGCTCGTTGCCGTGATAGTAGCAGTATTTCTCATCGCGGTCGGTCTTGGCGTCCTTCTCGCGACGGTTGGAGGGCGCAATGAAGTACCGAGCGTACTCGGGCTTTCCTACAAGGAAGCCGCCGGAAAAGTCGAATCAAAGGGTTTGTCCATTGAGATCGACAGCCTGCAGGACAGCTCGGGCGATTGCAGTCGGCTGAAGGTGGAGGAACAGGACCCCAAGCCGGGGGCTGGTGCTGACAGTGACGAGGTGGTCACCGTGAGGTTGAAGGGTCTGCGCGATATACCGCTGACCAGAGAGACCAATAACAGTCAGCCTTCGTCCCAACCTGCGGCACAGGGGTCCCAGGAACAGCCTGAAGCGGGACAGCCTGCGGCGCAGCCTGCCACGGCGGGACATACTGTCTGTCTCGACCCCGGCCACTCGAATCGCTCGGGCAGCGAGATAGACCCCTCCACCGGACTGAACGTGGGTGACAATTCAGGTGCGAGTGGTGAGCTGCAGACGATGTGGGACCTCGCCACAAAGGCAAAAGCGAGGCTGGAACAGGCCGGATATACCGTCAGGCTCACCAAGGGGGGTGCGAACGAGTATGCTTCGCTCCGCACCAGGGCTGACATCGGTAACACGTGCAATGTAGTTGTGAGGCTGCATTTCGACGACACCGGGTTCACCGGCGTAATGCGGGCTCCGGTCAACGCCGCGCGCTGTCCGGCCTCAGACCCGTCACGCGCTACAGTGATAGATACCGGTGTGGCAAATGAGAGCAACCGCCTGGCCGCTGACCTGGCCACTTCCCTGGGGCTTTCCGTGCGCGACGATACGGGAGGATCGAGCCAGGGGAACGGAACGCCACCCGGGCACCCGACCGCTCTGATTGGGAGCGTTCTCTCTCGCGTTCCCGTCGTATGCGTTGAAAACCGGGTCTCGCTCGTCCTGAACAACCCGACCGGTCAGGACCAGGTAGCCGACAGGTTGCTTCAAGGGATCAACTCCTATTTCCAGGGCCACTGAACCTCCTACACCCGTGAAGTTTTTCAGGCGGTGCGGAGATTGGTGGCGGCGACGCGGCGGGAAACAGCGAGCTCGAGAGATCCGTCGGCCGAAAGCTCCCACTCCACGACAGAATCAGTATCCATGTACGAGTCGAATACGCCCTGCATCATGCCAATCACAATGAGGTGCAGCGCGGCGTTGTCGAGGCGCATCTCGAGCCTGCGGCGGTTGAGAACGATCTCCTTCATGTCCCCGAGTCCCCGCAGGGCGAGCATCGAGCGAAAACCCTCTTCGTCGGGGGCTTCATCAATCGAATAGAAGCCGTTGACGGTGAAGCGGCGCTGAGCCTCGACCACGACGTTGTCTATTGCATCACCGAGCTCTCTTCTGAGCTCGTCGAACATCAAGTCGAGCTCCTGTGGGCCCATTATCACCATCCGTCGGCCGGTGGTCTTGCTCGAGATGACGCCCCTGTCGAGTTTCCAGGCGTAGTCGGCAAGACCCATGGGTCCGCCGCAGCTCGTGCACCTTGATAGCTCCACCTGGCCCCGTCTGTGAAGGTACGGGCGCAGCCTCATCCTGTTGCGCAGCTCCTCGCGATGGGGCATCGGGAATACCGATACCATATACGTATCGCCGAATTCGCGCGTGCACGTCATCTCACGGTTGCCACCGAGCACTGCTTCGGCAGCGCCTGCGATGCTGGCGGATGCGAGGGGGGTGCTGAATGGCTCAAGCATCCGAACCTTGTAATAGTCATCTTCGTCCTGGTTGTGACGGATAGCGACGAACTCAATGCCCCCGTAGCCGGCGATCCGAGGGATTTCAGCCAGTGCCTGTGCCACCGGCGTCGGATCGAGCTCGCGCTTCTGGATGAGTTCCCGTATGTCGTTAGGCACGGTCCGCGCGACGTAGCTGCGGACCGCGCGGCGCACGGCCGTGACCACCACGTGTTCGATGGGTAGCCCGATCATGTCCTCGATGTTGTCGAGAAGGGGATCAATGTTCTCGCTCTCTATGAAGACCAGGCGGCTGCGCCCGTTCCTCTTCTGGACAATGTCGCCATTGTCGAGCCACTCGTGAAGTCCGGTTATCAGGGCCGGCACTCCGCACTCGGGACATACTTTCATATCTGACATCTTGCGACCTCTCGATTTCTTTTACTCATGTTTATCGACGCATTTCGGGTCTGCAACATAAGTACTGGTCGAATTGCTCCGCCGATACCACCAAACGGGGGAGATTGGGGATGCGTCAGGCAAAATGGGGAAGCGGGCGGGCGGAAGAGCGTAAGGGAGAAGAAGCCCTGCCGAGGCGGCATCGTTGCCTGTGAATCAGGGGGGTAGTCTCCGATTTGACACTGGAACGCCGTTAACCTATCATTCAAAGCACATTGACGCCCGGGCGGGCGTCATTTTTGCGAGGAATAAAATGGCTTATCTGAAACTGACCAAGAATACTTATTCGGCGAAGCCGAAGGATTTTGAGCGCAAGTGGTATGTTGTGGATGCCGAGGGACAGGTCCTCGGCAGGCTTGCCACAAGCCTGGCTACAGTGCTCAGGGGAAAACACAAGGCGATCTATACGCCGAGCATGGATACAGGCGACTTCATTATCGTCATCAATGCCGAAAAGGTGGTACTGACGGGCGACAAAGAGAACCAGAAGGTCTATTACCGACACAGCGGATACCCCGGTGGCCTTACCGAGACTGCTTACCTGGACCTCAAGAACTGTCGTCCCGAGCAGATAGTGATGAACGCGGTCAGGGGAATGCTGCCGAAGAACCGTCTCGGTAGCGCGATGCTTTGCAAGCTCCATGTGTACGCGGGAAGCGAGCATCCTCATACCGCGCAGCAACCCGAACCGTTGAAGTTCGAGGGATAGGGAACTTACATTGTCAGAGGAATTCCACAGAGGAACAGGCCGTCGCAAAGAATCGGTCGCAAGGGTTCGCTTGTATGCCGGCACCGGTGAGGTAACGGTGAACGGAAGGACCCTCGAGGACTTCTTCCCCAACAAGAGGCAACGCATAGAGGCACTTGCCGCCCTGGTACACCTGGAGCTGAAGGGCAACTTCGACGTGATCGCCAAGCTCGAGGGTGGCGGGATGACCGGGCAGGCCGGTGCGTTACGCCTCGGAATCGCCAGGGCTCTGGTCGAGTCTGATGAGACCCTCAGGGGAGAGCTTAAAAAAGGCGGTTTCCTGACTCGCGACTCTCGCATGAAAGAGCGCAAGAAGTATGGGCTCAAGGGTGCCCGCAAGCGCCCGCAGTTCTCGAAACGCTAGCAAGTCGCGCGCCAGTTACACATCTTAGCGCCAATCCACAAGCAGGCTTTTGCACGCATTAACGCACGTCCCTATGGCTATGCGTGGGCGTGTTTCAACTATGCATGTATTGAAGGGCGGCGCATCTAATCCAGCAGAAGGATGGTGGGTATCCAAGCCCGAACATTGTAATGGTATATTGCTTGCATATCTGATGCGGCTTCGGAGGTTCGTTGAAAAAGTACTTTGGGACTGATGGCGTCAGGGGAGAAGCAAACCGTGATCTGACCGCGGAGCTGGCGTTGAGGCTGGGCCGGGCGGCGGTCCGCGCGTTCCCCGGTGACAGCCTTGTCGTCGTAGGACGGGACACGCGCGAGTCGGGACAGATGCTCGAATCCGCGCTCGTCGCCGGCCTGCTCTCAGAAGGGGCGCGCGTGCTCCTGGCTGGCGTGATCCCCACACCCGCGGTTGCCTTCCTCACAGAAGACTTCGATGCCACCGCGGGCGTGGTGATATCGGCGTCACACAACCAGTTCAAAGATAACGGAATCAAGTTCTTCGGTCCGGGTGGAGTCAAGCTGCCGGATGACACCGAAAAGGCGATAGAGGCCGAGTTCGAGGGGCTCGAGCTGGTCGAGGATTCACGGCCCGTCGGCAGTGCGGAAATGATCGAGGACGCCGAGCTCCGGTACGTCGAGCACTTGCTGGAATGCGTGAACTTCGACCTCGAAGGTTTCCGCGTGGCGCTCGACTGCGCCAACGGAGCGGCCTACAGGGTCTGCCCTGTGGCTTTCTCGGAGATCGGGGCAAGTATAGAGACGATAGGCGCCGAACCCAATGGCAGGAACATAAATCTCGACTGCGGGTCGACCCACCCGGAGCGCGTCGCCGAGCTGGTAAAAAGCTGGCATGCGGATCTGGGATTTGCCATCGACGGTGATGCCGATCGATGCATCAGCGTCGATGAGAACGGCGAGGCGCGCGACGGCGATTTCATAATGGCTATAACCGCTCGCTACCTGACGGAACGAAACCTGCTGCACCCACCGGTCGTGGTTTCAACGGTGATGAGCAACCTCGGGTTTCATAGGGCGATTGAAGAAGCTGGTATCGAGTCGGTGCAGGCTCAGGTCGGCGACCGCTACGTGATGGAGGAGATGCTTGCGACCGGCGCGGTCCTGGGTGGAGAGCAATCCGGGCACATCATCTTCCGCGAGCATGCCTCCACCGGTGACGGGACGCTTACAGCGCTCATGGTGGCTGGTATCGTCAAGGAGACCGGCGAGCGCCTTTCCGCCCTTTCCAATATCATGAAGAAATATCCACAGGTGCTGCTCAACGTCCGCTCCAAATCCGGACGCAGGTTGAGCAAAGAGATGTCCGCCTGGGAAACGATAAGAAGGTGTGAGCGAGAACTGGGCGAAAAAGGGAGAATCCTTGTGCGCCAATCGGGAACCGAGCCGGTGGAGCGTGTGATGGTGGAGGCGTCGAGCCAGCGTAAAGCCGAAGAGATAGCGCGGCTCATAGCGGATGCGATTCTGGAGGATCTCGACAGATGAGCTGGGACACGCGCGGGTAGGCCATGTGTGGAATAGTTGGGTACCTTGGTGACAGGCAGGCCGAGCAGATCCTTTACGAAGGGTTGCGCCGGCTGGAATATCGCGGTTACGACTCCGCGGGAATGTGCGTGATCTCACCAGAAAAAGAGCTGACGTGCATTCGCGTCGTCGGCAACCTAGACGCGCTCGGGCGCGAGCTGGAGAACGTCGACCTTAATGGCAACGTCGGCATCGGGCATACGCGGTGGGCAACGCATGGAGCTCCCACCCGGATCAACGCGCATCCTCACCTCGACTGCAAGAACGACGTCGCCGTTGTCCACAACGGAATAATAGAGAACTTCGTCCAGCTTCGTGCCGAGCTCATAGCTTCAGGCCACGAGTTCCGTTCGCAGACGGACACCGAGACGATCGCCCACCTCATCGAAGAACATTACACCGACGACCTCGCACAAGCGCTTTGCACCGCGCTGAAAAGGGTCGATGGCGCTTTCGCCATCGTCGCGGTCCACAGGGACCAGCCCGGGGTGCTGGTGGCGGCCCGGCGCGACAGCCCTCTGGTCCTTGGGGTTGGTGACGGAGAGTACTTCGTCGCTTCGGCTGTTCCGGCGTTTCTTTCCCAGACACGCAGCGTCCTGTTCCTCGAAGACAACGAGTTGCTGGAGGTCGACCACGGCGGATATAACCTGACGGACCTGGATGGCCACCGGATGACGCGCCAGCTTGCCGAAGTGGAGTGGGACCTCGATGCCGCCGAGAAAGGCGGCTACGAGGACTTTATGCTCAAGGAGATCAACGAGCAGCCTAAAAATCTGGAAAACTTTTTAAAAGCCAGGATCAACAAAGCGACCAACCGGATAGCTTTCGAAGAGCAGCATATTCCGGAAGAGACCCTTAAGAATATTACTAATATCTCGGTAGTAGCTTGCGGGACAGCGTATCACGCGGGTTTTGTGGGCAAATATATCATTGAGTCTTTGTGCGCGATCCCAGTGGCAGTGGACGTTTCCAGCGAGTTCCGTTACCGGGACTTGTTGATCGACAAAAACACGCTGGTCATCGCCATCAGCCAGTCCGGAGAAAC
>PMDX01000260.1 GCA_003154635.1 Actinomycetota bacterium | reverse complement strand
TTCGGCTTGCCCGTCGTGCCCGAGGTATACATGATGAACGCGGGGTCGTCGTCATGAATGGCGACCGCGGGTGGTGAGTCCTCACCGCCCTCGAGGACCGAGTGGAACTCCTTCGCGAAATCCGGGATGTTGTTACCCACGCAGATGAACGTGACCTCCGGTATCTCGCCTCTGATCTCTTCGATAAGCGGAGTGAACTCCTCACCGAATACGACGAGATCGGTATCGCTATCCGTGATCTGGTAAAGAACCTCCGGAGCTGCCAGCCTGAAGTTGAGAGGGACATTTATCGCCCCGAGCTTGCATGTCGCCAGGTAAGCTTCTATGAGCTCGCTGCAGTTGAAGAGAAGCTCGGCCACCTTGCAGCCCTTGCCGATGCCGAGCCGCCCCAGCGCGTTGGCAAGCCGGTCCGTCCTGTGGTCGAACTCCCTGAACGTGTAACGCCTGTCCTCGAAAACAATTGCTTCGGAGTCGGGCTTGGATCGGGCCACGCGTGATAGCATCTCACCGATGAGTAGCTGTCGCTGGTTGATGTAGACGGGATCCCCATAATCCAATGGCATAACATGCACCTCCCTGTACCGCTTCGACGAAATCCTATACCTGATACGCAACAGTAGCAATACGGGTAACGCCATCGCCACAGCGCAAGGATGCAATCGCTTCAAAGGCCGTTGAAGGAAGACACCCTCGAGAGCGCTTTGCAGGCGGCATCGGGCGACAGGTAACAGGGTATTCCGGCCCAGCTCAGCTCAGCCATGTGGGGAAATGCGATGCCCGACGGAATGCCGATGACGACGAGAGGCTTGCCGCCTCGCGGGGCCGCTTCCTTTATCTCAGCGGTGTGCATCTTGACCAGTCCGGGGTCGCCCTTGCGCGCAGCGGGAGCGCCCGCAACGACCATTATCGTATCGATGTTTTCGTCAGGGGCTACCGCTTCGATAACCTGCTTCAGGTTCCCGGGCACGACCGCGCCGAATCCCATGTCGACGGGGTTCCCAAGGCCGGTGCCCTCGCGGGGGAGTATGGCTGCCAGCCTGTCCGTAGTCTCGGGATGCAGGCCGGGAAGCGACAGGCCGTTCTTTTCGACCGCATCCGCGCAACTGACGGCGATGCCACCCGGCGGGCTGACGACGCAGACGCGGCGCCCGAGCGGCCGGCGCAGGTGGTAGAAAGCCGAGAGGACATCGATTGTGTCGGGGAGGTCGTAAGAGGGGACGATGCCGGCCTGCCGCTCGACCGCGCGCCATATATCTTCGCTTCCAACCATCGCGCCTGTATGCGACGCGGCGGCTTTCTTCCCGGAGCCGGTCAGCCCTGACTTCCAGACCACGAACGGTTTCTTTCCTTTGAGGCTCAAAGCAGCTTCAAGGAAGCGCCGGGCGTCCCTGACCTCTTCGAGATAGGCAACGATGATATCGGTCTCGGCGTCGTCCGCGAGGTATTCCAGGTAGTCGGCGCACGTCAAATCCAGCTCGTTTCCGCTGCTGACCATCTTCGAGAACTGGATTGCCCGCTCGGTGCCCAGCAGGTAGAGGAAAGAACAGAACGAGCCGCTCTGGGAAATAAGACTCACCGAGCCGTTCCCCGGGGCCTGGCCGTCGAAAAGCGCGAGCCTGCCTGTGGAAGAATAGACGCCCATGCAGTTTGGCCCGACAAGCCTCATGCCGGAACCCTCAATCGCGGCTATCAGCTGTTGCTCGAGTTCAATGCCTTCCGCTCGCCCTGTCTCCGAGAAGCCGGCGGTATTGATCACGCAGACGGAAACGCCTGTTTCAACGCACTCAGCCGCCAAGGCTGGCACGGCAGATGGGGGCACCGCGAGGATAACCTGGTCTGGAACAACAGGCAGCTCTCTTATCGAGGGATAACAGGGCAGGTCGAACACCTCATCGTACTTTGGATTAACGGGATACACGGGCCCCTCGAACCCCATGTTCCTGATGGAGCGCAAGGCAAGAGTTCCGGGATTGTCCATCCGCGACGAGACTCCTGCAATTGCTACGGATCGTGGTCGAAAGACCTTGTCTATCTGCTCGTTCATTAAGACCCCCCCCGCTATCTGCTCGACAGAAAATCGAGAACGACTTCAGCGAACGCCGCGGGGTACTGGTACTGGACTCCGTGACCCCCTCCGTGCAACACGACCAGCCTGGCGTCAGGAATGCGACCGATTATGATCCGCGAGTTCTGTGGCGGAGTGATGACGTCTTCGTCGCCGGTGACGAGCAAGGTGGGGCTCTTTATCGACGGAAGGCGGTCATATGTTCCCTTCCACTCGATCATTGCTCTGTCCTGCTTTGTCACACTCTCCGCAGGCATCGGTTCCGTCGAAGAGCCAAGTGCCTTCATGACGTACGCAACGTTATTGAGGTCGGACCACCATGTTGGGGTGAACAGCAAAGGCAGCAGTCTCTGCGCCTGCCCTACGAGGTCGCCTGACGTGTCAGAGAGTTTCCGCGTGACTTCCTGTGAGGGCTGGACGTACTGGGCCCCGCCGCAGTCCGCGGCGTAAAGAACAAGCCTGTCCACTTTCCCTGGATATCCAAGTGCCAGCTCCTGCCCGACGTTGGTACCCATGGACCAGCCGAGCACGTTTGCTTTCTTTATGCCGAGTGAGTCCATGAACCCGGCGGTGTCCGCCGCGAACCGGGGAATCGTAAACGCTTTTGTTCCCGAAGTGCTTAAACCCATCCCACGATAGTCGAGCGTTATCACCCTGTGCTTCGAGGCCAGCGCTGATACAACGTTCGGGTCCCAGTCGTCCTGGGTCGAGCTGGACCCGGCCAGCATCAGCAGGGGATATCCACTACCGTAGACACGGTACGCAATGTTTATGTCGCCGACCTTGACCTTGCGAACGGGAGGCTTGGTGAATTGGCTTGTTGAGGAAGTCGCATTGTTTCCGTTGCCTGAGCCACACCCCGTACAGGCAACCGAAACAAACGCGAGCAAGAGCATGCACGAGACTACTGGAGCCACTCTCTTGAGTGTTGTCATGCCGCACCTCCTAATGGGTACGGTGTCGAGTCTAAAGCAATAGCCGCCGGGCAGCGAGAGCGGTCGTTCGAGATGACTGTGAAACGAACGGCTCGAGCTCGTCGCCAGCGACACGGTTCCCCCTTATGTCACTTGAAGGACGATTACACATCATTCCATCAGATCCCGGTTTGGTGAAAATGACAAAACGCAGTAACCTCGCCGCATTATTTTGAACTACGGTAAGGGCTTTCACTATAGTCACCCCGCACGGATTAGGGTTAAGCTAGCCTTATGGCGAGAAAGGGGGGCCTGCCATGAAGAAAGCACTCGTGACGGGAGCGGCGGGATTCATCGGTTCAAATGTTGTTCGTGTGCTGCTCGAAGACGGGATGGACGTGCGCGCGATGATCCTGCGCGGAGAGGATACCCGTAACCTCGAGGGTCTCGACATCGAGCGGGTAGACGGCAACGTCCTCGATCCGGACAGCCTCGATAAGGCACTCACGGGCTGCGATGCACTTTTTCATCTGGCGGCGATATACTCCATATGGGCCAGGGACCGCGGTATCTTCTATCACGTCAATCTCCAGGGCGCTCGCAATATGCTATGGTCCGCCAGGAACGCCGATCTCGAGAAGGTGGTGTTCACCAGCTCGATCGCCGGGCTCGGCATAGCTCCCGGCAAAGAGCTCTCCGACGAGACAACCCCGTTCAACCAGTGGGGCCAGAGCGACTACGTTGTGACCAAGTACTTCTCCCAGCAAGAGGCGCTTACCTTCGCCCGGAAAGGGGATTTGCCGCTTGTGGTTGTGAACCCGTGCTTCCCGTACGGAGAGGGGGATGTGGCACCGACCCCAACCGGAAAGATAATGCTGGATACCGCTAATGGGTTGCAACTACTCGTCTTTGAAGGCGGCCTCAACATCGTCGATGTCCGTGACGTCGCAAGGGGTCACCTGCTTGCCGCCAATCACGGGGAGGTCGGCGAGATGTATATCCTCGGAAACAGGAACCTCACCATACGGGAGTACCTCGAGATGACAGCCAGGCTCGCCGGTCTCGAGATAGGTTTCATACCGCTGCCTGTCGGCATGGCGAAGGTAGCCGGCTGGATGTTCGTGAAGATCGCTGACGCCACTGGAAAGCCCCCACTGACGACCGCGAAGGAGGTCTCGTACTCCTCGCAGCACCTATTCTTCGATATCTCGAAAGCAAGACAGAAGCTCGGCTATGAGCCGTCTTCCGTGGAGGATTCCATCGTTCGGGCTCTGAACTGGTACAGGGCCGAGGGGTATATACCCGCCAAAGGACCGCTTCCGACGATCTCCAAGCGCCTGGGTAAGCTCCTGTACAGGGGTTGAGATGCTTCTGGCCGCGTGTGGCGAACTCCATTCGTCGAGCTTGATATACGGGGAATCAGGCGCCCGCCTGGGCGCGAAGCCTCTCGTCGTTGCGCCGTTGCTTTGAGAGCTCGATCGCCTTTTCGGAGTTAAGACCGGGAGGCGCGAGCGCACGGATCATCATGTCGACGAACTCATCAGCAACGTTCTGGATGTCTTTGCGTTTCTCGCCGAGGATGTGTTCGGACGTGATGCTCATGACGGCTCCCATTGTCATCGATGTCACGAGCTCGACGTCGCACTCACGTATCATGCCTTTGCTGGCCATCAGCCTGAAACCTTCAATCAACTGCGCGCGGGCGAGCCCCGCCAGCTCGCTGACCCTGGCCGTAAAAGCCTCGTCCCTGCCGATTCCCTCCCTGTAGACGATGTCGGTCAGCGCGGGGTGAGAGGCGTGATACTGGAAGATGTTAAAAGCGTTCTGGCGTTGGGCCACGAGCGGATCGGTGCCGTTTCTAAGCGCTTTCTCGAGCCGTACGTGGTTTTCGTCCAGTATCCTTGCGTAGCCGCCGAAGTAAGACTCGACGAGTTCGAGAAAAATGTCCTGCTTGGACTCGAAATACAGGTAGAAGGTGCCTCTGGCGATATTGGCCTTTTCGTTTATCTCGGTGATAGATGATTTGCGATAACCTTTTTCGGCGAAGACGCCGACGGCTGCATTGAGTATCTGGGTTCTTCGTTGTTCTTTTGGTATCCGTTTTTTCCTCTGGGCCATAGTTCCTCGTACCGCCTTCGCGAGCCAGGGAGTGGTGCCCTGGGGTTTAACGTTTCAATCTGATATCGATGGCAAACTGACAATCGCGTCCATTCAACTCCGTGTATCGCGGACCGGGAAAACCGCAAACCTTTCTTGATAAAGGGCGGCACGTGTTCGACAACGCTGTCAGCTATATGTTGAGCCCGGCCCAGTATCCCTCGTGTACCGCCTCCAGCAATCGCCTGGGGGAGGAAGCATCGCCGACAGCGACATATGGGACAGATAGCTTTTCGAGGTCTTCGCGGAGTCCGTCCGCGGACCTCGCGCCCAGCGCGGTCACTACAGGGCCCGATGGCTCAAGGCTTTGCTCGACCCCGTCTTTTTCGTAGTAGACCGCTCCGTCTTCGATGCGGGTTACTTTCGCGCCGAGGATGAGCGTGCCGCCGACCTCTTTGAGGCGCTTGTGTAGCCAGTATCCGTGGGCCGTAAGGCTCAGCACCGGAGGAGCCTCGCTCATTTCGAGCAGCGTCGGCTTTATCCCTCTCGCCGCAAGGTAATCGGCGGTTTCCATCCCGGTCGGGCCGGCGCCGAGGATCAAGACCTTGCTCGCCAGCGTTATCATGCCCAGTAACAGCTCACGTGCGTCTACGACGTTTTCGTGGTCTATGCCGGGAATGTCCGGTACCCATGGGTCTGCGCCAGTCGCAAGTACCNNGTTTCCAATCTGCAGCGAGTCGCCGGTAACACTTTGCCCCAGATGCAAGGTAACGCCGCTTTTCTCGAGTTGCCGTTCGGCCCACTCGAGCCATCCCATATACACTTTCTTGGCGGGGGGCCTGCTTGCGGGCAGGAGCTGTCCCCCCAGTTCGCTCCCACGCTCGAAGAGCTCCACGGTGTGCTCTCGCGAGGACGCGCTCAGCGCGGCGCTGACCCCAGCCGGTCCACCGCCGACGACCCAGACGCGGAGTTTCGTCTTCGCGGGGCTGCATTCGGCTTTCTTCTCTTCACCGCATGCGGGGTTGATCGTACAGGTCACGGGTTTGAGCTCGAACGAGAGCCTCTCTATGCATCCCTGGTTGCAGGCGAGGCACCACCTTATATCTTCGAACGCGTCCCTGCGAGCTTTGGCGAGAAAATCCGGATCGGTCAGGTGCTGGCGCCCGAAGCTTATAAGGTCGGCGTCTTCGGCTTCTATAGCCTCATCAGCTTGCCTGGGGTCGTTGATGCGTCCGACTCCAATGACCGGCACGCTTACCACCTGTTTGAGAGCGCGAGCTCTGAAGAGGTTGAATCCGGGGTCAGTGTCCATCGAGGCGATAATGAGCTGTCCAGGAGTTGAGGAGACGCCGACGCTGGCATGGATCGCGTCCACGCCTGCCTGGACCAGCAGTGGCGAGAGCCATAGCATGAACTTGAGATCGTACCCGCCGCGCACAACCTCGTCCGTTGATACGCGGATGATGACGGGGAAGTCCGGGCCGACTTTCTCTCGGACAGCCGCGACGACCTCGACTGCGAAGCGGGCACGGTTCTCATCCGAGCCACCGTACTCGTCGGCACGCTCGTTGCTCAGCGGCGAGAGGAACTGGT
>PMDX01000244.1 GCA_003154635.1 Actinomycetota bacterium | reverse complement strand
ATCTCAGCATGTAGGATGCCTGCGTGC
Organism: Actinomycetota bacterium; assembly: GCA_003154635.1. Lineage (GTDB taxonomy): Bacteria > Actinomycetota > Geothermincolia > Fen-727 > Anoxymicrobiaceae > FEN-727. Next base: position 5,819 of record PMDX01000244.1, on the reverse strand, counting down.
TCTCCGAAACCCCCTGGGGGTATTCATCCGGCTGGCTGTCATACGTCGTCCACCCGAATTCGGTTATCCAGATCTCGAGGCGCTTCGTCGTATGTTCGGCGATGAGCGAACGTACCCATGATACGAGCGCCCTGGACAGACTTTCCTTGGGAGTGTAGCCGACAGGCGGGCCCATGGTCTCTACGTAAGGGTGGTACGCTATCGCATCCACGTAATCCGCGACACCCGCGTTGAGGCACGCGTCCATGAAATCCGAGCCAAGGCCCGCCAGGCCGCCCATCACTATCTTTGCGGCGGGGTCCGCGGCACGGATCATCGGAGATGTCGCCTTCACCAGGGTCATATACGCGGAGGCGTCGGGAGAGGGTTGCCAGAACTGGTCGATGTTTTCCTCGTTCCAGATCTCCCACGCCGAGACCTTTCCACGGTACCGCGTGCTAACCGCGGTCACGTATGCCTGCCAGTCCGTGACGTGGTCCGCGGCGGGCGGGTATATCGGCAGGAAGTTCCCTCCGTTTGCCCAACCGGGGGTGAAGCCCAGGATACCGAGCACCTCGACCCCGTGGTCATGCGCCTCATTGACCGCGCGGTCTGTACCGGAGAAGTTTATGGCCTGGCCCTCAAAAGGTTGCATATCCGACCAGGCGAAAACGCAACGCACACATCCGGCGCCGGCGCTCTTTATCTTCGAGATGACATTGTGGGCGAGGGAGCTACTGTGAAGAGGAAGGTGGGAATCCGCTATCCCGAATCTTCTCGCGAAAGTGGTCGTACCCACCGGAGTTGAGTCGGATGTCACATCTGCGGCCTTCGCGGGGAACGACAAGGAAGTGCACTGGAGCACGAGGACAAGGATGAGACAGGCGATACCGCCGATAGTCCTTGAATACGTCCTTCTTTCCATCAAAGCCTCTGTAACGCTTGGAATCGTGCCTACCGGTACTAACAATAAGCTTATCGGCCAAATCCCGATTCTGCAAAACGCATCTCTCCGACAATGCTGCCTTTACAACGAAAACCGCGATTCATCGATACCGGCTCCTGGAGAAAGCATAATCCGATCTCCCTTAAGGGTGAACGTTGTGGTGGTGGGATCTAGCTTAGGCATAGCGGCGGCAATTATAAGGCCGATTATTGGAAACAGAGCAGCGAGTATCAAATAACCAACGGGATTTCTTCCCTTGGCATTTACGATTGCACCCGCACCGATGACACATCAAACACAAAGAATAACCCCGGCAATGAAATATATTGTCGAAAGATTATCAGCCACGTCAGCTATCATTCTCTTCCTCTATTGAATTTCTCAAGGGCACTATCTGTTCGACATTACCATTTCCAAATACCGCTGCTTGGATCATACTGCACCTGACTTCCTAAGAATCACTCAGAAGCCTCAGGATCGCCGTTAACGCATCGGCGAGGGCCCCCCCGATTGTCTCGTTGTCTTAGGCTTATGGTAGGATTGAGGCAGGAAAACAGCGTTAAGGAGAAGAAAATGAAGAAATCTACAATTCTTGGATGTCTGATTATGCTCGTACTTGGATGCGTTGTCATCGCTGGCTGCGGGTCAAGCGGGCCGAGCGTGGCGGGTGTCTACAAGGTTGAAGCTAGTGGAGTCACCGGAACTCTTACCCTTAAGGCTGACGGCACAGGGACAATTTCTTTAACTACAAGCGGTGGGATTCCTATCACCTACAAGGTGAAGAACGGAAGCGTCGTACTTGCAGGTATGGACGGTAAAGAACTTGGCTCAAGCGACACTTTTAAGATCGTGAATGGCGGACTTGAAGGCATTGGTGGCATTCTCTGGAAGAAGCAATAAGAGGCTCCCGGCCCTCCCTATCACCCCGGCCTCTACTTCCACTAGTACTACCGTCCACTAATACAACACCAGTACTAGGGTGTGGGGTTGTGGGGGAGTGTTCTTGCCCTTGCAGCATTAGTGGAGTTTCTTGCCCGTTCAAGAAAAGCGGCTCACCTCTCCCAACCCAAGAAAGGCCAATTCTGTATCGACCTCTCTTGGAACGAAGAAAGCCACTGTTGGGAGCGGTGTCTATCTTCCAGATCACTGCTAGTTTTGCATACTCCCCCGGTGGGGTCTCCGTGGCCAATAGATGCCTCTTGGGGCCGTCCAGCTCGCACAGGATCAACGTGCAACCCTTGAGCAATACTGGAAGATCAAGGGCCTGTTCCTGGGGCCTCTCGCGGTCGGCAGGCGGGAATGTGACGGGAACGGCTAACAAAACATATCTGAGTCGTGATTCTGCAACTACTTATTAAATGGCTTGATACTGCGGAAAGATGATGGTCGGGACGGCCGGATTTGAACCGGCGACCCCTGGTCCCCCAGACCAGTGCGCTAACCTGGCTGCGCCACGTCCCGACATAAACGATATTTTAGCACATGAATGCCTGCGCGATTCGCGGCTAATATCGTGAAAAATAGAAGAACCCTCCGGAGAGGGTTCTTCAAAAGAATGAAATGTCTGAACTTATTACTTCTTGTCGATCGCGTCCTTGAGCTTCTTGCCTGGGCGGAATGCCGGGGCTTTGCTAGCAGCGATCTTGATCTTCTCCTTGGACTGGGGGTTGATCCCTGTCCGGGCTTTCCTCTTCCGAACCTCGAAGGTGCCGAAACCGACGAGCTGTACCTTCTGGCCTTTCTTCAAAGCCTTGGTTATGCTCTCAAGCACAGCGTCCACGGCCGCTTCGGCGTCTTTCTTCTTGAGGTTTGCCGCTTTTGCTACCTCATCCGCAAGCTCTTTCTTGGTCAAGAACTTCACCCCCTTCCAAGAGTACCTTTGTAAGAACGTTCAACGGTTCACCTTTTCCTCCTTGTGGAAAAGTCAAGAATATGGCTTATTCGCGGGATTATCTGCATTTCGGCTTAGAAAATGCCCGCGAAACGGGCATATCTGAGGGCAATAGACCACAATTTGCCTTTAGAAAAGGCTTCGCGTGACTGTTGAATTGACTGCTTCATGGGTGCGCTAGCGCCTTCCCTTGCCTTCCTTCGCGGTGCGGAAGTGAACGCGCAATGGGCTGCCCCAGAAGCCGTACTGCTCCCGGAGCATTCTCTCCAGGAACTTGCGGTAGTCAGACTTCACCAGGCCGGCATCGTTTACGAAGATGATCACGGTGGGCGGAGCCACGGTGGGCTGTGTCGCATAGTAGAGCTTCAGCTGCCGCCCACCCCTGCGCGGCGGAGCTTTTCTAGATTTGAGCTCGGCGAGATAGTTGTTGAGAGCGGGGGTCGGGATTCGCCGGTGCCACTCGAGATACGCGTTGTCCACCAGGGGGAGAATCCTTCCGATACCACGGCCCGTCAGCGCAGAGACCCGCAGCAGAGGAAGGTGAGGCGCGAACCGGAACTTGTGCGATATCGATTCGAGGACGTCCTTCGCGTTGCCCTGCTCCTCGACTATATCCCACTTGTTGATAATGACGACGCAAGCACGCCCTCGAGACTCGATCTTGCTTGCGATCTTCTGGTCGTGTTCGCTCGGACCTTCCTCACCGTCTATGACCAGCAGGACGACATCGGCATCTTCTATGGCTCTGAACGTACGCACAGAACTGTAGTACTCGATATCGGTCATACTCGTGCGCTTCTTGCGGATGCCTGCGGTATCGAGGATGCGGTATTCTTTTCCGTCGCGCTCCACGATCGTGTCTATCGTGTCGCGGGTGGTGTGCGGCTTTTCGTGTACGACAGCCCTCTCTTCCTGGGCGAGCTGGTTCAGTATCGACGATTTGCCGACGTTGGGCCTCCCGACGATGGCGACTGCTATCTCCGGCTCGCTCGGTGCCTCTTCCGGAGGCGGTGGAAGTGATTCGACTATGCGGTCAAGGAGGTCTCCAACTCCTAGCCCGTGGTTGGCCGAGATGGTTATCGGGTCCCCAAGGCCGAGCTCGTAGAAGACGCTAGCTTCAACCTCCTCCTGGGGATTGTCGACCTTGTTCACGACGAGCAACAGGTCTCGTTTGAGTCGCTTGAGCTTCCTGGCCAGCCATTCGTCGTCCTCTGTAACGCCGGTCTTGACGTCTACCAGCATGATGNNAAAGAACGCCTGGCGCTCTATCTCAGCCGCGAACTGGGCGCCAGCATCGATGCCGACACCTCCCGTGTCCGCCACGATGAAGTCGCGCTCGCGCCATCGCGCGGGTACGTACTTGCGGTCGCGGGTCACGCCCGCGGTGGAATCGACTATGGCGGCCATCTGAGCGGAGAGCCTGTTCATCAGCGTTGATTTGCCCACGTTGGNNGCGACAGATTCTATATCTATGCCGGTGTCCCTGGCTACTGTCTCAAGTGTAATACCGTCGATAAACGCTCCCCCACCGTCAATCGCGATATCCGGAACGAGCGCCCGCCCTAGACCGTTTGCGGAACGGAGCGCCCGGGTAACGTCAGCGCCTGGCAGGAGCCCGCAGACGTTCACGCGGGGACCGAACAGGGAGTTCTCGCAGACCAGCATTCTCGCGCCTGTTGTCTCTATGCCGAGGCCGGAGAGCGCCCATTCACCTATCGGCGTGGTCACAAGCGCTGTTCCCTCGCACCCGTTGGGCAGGTCCATGCGGTCGGNNNNTGTCCAGGATATCGAGCACCTCGGATGCCGAGCCGGGTCCGAAACTGTAATGTGATGGTACCTTGGTACGGCAGTTCCAACTTATGCCGACCGGCACGGCTCCGATCGATGCGACCCCTGCGAATCGGTCACGTAGGTCACCCAGGGTCTTGTCCAGGTCCCTTCCGTCGTTCAGGCCGTGCATGAGTACGAGCTGTATGTGGAGGTTGATCCCGGCGTCCAGGAGCTCTTTGAGGATGTTCATGCTCCTTGCGGCACGCAGGTTCCCGAAAATAAGTCGGCGTAGGTCGGGGTCGGTGGTGTGCAGGCTGACATAGAGGGGTGACAGCCCATCCTCGATTATGCGTTCAACGTCGTTCTGGTCGAGGTTTATCAGAGTGATGAAGTTTCCCTGCAGGAAGCTCAACCTGTAATCGTCGTCCTTTATGTACATCTGCTCTTTCAAGCCGGGCGGCAATTGGTCGACGAAGCAGAAGATGCAGTGGTTGTCGCACTCGACCAGACGGCCGAAAAGCGGGCTCTCGAGCTCGATGCCCGGGTTCCCGCAGGTGGCGTCAATCTCGAGCTCGAAGTGGAAGCCGTTCCTCTCCAACTCGAGCCCGTGCGCGACATCGTCAGCCATCAGCAGGTAGTAATCTATAAGGTCCCTCATAGGCTGGCCGTCTACCGCCCACAGAAGGTCGCCGGACAACACTCCGGCAGATTCCGCCGGAGACCCGGGCTCAATAGCGACGACGACTCCGGGGCCGTATAGATCGTCATTGTCGGTCATCTAACGCTGGCACCTCCATGAATGTGCGTTATTGTCCAAAGTTAACCGATGCCACATAACCTTACAAGGACGACCGTCCAGCAGGCTGATTTACTGCCCATCCAGCGGAAGGATATCTCGCTTTACTCACATATTAGTTGGGTTATAATTAGCTGCTGTTTGACCAAATTTCCACAGGGGGATTATTGTGACAGCAACCGAGGGCAAGGCCATAAAGAACGTAGGATTGTTCGGGCACGGTGGCTCGGGCAAGACCACACTGGCCGAGTCCCTGCTCTTTGCAACCGGCGCCACCACGCGCATGGGAGACGTCGAGCAGGGCAATACGACGACGGATTTCGACGACGATGAGATAAAGCGCAAGATATCGATTAACTGCGCGCTGGCGCCGGTCAGCTGGAAGGGCGCTGACATCACGTTTGTTGACACTCCCGGGTACGCCGACTTCGTGGGTG
>PMDX01000118.1 GCA_003154635.1 Actinomycetota bacterium | reverse complement strand
ATGTTGCCGAGCTGCGGCAGCGGCTCGACTATCCTCATGCTTAGTGCGGGATGCATCTTTATCGCGGAGTACTCTTCCTCGCTCAGGCGGCCGGGTTTGTGGAGGATATTGTCGGGCACGCCTATCTTGCCCANNCACGAGCTTCGATGGCGGCCGCGAGAGAGCCGATAGCTCCCAGGTACGTGTCCTGCAGGCGCTCGTAGAGCTGGGTGTTCTCGATAGAGACGGCCGCCTGCGCGGCGAAGTTCTTGAACATCTCGAGGTCGTCCTTGGAATAGCCCTCGCCGGCCCGGGACGACCCCACCGCGATGATCCCTATGGACTTATCCCTGACGAACATCGGCGCCACCAGTCCCGCCTCGACGTCGACATCCGCGCCTACGTTCATCTGCTTGAAGTCCTTTCCGTCCCACGAGAGGGCCTCATGGTGCTCGGTAGCCCGCCGGGCCATCTTCTCGAACGGCTCGGTCCTGGTCCACTCGGTATCTCCGGTACTGACCTCCTCTTCGAGCTCACCGGACGTCTCTTCCTGCAGGAGGACCACACCGCTATCGGCACGGACGAGCACACACCCCATCTCGAGCAGGCTCTCCATCTGCTCCTTCGGGTCGAGGTAGGAGGTCAGGGAGCGAGCCACTATGCCGATGGCGGCCATATGCTTTAATCTGGTCTCCATCTCGGCGACCAGGGCGCTCTTCTCGATAGCGATCGCCGCCTGGTNNGACCAGGAGCACAAGCGGCGTGTGGTAGGCGACCAGTATATTCTCGATCTCGGGAGTGACGTGCCCCTTTTCGAGTATGACTGGACCGCCGAGCGAGACTACGTCTGAGAGCGCGCCGAGCCCACTTGCCGTGATCCGCTCAAGCATGTCGAGAGTATCGGCGAAGTTGGAAGCGACCGGCGAAAGCTGCCCGTCCTCACCGACCAGGAGGAGTGAGCAGCGTGGCAGCTTGGTGATGCTCGCTACCTTATCGACAATCGCCCTGAACATGTGGTAATCGTCGCGCTCCGCCGAAAGGACCTCGGTAAGCGTGTAGAGCGATTCCATCCGTTCGGCCCTCGCCGTCACCCTGATATCGCGTGACCCCAGGTAGCTGTGCACCATCATGAACCAGCAGTCCGACAGGACCGACTCAACAACCATCATCGCGTCTACCAGGTCGTTGAGCTTGATCTCGCCGGCCTCGACGTGCTTCTCCATCACCGCCCATATGGCGCGTTTCAGGATGTCGGTGGTCCTGGGTATGTCGGACATCGGCAGATCGCGTTCAGAACAGCTCCTGCCGATTGCCTCCCAGCGGTCGAAGAGCGGCACGCTATCCTTGGAATCGAGCGCTCCCATCAAGAGCTCGAGGGTGAGCTCCGCCTGCTCCAGGACCTCCTCGGGAGACAGAGCCGAGCCCTGGACCTCATCGACCAGTACGCTGGCCGCCGTGAGTATCTCACGGGTATGGATGGAAATCGCGTCGGCAATCCAGTTCATCTGATACTCCGGTCATTCTCAAGAACAGGAATCTCTTTCCAGATTCTATCACTGGCATTGAGGGATTGCTTCGGCTATTCATCCGGCGTTCATGTCAACCGTTCGGTGCCGATCAGCCGTCGAGGGATTCGAGGAACGCTTCAAGGCGGGTGCGCACCTGGCCTTCGTTGTGCTCGCGCTCGTCCAGGCACTCCCCATCGAGCACCAGGGTACGAATGCCCGCCGCGGCCAGCTCGTCGCGCACCTGGCGCGCGCACCCGCTCGATTGCCTGCACCCCCGGTGGCTGAAATGAACGGCCCCGTCCACCCGGTATTCCCGAGCGAGCCTTATCATGATCTCGGCACGCCTGGAAGCCGGGCCCACCGCCGGGTGGCTCATCATCTTGACGGCCATGGAGTCAAAAGGATGTCCGGGATCCATCTCTGGCCAGAACCAGCGGTTGTATTCCTCGCAGACGATAACGGCGCCTTTCTCCTCGAGGAATTGTGGCATGCTGGTGGCGAAGTACGGTTTCAGGTGCATCCACAGCAACCTGTGATCCTGCCTCTCCGGAGCCCGGTTTGCCTTCCCGCGCCTGAGCTCGTCAGCAAGCAACCGGTAGAACTCCACGCATTCTCTCGTGCCCGGCAGCGTATGGATGACCGCGAGCTGGCCGAGCGCGTCCCACCCGTCAAGGGGGCACGGGGACTGCCGCCTGAGCTCCTCCACCTCGCGTGCGTAGACCCCGGCTTCGTTTGACATCTCCACCACCGAACGCAGCTTCGCCTCCGACCCTGTCCCCTCCATCGCGAGCAGCCTCTCGAACGTATCCGCGATCTGCCGGGCAAGGACGCGGGTGCCGCCGCCCGTGGGCTCGCAGGCGGGGAATTCGAGGGCTATGTGCTCCACGCCGTGGAAATCGGCGAGGTGCGCGAAAGACATGGGGGCGGAATCGCACGGTGACGAGGCCGAGAGGATTACATCGGGTCGGGGCAGGAATCCCTCCACGGAGGCGCCCAGCACGACACGGTGGAAGGAGCAGAGGTCGCTCGAGAAACCGTCGGCGGAGGCGCGCTGAAGGAACCTCTCGGAGAAGCGCCCCGTGGTCAGGACGGCGGCTGCAATTTCGGGGTAGAATCCGACTACTCCCGCACCGTGCAGAAGCTCAGTTGGTATGAGGAGACTGGCCCAGGCGACAGGCCCGTGACCGAGGAATGCGTCCCTGGTGCTGTCGATCGCCTGCTGCATCGCGGCAGCATCCGGGTTTCTCCTCGCGGGGCCGAACTGCGCTCGCGTGAGAGCGGATATGGCGGCCCAGAATCTCCGCGTCTGCAGGAGCTCGGGGGAAATCGTCGATCTGAACCTTTCGGCCAACATCTCGACCGTGCCCATCTATATCATCTCCATGAACGCCTCGATACGGGTGGTCAACTGCCCGACATTCTCGTCCTGGTAGTCGCTCTGCAGGACCAGCGATGGAATCCCCGCCGCGTCGAGGTGGTTCTCGAGCGACGGAAGGTCGTACAGGAACGGGTCGCAGAACATCAGTGGCACGATGACAACGCCGCGGGCCCCGAGCCTGGCGGCATCCGCGGTGAGCCGGTCGTACCTCTCTGCTCTGTTCAGCATTCGGGGGCACGGGGTCCTCATGAGATAGCGCCGAGAAAGCTCGTCGAGTAGGCTATCACGGCTCATGTCCCGGATCCGTTCCAACGCCGCTTCGTCCCAGGTGAGGAACCTCTCCGCTGAACAGAGGTCGAGGGAGGCTACGGTGCCTCCACACTCGTCTATGACCCCGAGAAGCTTCCCCGGTCTTATCAGGTTACCGGTCACTATCACGGCCTTTCGCGACCCTCCAGGTCCGCCCGCCTGGTCCTCTCGTGAACGTACGTCCCACCGCCTGGTGAAATCTTCGGGCGGTGCCGTCTGGGCATCGGTGAACAACCCGAGGTACTCCTCGGAGCCCATCGACAGTCCCCTGTCATCAGTCGGCAAGAAACGCGCAAGGGTGGCGTCGGCGCTGGAGCGGTGAAAGATCGCGCTCGCAAGTGCGTCGGAGCCGATCTCCGTGCCCGTGAAACGCTCGAGAGAGAGGACAAGGTCCGCGATAGCCGCGCGATACAGTTGGAGGGACGTATCGCTCGTGCTCCGTGGCACATCCATGGCATACGCGAACTCGGGATGGCAATAAAACGACCATGCGTCGTACAGACGCCTCATACTGTCGCAGCAACCCGCGAAAACTACCACGCCCGGGGCCTCACCCGCAAGTCCCTGCTCGAGGCAGGCCCTGACGTAAGGACAGATGTTCGTCCCGAGGATAGAATCGGCGGACTCCGAATTCCCGGGCTTGCCGAACAACCGGACAGGCTCGAGACCGGCAGCCGCCAGCACCTCGATAGGGGTGTAAGCACAGAACCACGCTGCAATGGGCTTCGAACCGGCAGTGGTTTGGGCGGAAGTGCCTTCCACCGCGATCACCGGGTCCCCTGGTAATAGTCACACACCGCGTTGACGGGGCATACCTCGTGTGCGGGATTGCGGGCGTGGCAGACTTCGCGGCCCAAGTGGACAAGGTTCACGTGCATCCCCGGCCTCTTTGCCGGCGGCACAAGCGCCTCCAGCTCGGATTGAGCCTGCTCCGCGCTTGTGTTCTCATCGACGAGCCCGATCCTCTTGCTCGTCCGCAGGACGTGCGTGTCGACGGGAAGCACTTTCCGGCCGTCGGCGAACATCAGTACGACCGAGGCGGTCTTTGGGCCCACACCGGGAAGCGATTCCATGAACCGGCGCGCGTCCGGCACCGACATGTCCCGGACGAACTCGAGCGAGTAGTCGCCTCGCGTCTCCCTGATGACGCCGAGGATCTCTTTTATGGCCGTGGACTTCTGCTTCGACAGCCCGCCGGGCCGGATGGCCTTCTCGATTCGGGACAACGGCGCCTCGGCGATTGCCTGCACGGTTCCGAATTCCTCCATGAGCCTTCCGTAAGCCAGGTTATAATTGCGCCTGTGTGTGTTTTGTGAAAGCACCGCGTGGATCAACTCGTGAACAATATCCCTGTCGTCGGCGGGAAGTGTTATCCCGAAAGCCGCCGCCAGCCGCCTGTCCACTTCGAGCGCTTTCTTCTTCCTGGCCACAAACTCCGCGTCTTTGATGCCCTCTTCTCCCCGCTTTTGTTCCACCATTCTATCCGTCTGGTACTCTACTCCTTATAGCGCGAACCGTCAGCGCGTTTCAAATCCGGATCCGGCGTCCAACCTCGTTAGAAATGCACAAGGGGTGGGATGCGAGCGGTGGACCTGTGGAGCTTGGCTTGCGCGAGAAGTTGCAGGGACTTGAGGGGATTTATCGGCACCATCTTGAGGGCATTCACCTTCATGAGCCTGGTCAGGCCTCCGGTCGTACCCGCAAGGTCGTTGCACTCACGCGTGAAGGCGACGTTCCGCTTTCCGAGCCGGCGGATCAGGGTCTCGCCCACTTCGTCGTACGCGCACGGTCCGGCTACCAGCACCTTTCCCTGGAGGGCGTCTATTTTCTGTCGGTCAAACCCCTTGCCCATGACGATGCTGAATCCGCCTTTTCCGTCGAAATCGAGATAGAGCATCTGAAGGAGCGCGAGAGTGTTGGCGTCGCAACCTTCCAGGCAGTTGCGCTCCTCGCCGCGGATTATCTCCACGTCCGGCGGGAACGCGTCGTAGAGCTGGTACGGATATTTCTTCTCGAACCGGGACAGGGGCTCGCCCCTCACCTCGATGCCGTCCAGGTCCGCGCAGCCGAGGCCCATATCCCGCGCCTCCGCCAGGTGCCCGACCTCATCGACCTCGTAGCCGAAGACCCTCGCGCATACGGTGTCAACGGCCAGCGTATCCCTGCCGCCGATGACGATGTTGAACGGAACGAGACACTGTCTCTGCAGGGCTTCTGGTGGATAGTGCCCGTTAATGGTCGCTACGGTACCGTCGATCAGCGTGAAGTCGGGCTGCACCACGCTGTAGATGTCGGCGATTTTGCGGTGGAGCCGCCAGTTGTGGTCCCTGGAGCGGTCGTGGTGCATCACGAGCCCGTACTGGTTCTTTATCCCACACGTCAGGACTGTCATCGAGTGGGTCTTGAGCCTGGGAACGTCGACGTATGTGACGCTATCCCTCTGGTCGATTATCCGCTTGACGTGCTCGGAGACGTGGATGTCGTATCCCATGTGGGGAAGGTTGACCACCGATTGCCTTCCCTCGTCGAGGTACAGCGGTACGGCTTTGCTCTCCTTTGCGAGCTTGTCGAAACCGGCGACATGGAACACCAGTCGCGTAAAGTTGCTCTGGGTTGAGTTCTCCATCAGGAAGAGCTTTCTGGCCCCCGCCTTCCGGCAGTAGTCAAGCACCGCTCCCGTTACCTCAAGGCTGGTGTAGCAGTACGGTTTGAAGTCGATGGCGTTGATCTTGACGTAGACCTCGGGCTTCGAACGGATGGTCTCGGCAACGGAGTGCTCGTCCATGACAGAAGCAACCGTTCCGGGAAGGTCTCGCTTGGCGTCTACCAGAGAAACGACGGCCCGTTCCTGCGCCATGTCCGTCTCCTTCGCCTTCGAAAGCTGGCCTGCGCGTCCGCCCAGAACTACAACATATCGTCGGGGATAGCCTCACCGCGGATCAGGTCCTCGAACGTTTCCCTCCGCCTGATAACGTATGCTTTGCGACCCGAGACGAGAATCTCGGGCACGCGCGTGCGTGAGTTGTAATTGGACGACATCGCGAACCCGTACGCGCCGGCGGTGAACACCGCCAGGAGATCTCCGGGTTGAACTTCGGGAAGGTTCAGGTCCTGCCCGAGGAAATCGCCAGACTCGCAGATCGGGCCGACGACGTCGACTTTCAGCTCCTCGGCTCCGTCCCGCTCGGCGACCGGGCTTTTCTGGTGGATCGCTTGATAGAGGCTCGGCCGGATGAGATCGTTCATTGCTGCATCCACGACTACGAACTTCTTCTCCTCGCCCTGCTTGTTGAAGAGCACCGAGGTGACAAGGATGCCCGCGTTGCCGGCTATCATCCTGCCGACCTCCAAGATGACAGTGCAGCCCGTGTCCTTCAGCAGCGGCACGATCGCGTTTGCGAACTGGTCGGGGGCCGGGGCTTCCTCGTCTGTGTACTGGATCCCGAAACCGCCACCGATATTGATGTACTTGATGTCCATCCCCAGGACGGAAAGGCTCCGCGCGAGGTTGGTTATCTTGACCAGGCTGTTCTCGAACGGCGCGGAGTCCATGATCTGCGAACCGATGTGTTGATGTATACCCACCGGGTTTAGCCCGGGCAGCCTCTGCGCGACCTCGTACTCGGCCATGGCCTGGGATAGCGGTATCCCGAACTTGCTCTGCTTGAGCCCGGTTGCGACGTAGGGGTGGGTTTGCGGGTCGATGTCAGGATTGACCCTCAGCGCTATGGGGGCCTCGACGCCCATCCCGGAAGCGATCTCGTTGATCAGCATCAGCTCCTGGCTGGACTCCACGTTGAACATCAGGATGCCCTCTTTGAGGGCGTATTCTATCTCTGACGCCGTCTTGCCCAGGCCGGCGAAGACTATCTTGCCTGGGTCCACACCCGCCTGAAGCGCGCGGAAGAGCTCTCCACCCGACACCACGTCGGCCCCTGCGCCCTGATGGGCCATCAGGCTGACTATAGCCACGTTGCTGTTCGCCTTCACCGAATAGGCTATGATGTGCGGTACGTCTCCAAATGCCTGGTCCACCGCGTTGAAGTGGCTGGTGAACGTGTTCTTGCTATAGAGGTAGAAGGGTGTACCCACCTTCTCCGCTATGTCGGAGACTCGCAGTTCTTCACAGTACAGCGTGCCTGTTTTGTAGATAAAATCGTTCAAATCTTCCCCTGAATATCAATCGTGCCTTCCAAGTCAATCGGGCTGTAGCAATATTATATACTTAGTGACCGGCTGTTGCCCCGGTCAAGCGCACCCAAATCGTCGCGGGGGCATCCGTGGACAGGGAGGTTCTAAACATGCATACGACCCACCCCGACCTGGTGGCTATCAAGACGGCCGTCCGCCACCTGGCGATAAGGCTTGAGAACGAGGCAGCCGCGACCGGGCACTGGGCTTCTCTGTCTTCCCACAGGGGCGTGCCCGAGGTGAGCACGAAGCTCGAGCACGTGATCGCTCTCCTCGAACAAGCCTCGAGAGAAGTAAAGGAAGCCGGTGACTTGCTCTTCGACGCTCAGGAACGGATGTCCGCCGAAGACCATCATCATCACGATTAATCCTCTTCTCCGCTACGCTCTTGCGGTTCGACAAGAGAGCGCAACAGGGAGAGGTCATCGAGGGAGTCTTTGTCACGGTTTTCGTATGGGAGCTCGACGATGGCGGGAAGGCCGCGTAACGCTGGATGGTTGGCCATATGGCGGAACGATTCGAGGCCGATCATTCCCTGGCCGATGTGCTCGTGCCTGTCGAGATGCGATCCGCACTCTCCCCTCGAGTCGTTGAGATGAAGCGCCTTGAGCCTGTCCAGACCGATGTAGTGGTCTAGCTCGTCAAGGGCATCGTCGACGCCGGCGGGCGTGCTGATGTCGTAACCCGCGGCGAAGATATGGCAGGTGTCGAGACAGAATCCGAGTCTCTCCGGCCGGCCGGCCATGTCGAAGACCGCACCGAACTGCTCGAACGTGTTGCCTATTGACGTGCCTGCGCCGGCAGTCGTCTCGAGGAGGAGCATTGCGTCGCCGGTGGAGTGTCCGAGGCAGGAGTCAACCGCCTCGGCTATCCTTTTCAGGCCGAACTCCTCACCTTCTCCCTTGTGATTGCCAATGTGCGATATCACAGCCGTTGCGCCCAACCTGTCAGCCTTGGCCAGCGCGCTTGCGAGCGACCCGACGGAACGCTTGAAGATCGAGTCTGAAGGTGCAGCCATGTTGATGAGGTATATCGCGTGCAGCAGGACAGGGTCGATGCCCGAGTTGCTCCTTGCCTCGATGAACTCCACGGCCTGCTCGTCGGAGACCGGTGGCGTCCCCCACCGCTGTGGGCTACCGGGGAACATCTGTATCGCCTCGCAACCCGCGTCGATACCTTCCAACAGCGCCGAGATGGGGCCGCCCGACATCCGCACGTGATAGCCGAAGCGCAAACGGGCTCACCTCGCTTCCTGGTCTGAAGCTACATCTTCTCGGGCGCCGAGACCCCGATAAGACCGAGCACTATCTCAAGTGCCTGCCTGACCGCGCGAACCGCGAATACCCGCGCCCTCGTCATGCACTCGTCTTCGGTGATCACCCGGCAGTCCCTGTAGAAAGCATGGAACAGCGACGCGAGATCCTCCGCGTAGCCCGTCAGGCGGTGCGGCACCCTGCGCTCCGCGCAGAACTCCACGATCTCCTCGAGCTCCGCCAGCTTTCTCAACAGGTCCATCTCGGCCTCGGTCTGGAGCAGCTCGAGCTCGCCGGGAGCCGGATCCGAGAGGTCCGCGCCCGACTCCCCGGCGTAGCGAAGGATGCTGCAGATTCGGGCGTGCGCGTACTGAACGTAGAAGACCGGGTTTTCCGGCGACTCGCGCTTTGCGAGCTCGATGTCAAAATCCAGCGGCGAGTCGTTTGAGCGCTGCAGGAAGAAATAGCGCGCCGCGTCGACCCCCACTTCTTCGATGAGCTCGTCCAGGGTCACTATCTCGCCGGTGCGCTTGGACATCGTGACGGGCTCGCCGCCACGGAACAGTTTGACCAGCTGCCCCAGTATCACCTCGAGGTGCTCGGCACCAGACCCCATCGCTTCCATCGAAGCGTTCATGCGCGGAACGTAGCCGTGGTGGTCCGCTCCCCAGATGTCGATGATGGTATCAAAACCGCGCCTCATCTTGTCATGATGATATGCGATATCCGACGCGAAATACGTCGGCTCGCCGTTCGCGCGCACCAGGACGCGGTCCTTCTCGTCACCGTATTCGGTCGTGTGGAGCCACAGCGCGCCGTCCTTTCGATAAGCCTTGCCGCCGGCCTCGAGCGCCTCCAGCGCCTCGGCGATCTCACCGCTGCGGTATAGCTCGCGCTCGCTGAACCAGACGTCGAACACGACGCCCATCCTCTCGAGCGTTCCCATTATCGACTCCAGCATCCGCGGGTATTCCATCTCGATGAAAAGCTCCGCCCGCGCGCTCTCGGGCAGCTCCAGGTACTCGTCCCCGTGCTCGGCGACGATCCGACTTGCTATGTCAACGATATACTGCCCCGCATACCCGCCTTCGGGGAGCTCCCCGGGCCGGCCCAGCGCCTCGAGATACCGCGCGGAGATCGACAGCCCGAAGTTCAACATCTGGGTTCCGTAGTCGTTGACGTAGTACTCGCGCTCGATGTTATAGCCGGCGTGGCTCATAACGCTGGCCAGCGCGTCGCCCAGCGCCGCCCACCGGCCGTGACCCACGTGTAGAGGCCCTACCGGGTTTGCGCTCACGAACTCGACCTGCACTTTTCGCCCGGCGCCGACGTCCGACATCCCGAACTTCTTACCTTTTTCCGCGACCTCGTAGAGGATGCTCCGGACGAATGCGGGAGCGAGGTGAAAGTTTATGAACCCCGGGCCGGCCACCTCCACGCGGGAAATGATGTCCGGGGCGGGTTTAATGGATTCGGCGATTATCGCCGCCACGTCGCGGGAGTTCATGCCCACCCTGCCGGCTACGGCCAGCGCGACATTGGTCGCCCAGTCGCCGTGCTCCTTCCGCTTGGGCCGGTCGAGCTCGATACGGCCGGGCTCCACGGGCGGCAGCTTGCCTTCGCCGATCGCCGCCCGTATGGACTCTTCGATGAGACTTGTTATCTGTTCTTTAGACATATCCAGCCAGTCAATTAGATCTTTACATACCGTGCAGGTGCATTATGACAAAAGGGACCGGGTCGTGCACGCTTCCCGCACTCAGCATCCAACACACAGGTCGCTAGCATGTCCCGGTCCCCTCTTATGCCGCCACCGAGGGACTTTTCTCAGTTGAGTCCTCTACTGGCCGGCGTTCGCGGGCTTCTCCTGGAGCTTCACCTCCGCCGTTTTCTTGCTGCTGCCCTGGTAGTAGGTCACGGAAACTTTGTCCCCGACCTTGAGCTTCCGTACTGCGGCCACCACGTCGTCCATCGACTTTACGGGCTGCCCGTTAATGGCGACGATTATGTCCCCGGACTTCATGCCGACCTTATCGGCAGGACCCCCGGGAATGACACTGGTGATATACGCCCCTGAGGTCACCGGCAGGTTGTACTGGGTCGCTATGTCCTGGCTGACCGTCTGGCCCTGAACGCCCAGGTACGGGTGGGACACCGGCTTGCCCCCTATGATGCTGTCGGCAATGCTGATCGCGGTGTTTACGGGGATGGCGAACCCGATGCCCTCGGAGCCGCCGGACGAGGTGGCTATTACCGCGTTAATGCCTATCAGCTTGGCGTTTCCGTCACAAAGCGCTCCCCCCGAGTTGCCGGGGTTGATC
>PMDX01000183.1:2783-2925 GCA_003154635.1 Actinomycetota bacterium | reverse complement strand
TCATGCGCACGCCGGTCGCCCCGATGGGATGCCCGAAACACTTCAACCCACCCGAGGGGTTGATCGCCACCTGGCCGTCGATGTTGAAGCGACCCTCGGCCGTCGCCGGGCCGCCGTCACCCTTCTTGCAGAAGCCCAGGTC
>PMDX01000183.1:0-2742 GCA_003154635.1 Actinomycetota bacterium | reverse complement strand
GCGAACCCCATGCCCTTGATGGTCACGTAGTCGTCGCGGTACTTCTTGGCTATATCGGTGCGCGTGATTATCGCGGCGGCGGAGCCGTCGGATATGGGGCAGCAGTCGAGAAGGCCCAACGGACCCGAGATGACCGGGGCCTTCATGACCTGCTCGAGCGTGACCTCGCGGCGGAAATGCGCCTTTGGATTGACCGCGCCGTTGAAGTGGTTCTTGACCGCCACGTGGGCGAGGTGCTCCTTGGTCGTACCGAAAGCCTTTGCGTGCCTCGGGAAAGCGAGCCCGAACGCCGAGGGCGCCGTTATCCCGGCGATCTGCACAGGATGCCCGAACCCGGCGGTCGGCAACCCGCGCCCGGTCTGGTCGGTTATCTTCTCCACCCCACATGCGATGACCATGTCGAACTGTTCGCTCGCCACGGCCAGACACGCGTTTCGGAACGCATCGAGTCCGGAAACGCAGTAGTTCTCGGTATGGGTGATTGGTATATCGTAAGTCTTCAGCGCGTCGGACATGGTAGCTCCCGATAAGCCTGTGAACGGGTACTGGATGCCGATCCAGCCCGCCTCGATCTGCTCGGGCTTTATACCCGCGTCGTCCATCGCTTCGAACCCCGCTATGGTCAACATGTCGTCAACGCCCCATTCGAAGTTCTCTCCGAACTTGGTGGCACCGACACCGATCACGGCGACGTCTTTGAGATCAGCCATTTTCAAACCCTCCTTAGCGTACGGGCCTGGTCTTCCAGAAGTAGTTATGGAAGCCGCCGCCGTCGTGTATCTTCCGGAACGTCAACTCGACAGGCATGTCTATCTCGACATCACCAACGTTTCTGTCGGTCATTTGAAGGAATATCCTGGCGCCGTCGTCCAGGTCAGAAATCGTCAGCGTAGTCGGTGGCTCGGGAGAGATGTAGAGGTTGTCGTCGATAAAGTTGAAGAGCTTGCCCTTTCGCGCGAGCCGCCTGTCCTCGTTTTCCTCGCGGGCGAAACAGTTGGGGCATACCCTCCTGGGCGGGAAGTACACCGTCTCGCAGGCGTTACACTTCTTGCCGTAGAGCGGGAGCACCGATTTGCGGTCTCTCCACATCAGTATCATCGAAGAAACTGCATCGCCCTCCTCGGTCTTGAGGAGGTCCTTGTACTCGAGCATCTTGGCGTAGCTGGGCAGGTTGCCCTTTGAGCCGATATGGCCCTTGATGCCTCGCCTCGGTGGCAGGCTCTCGATCGCGTCCGTGACCTCGAGCAGTAGAACTGTAAACGAATCTCCGGCGCCGGCGAGCAATATCTTGTCACCCGGTTTGGCCTCTTCGAGGGCTCCTACGAGCATCATGAGCGGCTGGGCGCACCCGCACCCACCGACAAAAGCGAACATCGCGTCCTGGACTTGCTCAGGCTTTAACTTTAGCGCCTTTGCAACCTGCCCGTGAGCGCGGAAGTCAGGTGCCGGGTAGACCACCTTTGCTATCTCGTCCGGGGAGACGCCGAACTTCTCGGCCGCTCCCTTGAAAGCCGAAAGCAGCGCCGGCACGTATCCCTTCGCGACATAGAAGCGCGAGTTGTCCCTGACCGTCCTGTCCTCGGGAAAACGCCAGGTGGCGACCATTTCATCGTATGAGGAGTAGACTCCCTTGATCTCCGCAATGGCGCCCTCGTTGCCCACCAGCACGGCTCCAGCTCCATCGCCGAACGTTTGCTCGTCCGCGGTCTTGGGCTCCGGCAGCCGGCACTCAGCCGCTGTCACGAGCATGCTCGGAGCGATCCCCTGGTCCACCGCCGCGGCGGCCGCCACCAGAGCCGAGACGCCGGACGAGAGCGAGAGACTGAAATCGGCCGTCACGGAACCTGGCGACAGGTCTAACACGGAGGCTGCTATCGTCGCGCAGGATTTCTCCGCGTAAGGAGGCGACGTCGAAGCAAAGTAGATTCCTCCAACTCCCTCGGGTTCGTCAAGAATACAATCGCGCCCGGCCTCGACGGCCATGGTCACGCTGTCCTCGTCAAAGTTACCAACCGCGATCTCCCCCGGGGCCCCCGGAATTCCCCAGGCCTCGGCAATGCGCTTTCGCTCGAGCCTAAGCCACGGGATGTAAGCCCCGTACGCCACTATGCCTGCCATTGCTTCCCTCCCTGCGTAATAGTCCGTCCACTTCTGTCTGGACATATGCCCTCATCGGCCGGGCGGCCGCGAGGGCATACAGAATAATATCAGATTTATCCTCGTGTAAATGCCTGCGCAAGGCGTCGACTATAATCGCAGCATGATCATAAAGGCTTTCGGCACCGCGTTCGGCGTGACGTTCATCGCCGAACTCGGCGACAAGACACAGATCGCGATACTCACTCTCTCAGCCAGGTACGGGTACCTTCCCGTGTTTCTGGGTGCCGGCGCGGCGTTCGTGATCATGAACGCGCTCGCCGTAACCGTCGGAGAGGTCTTGGCCAGGTACGTTCCGAAAGACGTGATCCAGTACGTATCCGCTGGCATCTTCATCATCTTCGGGCTCCTTTCGTTNNAAAGACGAAACGGAGCGGGTCAAGAAACCGCATGGCCCCTTTCTCACTTCGCTCGCCGTTATCGCCTTCATGGAGCTCGGTGACAAGACCCAGCTCGCTCTCATAGCCATGACATCCAGGTTCAAAGAACCGATCTTCATCTTCCTGGGCGGAACGCTTGCACTGCTTCTCACGTCCTTCATAGGTGCGATCGCCGGCAAATGGTTATCCCGGGTCGTACCGTCCA
>PMDX01000199.1:205-5079 GCA_003154635.1 Actinomycetota bacterium | reverse complement strand
TATCATATTACTGACGTTTATAGCGCTCTCTCCCGCCATCTCGGTGCCTATTCCACGCCCGCCGGCGTCGGCTCCCACCAGGTAGAGCCCCGTGATCGGCATTCTGGGGTTCGGACGGTTCTTGCCCACCTGGCGGATATCCTGGTTTAGACCGATGACCTCGCCCTCGTCGCGTCCTGATATCTGCGCGGTATATGCTATGTCGGTGCGGATCTTCCAGATGACGTGTTCCTCGATGCCCGGGTGCAGCATCTGCATCGTCGCCTCTATCCGGTCGAGCCACATCTGGCCGAGCTCCGCATACTTGGGGTTCGCGGATAGCACCGCTCCCGCGAGCACAAGCTGGCAGCCCTCGGGCACGAGGTCCGGGTCGGGGATCGATGGCACCGGGTACATTATCCCGACGTACTTGTCCAGTGCTTCCTGGTCGTTCATGTCGGGAATCCACAGGGTCATCGGGTAAGGTACCACTTCTGCATCGAGTGCGTACTTCACACTGACGGCACCGTACGAGTTCCTGTATTTCATGGCCCTTTTGACGTAGTCACCCGGGAGGTGTTCCTCGATCATCCTCACTGTCGGCTGCAGGCCCATGTTCGAGACAACTATGTCAGCCGGTATCATCTCGCCGGCCTGCACGCCCTTCACCGTGCCGTCCTCGATGACTATGCCCTCGACGCGCCTTCCGTACTCGATCCTGCCGCCCATACGCTCGAACGCGTCCAGATACGAGATCGCTATGGACCCCATGCCGCCTTTGGGGTAAGAAAGGGACGCGCTCGCGGCCATGTTCCCGAAACAGTAGATGAACTCGCTCGTCGATGCGGTGAAGTAAGTGACAACCATCAGCATGCCGCTGGTCGCGTTGATCATCTGGTGGAACATGACATCATCGGTGTAGCGCTCGACGAAATCTTTGAGCGGCACGGTCTCGAGCTCTTCCATCTCGGAATCGCTCTTGACCGCGGCCAACTCCTTGAAGCAGACGTAGCAGTCGTCCATGTTCTCGGGTTTGACGCCGATGCCTTCGAGAATATCCTTTATCGCTTCGTCTGACGAAAAGTCCAGCGGGTAAGTGGATACCCGGTTTCCGAGACATATGCGGTTGCCTTCGATGAACGCCCATTCGAGGTTTCCGCCGACCCGGCGGTTTATCTCGCCGAGCGGACCCTTCTCACCGCTTCCCACAGCGTGGACCCCGGTGTCGTAGACGAAGCCGTCTTTTTCGAAGCTCGCCGCCTTGCCGCCGGGAAAACTGTTTCGCTCTAGGACTGTAACATCGAAACCTTCCTTCGCCAGGAGCGCCGCGGACCCGGCTCCACCGACGCCGCTTCCGATCACGACTACCCTGCCCTTAGAATCTGCCATCAGGTACACTCCTTTGCCGATTGCCATTGATAATATATCAGAGCCGTAAAGTGCACGTGCCGGAAACCTGGAATGGCGGTGGGCAGGCTCGAGAGAAAGAAAAACCCGCCGGTTTGTTACAATTACGAGGCAGTACCTACCGGATAGAAGCAGGACGAGGAACAGCATGCGACCTGAACCGGACAGGCAGGCCGCGAGGACCCCGATGATGAGTTTCGCTTTAAGGTGGAAAGCAATAAAGAGGCAGAGGTCCAACTCTGTGCTCGTGATAGCGGGCTGCGCGCTGATCCTGCTCGCGTTCGCATGGAGGCTTGCGATAGCGCCCGCCCTGAAAGTGGTACCGACCAATATTGACGAGCTTCTCTACCTGAACGGGACCATCACGAATTTCGTCAACCCGCCGGGACAGCAGGCGACGGGGAGCGCCCAGCCGGCGCAGGTCCAGGTCCAGCTCAGCAGGAGGGTCTTCAGCCGGCCCCTCGACTCAACCACCAAAACGGCGATCATGAAGACCGAGGACAACGTCTTCACGCACGACCCGCGGACGCTTCTCTCCACTGCCGGAAGCGTCTATGCGCTCGACAGGCGGACGGGAGCAATGGTCTCGAGCAAGCGGGCCGACCGGCGCAGGTCCGGATACCTGCTGGTGTTCCCCTTCAATTCGCCTGCGAGTTCGGTGCCCCTATGGAGCGAGCTCACCGGGAAGACATACCCGGCGAAGTACGTAAAGTCCGAGAAGTTCAACGGCATCGAGGTTTACGACTACCAGATGGCTTACGGCAACCAGCCTCTGGCGAAACCGCCCGCCGGGTTCCCGGATCAGCTCACGGGAGCCCAGGCGAGACAGATACTGTCCTCTGCTGTGCCCGCACTGGCCGACAACCAGACCGTAAAGCCGATTTATACGGGCAGCTCCGTCGTCGCTCTGAAGGTGGAGCCGAAGTCCGGTACGATAGTCTCGACCGACAGGTTCGAGGAATCCGTCTCTATTACGATCAAAGGCCCGGGCAGGGACGCTTTCGCAATGACCCAGGCGCTCAACAGCGTCGCCTATGACCAGCTGCCGCAGTCTTCAGCGACTGTCACCGTCAACGCCAAGGACCAATTGGCCAAGTTCAGGTTGCAGTTCGCGTACATTCCGCTGGGCATGCTGGTATTTGGGCTCGCCGTTCTGCTCGCGGGTCTGTTTGCGGGCGTGAAGCCCGGTGTCGAAGGAACTGTCATATGAGAGTCACGTTTATATATCCCGATTACTTCGAGACCATGGAGACACAAACCGAGCCGCAGGGGCGTGTGTACCTCGGCATCGGATACCTTTCCGCTTTCCTGAAACGTGGAGGCCACAATGTGGAGCTCATCCACCTGATAAAGCCATTGGAGCGCCGGGAGCTGGTTGATGTAATCTCGAGATCAAACCCCGACCTCGTGGCGTTCTCTGCGACTACCCTGCAGTTCGGCAAGGTCCAGGACATCGCGGCACTCGTCAAGAAAGAGCTCGGCGTTCCGACCATCTGCGGCGGCGTGCACCCGACAACCGCTCCTGAGGAAGCCATCGCCGAGCCCGCCATCGATTACATCTGTGTCGGAGAGGGTGAGGAGGCTTTCCTTGACCTTTGCAACGCCATTGAGGCCGGTGAGCCGGTGGACTGCATCGGGGGGATATGGGGAAGGTCGCCGGATGGCACTGTCTGGCGCAACCCCGTCAGGCCGCTGATCGAAGACCTTGATGCGCTGCCATTCCCCGACCGCAGCATCTTCGACCGGGAAAACTTCGCGAGCAACCAGAAGAACCGCCTGACCATGATGGCCTCCAGGGGGTGTCCGTTCAACTGCAGTTACTGCTGCAACCACCTCCAGAGGAGCATCTATCCCAACGGCTCCAAGTACGTGAGGTTCCGCAGCCCGGGCAATGTAGTCGCCGAGATCGAGGCGACGCGGTCCGATTTTCCGGGCATCGAACAGGTCCGCTTTGACGACGATATCCTGACCCTCGACCGAAAGTGGTTCAGGGAGTTCGCCGCGCTCTACAGGGAGAAAGTCGGCCTGCCGTTCATCTGCAATGCGCGCGTGGACCTTCTGAACGAGGAAATGGTCGAGCTCCTCGCAAGCGCGGGTTGCAGCGCGATTGCGATGGGTGTAGAGAGCGGCAACACGTGGCTGAGGAAGAACGTCCTGGAGCGCAACATGGATGACGACAAGATCTACCGTGCTTTCGAGNNAGCTCTGAACATGACCGGGTTTCCTCACGAGACGCTCGCTATGGCACTCGATACGGTCAAGATGAACGCTCGCATAGAACCCGGACTCGCACAGGTAACCGCGCTGTGCCCGTTTCCCAATACGAGGATACACAAGGTCTGCTCGGATGGCGGCATGATCGGTGACGCCACGCCCGACACGCTCTTTTCCGGGCGCTCTGAGCTGAAGCTCGACAAGATGTCCCGCGAGCAGGTCAACATGATCTGTGAGAACTTCACTTTGCTGAGGGTTTGGTACTCGAAGCTCTCACGACTTCCCGGGCCGCTTGCGAAGCTGTCAGAGAAAGGGCTCGACTGGTTCCTGGGCTCGCGGATCGTTCCCTCACGCCTCCGCGACCGTGTTCTCGAGAAAGGTCGTTACGGGCTCGACTGGAAATATTTCATCGGCGTCGACTACTGACTAAATGAAAGGGCCCTGATGGCGCGGAACCGTCTCGGTATCCAGACCAACTCAGCGGAACGGTTCGACTCGTGGTCTTCCACGTACGAAAAATCGTTCACATGGCGCTGGTTCTACGCCCCCGTTCACGAAACCCTCGAGCGCGAGGTGGGCGGCGTAAGCGGGATGAGCGTCCTCGATGTTGGGTGTGGCACGGGCGACATGCTCCGGAGACTCTACGCGGGTGGAGCCTCCAGGCTAGTCGGTGTAGACGCCAGCGAGGGAATGCTCAAAGCGGCCGCGAACCTCAATGGGGGCAACAACGCCATCGAGTTCATAGGAGCCGGCGCCGACTCCGTCCCACTGGAGTCGGAGGAGTTCGACGTGGTTATCTCCTCAATCGCATTCCACCACTTCCCTGACCCCGCGAGAGCACTCTCCGAGATGGCGCGCCTGCTTAAGCCCAATGGGAAGCTCTATATCTGTGACATGTGCAGCGAAGGGCTCCGTGGCCGCCTCATGCTGGCGTATGGCCGCAAGATAGCGACGGATGACAACTACTACGACCGTGTCTCCCTGACCTCGATGATCGCGGACGCCGGTTTAACGCCAACGGGCTCCCGACTTGTGAGGCTTTTCCCACTCGCAATGCTCGTAAGCGCTGTTAGACCCGCCTGATAAAGCCGAACAGATCTGTGGCAAAAGCGCTATTTTTCGTTGGTGAGGATGACGACGCCGCAGACGACACCTCCGAGGCCCCCCAGGTTGTGAGCCATACCGACCTTGGCGTTCTCGCGCTGGCGGCCGTCGGCGCGGCCCTGGAGCTGCTTGGTCACCTCGTAGATCATGCGCACGCCGGTCGCCCCGAT